>NZ_JBCEBL010000015.1:0-175449 GCF_049472615.1 Azospirillum sp. 11R-A | reverse complement strand
CATGATGAAGGCGCGGGCCGGCGGCACGGTGCCGGCGGCGGTCATCATCATCGGGAAGGCGCGGCCATACTCGCTGGCGGCATCGACGACGGCCTTGTAGCCGGCGAGGTTGGCCTGGGAGGACAGCACGTCCATGACCTGGGCGCGGGTGATGCGCGGCATGAACTCCATGGCGAAGGCGTTGACGCCGGCATCGGCGTAGGCCTTCACATGGTCGCGGCTGTTGTAGGGATTGAGGATAGCGAACAGCAGCGCGCCTTTGCGGATCAGCGCCAGCTCGTCCTCACCGCCCTCGGAAGCGATCAGCGGACGCTGCACCTTCAGGACGATGTCGGCATCGGCCAACGCCGAAGCCTGGTCGGCGGCGATGGCGGCCCCCGCCGCCTCATAGGCTGCATCGGTGATGCTGGAACCGAGGCCGGCCCCGCTCTCCACCACCACGTCCAGACCGAGGGCTTTGAATTTCTTGACGGTTTCGGGAGACGCGGCGACGCGGCGCTCGCCCGGGCGGCGCTCCCTGGGTATCGCGATCTTCATGTCGTTTGCTTTCGAAGGCCGGCCTTGGCGGCGGGCAATAATCGGCCCACCCCTGGGTCAAGGCTCCCGGTCAGGGCCGGATCAGGGCGGGCAAGCGCCGAAGCGGCAACTCAGGTGGGGCGGCGGACATGCGCCGGCCCCACCCGCAGCACTCACTGGTTGGCAACGACCGGGAAGTCCCAGCCTTCCGCCGCCGTGGCGGCGGCTGTGGCGGCGGCTGTGGCGGCAGCCGTGGCGGCGGCCACCGGAACGCCCTCGCCCGACAGCTCTTCCAACTGGCGGCGGATCAGGTCGCGGACGCTGACGACGCCGACCAGGGTGGAGCCTTCCAGAACCGGGACATGGCGGATGCCGTGTTCGTCCATCAGGCTCAGCACATGACGGACGGAGTCCGACGGGCTGCAGCAGTAGGGATCGCGCGTCATCAGCGCCGAAACCGCCTGCTCCAGGATGGCGGGACCGCGGTCGACCAGGGCGCGGACGACATCGCGTTCGGAAATGACGCCGACCACCGTGTTGCCTTCGGTGCGGCAGACGTCCTTGACCACCAGCGCGCCGGTGTTCTCCGCCTTCATCAGGCGCAGCGCCGTGGTCACCGTTTCATTGATGCGCACCATGCCGATGCGCGTGCCCTTCTTGCGGAGAATGTCCTCGACCTTCATGACGCTCCACCCCCCTTGAGGCGGCCGGCGCGAACCCAGTCCTGGTTTGCGCCGGCCGCGTCGCCTGACTCGATTTCTGGTTTTGCCTACTGGGCCGCCACCGCTTCCGGCGTGCGGGCGGGAGCGGCGGACTGCGGCCTGCTGTAGCAGCCGGCGGTCTCGCCGCGCTGCTTCACCAGCGCCAGCACCACGTCGATGGTCGGCGTCGGCACGCCCACCATGCGGCCCATCTCCTGCACCACCGACAGCAGCGGGTCGATCTCCATCGGCCGGCCGCGCTCCAGATCCTGAAGCATCGAGGTCTTGTGCGCCCCCACCGCAGCGGCGCCGTTGATGCGGCGCTCCACATCGACGCGGAAATGGACGCCCAGCTTGTCGCCGATGTCCTTGGCCTCCAGCATCATCGACTTGGCGACGGCGCGGGTGTCGGCATCGCCGCAGATGACCTCCAGCGTGCCATGGGTCAGCGCGCTGATCGGGTTGAAGCAGAGGTTGCCCCACAGCTTCAGCCAGATCTCGTCGCGGATGCGGTCCAGCACCGGCGCGCGCAGGCCGCCAGCCTCCATCGCCTTCGACAGGGCGACGACGCGGTCCGACTTCGACCCGTCCGGCTCGCCGAGAGAAAATTTGTCGCCATAGACATGCTGGATGACGCCCGGCTCCACCACCTCGGTCGCCGGATAGACGACGCAGCCGATGGCGCGCTGCGGACCAAGGCCCTTCCACTGGACGGACCCCGGATCGACGGTTTCCAGCGTGCGGCCGTCGAACTCGCCGCCGGTGCCGTAGAAATACCAATAGGGAATGCCGTTGACCGCGGTGACGACGGCGGTGTGGTCACCGAGAAGCGGTTGCATCGCAGGCACGACACCGGGGACGGAGTGGGCCTTCAACGCGACGATCACATAATCCTGCGGGCCGAGTTCGGCCGGGTTGTCGGTGCAGCGGGGGTGGACGACGGTCTTCTCCTCCCCCATCAGCAAGGTGACGCCGTTTTCGCGCATCGCCGCCAGATGCGCGCCACGCGCCACCAGGCTGACTTCGGCACCTGCCTGATGCAGGCGAACGCCGAGGTAGCCGCCGATGGCCCCGGATCCGTAGATGCAGATCTTCATGCCGGATTCCCCTCTCCCCCGATTTCACTTTTTGAATGCTGTGGGGCTGGACGACGCCAGCCTGCCCGCACCGGCCGCATCCATCGGCTGACCGGTCGCTTTGCAGCGGCATCCAACAGTCTGTCGCGCAAACTGTGTCTGGAGTTTGGTATACCACATACCGTATGTCAATGCGGAATGTGGGGGCTCGGTTGAGATTGCGGACGCCGGATACACCCCGTTCGGATCAGGCTCCCTTCGCGAAAAAGTACAGGGTCAGCACCGCTCCGATGATGACCACCAAGGTCTTCAAAAGCTTGGGATCGACCCGCTTCGCGCCGATGGCGCCGGCATAGCCGCCGGCCACCGCCGCCAGGGCCATCGCCACTGTTTCCGGCCAGGACACCGCGCCGGCGACGATGAAGGTGCCGACCGCCGCCGCGTTCATCAGCATCGCCAGCAGAAGCCGCAGCCCGTTCATGGCGTGGATATCGCGCAGCCCGAACAGAGTCAGCGCCGCCAGCATCAGGAAGCCGATGCCACCGCCGAAATAGCCGCCATAGATCGAGATCAGGAACTGCACCACCAGCACGCTGCGCCCGCCCAGCCGCAGCCGGGACACGATGCCCGGCGCATAGGCGCCGATGGCGAAGACGGAAGTGGCGAACAGCAGAAGCCAGGGCACGAAGCGGGCGAAGGTCGCGTTCGGCGTCACCAGCAGAAGCAGCGCGCCCACCAGTCCGCCGACGAGGCTGAGGGCGGCGAAGACCGGCACATTCACCTGACCGCCGGCCGCGATCTCCCGCCGATAAGCCCAGCTGCTGGCCGCCTGCCCCGGAAACAGCGCCACGGTGCTGGAGGCGTTGGCGGCCACCGGCGGCACCCCGGCGAACAGCAGGGCCGGAAAGGTGATGAAGGCGCCACCCCCGGCGACGGCGTTCAGCGCGCCGGAACAGAAGGCCGCCAGCATCAGGACGAGAATACCCAACATGATCGACCCACCCCTTTCGATCCGTGTTGACGGCACCAGCCGTATTCTGTATACAGAATATCAGTCTCCGAGCGTTCTCTGCCCGGACCTGTCGGTCGGGGGGCGCGGGTCGTGAATGCGGTTCACGGCCGGCCTCCCAAAACGCGACAAACCGACACCGGGACCAATGCGGTGGTCCCGATGCCGGTTTGTCGTTTTTCCGGCGGTATCTTGTCCGCCCTTACACTGTTCCGCCGTTACTTGGAGTTCCGGCTGGCCCCCCGGTCAACGGGAACCCTGTCGGCGGAAAGTCCGCGGTTCTTTCAGTCGGCGCCCTCGGTCACCAGCTTGCCGACCGGCTGGGTGGTGTCCTCGGCGATCTGGCGGGCACGCATCGGCTTCAGGACGAACAGGGCCATGAAGGCGGCGATGGCGTTGACCGCGGCGGCGAAGAAGAACACCGCCTGCCAGCTGCCGGTCGAAGACACGATCACGTTGGCGAAGGGAACGACCAGAGACGCGGTGCCCTTGGCGGTGTAGAGCAGGCCGGCGTTGGTGGTGGCGAACTTCGACCCGAAGCTGTCGGCGCAGCAGGACGGGAACAGGCTGTAGATCTCGCCCCAGGCGAAGAACACCAGACCGGTCAGGACGACGAAGGCGACCGGGTGCTGACCCCACTGGTTCAGCGCCAGGATGCCGACCGCTTCGATGGCGAAGGCGACGAACATCGTGTTTTCACGGCCGATATGGTCGGACACCCAGCCGAAGAACGGACGGGTCACGCCGTTCAGCACGCGGTCGATGGTCAGCGCGAAGGTCAGCGCCGGCAGGGTCAGGCCCATGATGCTGACGGGCATGCCGTCGAGGTGGAAGTCCTTGGCGATCGGGCCGAGCTGGGCGGTGGCCATCAGACCGCCGGCGGCGACCATGACGAACATCAGGTACATCACCCAGAAGACCGGCGACTTCAGCGTCTCCTGCGGGGTGTAGTTGCGGCGGCTCTGAGCGATGTTGCTCTTGGTCTTCGGCAGCAGGGCCGGGTCGGCTTCCTTCAGGAACCAGGCCAGCGCGAAGACGATCAGGCCCTGGCCCAGACCGAACACCAGGAAGGTCTGCTCGAAGCCGGAGGTCTGGATCATGTTGGCGATCGGAACGACCGTCAGGGCGGAACCGGCACCGAAGCCGGCGGCGGTCAGGCCGGCGGCCAGGCCGCGGCGATCCGGGAACCACTTCAGCGCGTTGCCGACGCAGGTGCCGTACACGGCGCCGGCACCGACGCCGCCCACGGCCGCGCCTATATAGAGCAGCGCCAGCGAGTCAGCGAACGAATTGATGACCCAGGCCAGGGCGCACAGGATGCCACCGACCACGACGACGATGCGGGGACCGAACTTGTCGACGAACCAGCCCTCGACCGGCACCAGCCAGGTTTCGGTCACGACGAAAATGGTGAAGGCGATCTGAATGGCGGCACGGCCCCAATGATACTTTTCATCGATGGGGTTGACGAACAGCGTCCAGCCATATTGCAGGTTTGCAATCATCGACATACAGATCACGCCGATGACCAACTGCATCCAGCGGCCGCCGAGCGGTGCTCCCTGCGCCTCCGAATTCGTATGCTGCATCTTCTATCTCCTCCTAGGAAGCGGTTCTCTGCCGATTCGGGCGTCGCTTCTGTTTTGATGCTTTAGGCGTTTTCTTTGGGTGTCTTCTGAGATGCTTCGGAATTTGATGCTGTTGTTTGCTGTGAGTGGCAGCGCGGCGGGGATGCGGCCCCGGGGCGCTTCACTGCTGTGGGAGGCGGGTTTTCACCCCCCGCCAAATCGGTGCGGTCCTGATCCGATCTGGAATTATCAATATGGTATACCAGATGCCGAATGCCGTGCAAGCGATTAGTGGAAGGCACGAACTGTTTCCGCAGGCTGCATTCACGCCGTTGCGGGGCCTACGCCCGGCCATTGGTTTTCCGGTACGCGGAAAGTGTGGCAGGCCAGCTTTTGGCCTGACAATCTTCTGGCATATGGTATGCCAGCACCGGGGACGTACCGTCGGCGCCGGCGCCCATCCGGGCAGAACCCATATTGATAAGGAGTCGACCGCCATGGACCAGCAGCAGAACATCGAGATCGTCGTGGCGCGTGACGATGCCGATATCGCCGCCAGCTACCCGATCATGAAGGAGCTGCGGACCCACATGACCGACCCCGAAGCCTACCGCGCGCAGATCCGCCGTCAGATGGACGACGGCTATAACCTCGCCCTGCTGCGGCTGGACGGCGAGATCGCCGGTTGCGGCGGCTTCCGCGTCCACGAGACGCTGTCGCGCGGCCGCTACATGTATGTCGAGGATCTGGTCACCAGCTCCGCCAAGCGCTCCTACGGGCTGGGCGACAAGCTGTTCGACTGGCTGGCTGGCGAGGCGCGGGAGCGCGGCTGCGCCCAGATGGAGATCATCTCCGGCATCCAGCGCGGCGAAGCCCACCGCTTCTACCACCGCAAGCGGATGACCATCAAAAGCTTCCAGCTGGTGCTGCCGCTCGCCTGACCGGGTGGAAATACCGAAGGCGAAAACGAAAAAGACGGCCCTGGGAGGCCGTCTTTCTCACGATGACAGGAAGGAAGAGCCGCGGATCAGAAGGCGCGTGGGAAGCTCGCCCAGGCCGGCCCCGGCGGCAGTTCGTCTTCCGGCTCCTTGAGATCGGCTTCGGTCGGGTTGGCGAGGCGAAGCGGCGCGGAGGAGAAATCGCGCTGCGACTTGCCCGCGTTGGCGATCTGCATCGACAGAATATAATGGACCGTGCCGCCGAAGACGGACAGCACAAGCGCCAGAACCAGCATTTCCAACATGTTCATCGCTCCAGTGTCTCGGTGGGGTGCTTTTTTGTTTGGTCGGCTTCGGCGTGACAGTTCCGTTATGACGCGATGCAGCAATTGGTTCAAGTTTTTTGGTATACAAGGTACATGATGCCGGACATGCACATACCGCATGCCTAAGCTCATTTGCATGCATAACAAACATATCGCATTACGAACAGTATGGCTGTGCTGCGTTGGTATCATGAGCCAACAGGGCGAAGCCCGTTGCGCTGCACCATCGTATGAGGCGGCCTGAAAATTGGGGCCGCCGCCAAAATTGGCCATCGAAATTGTTTGATTGGCGTACAGTATTTGGCATACCATATTCAAAGCACGACGCCCGGCCGGGCGCCCTGCCGGCCCTGAAGACGGGCCGCCCCACAGATGGCTTTCCCGCCAGCCGCAGCCGATCAGGAGTCCCGCCATGAAGGTCGAACACATCCTGCGCACCAAGCAAGCCCGCGTCGTCGCCGTGCGGACCAGTGCGACGGTCGCCGACGCCATCCGCCTGATGAAGGCGGAGAACATCAGCGCCCTGGTCGTCAAGGACGTCTGCCGCACCGAAGGCAACACGCTGGCCGGCGTCCTGTCGGAGCGCGACATCGTGCACGCCCTGCTGGAGCGCGGCAGCTCGCTGATGGCGATGCCGGTGTCGCAGCTGATGACGCGCCAGCCGGTGACCTGCGCCCCGTCCGACAGCGTGCGGCAGGCCTTGCAACTGATGGAGCAGCACCACATCCGCCATCTTCCGGTTCTGGAGGACGGACATCTGGTCGGCGTCGTCAGCGCCCGCGACTTCACCCGGCTGCAATTGCAGGAGCTGGACGGCACGGTCACCGGGGTCGCGGAACCGCCGGCCGCCGCCACCTACGCCCATTGATCCGTCCCACCCGGCCGCCCTACCCAGGCCGCCCCACCCGACTGCGGCGCCGCCGGCACATCGAGTCCGGCGGCGCCTTTGCCATGGGAGTGACCCTCTGTGACCACCCTGATCTTCACCCATCACGACTGCTTCGCACATGACACCGGGCCCGGCCATCCGGAGGCGCCGGAACGGCTGGCCGTGGTGTGGCAGGTGCTCGATCGGCCGGAGTTCCGCGATTTGGAGCGCCGGTCCGCGCCCGAAGCGGATGTGGAACAGCTGTCGCGCGTCCATGAGCGCTCTTACGTCGATGCGGTCCTGGCCGCGGTTCCGACCGACGGCTATCAGCGGCTGGACGGCGACACGCTGCTGTCGCCGGGATCGCGCGGTGCGATCCTGCGCGCCGCCGGGTCGGTCTGCGCCGCGGTCGATGCCGTGCTGGCCGGCGAGGCGACCAACGCCTTCTGCGCGGTGCGCCCCTGCGGCCACCATGCCGAACCCGCCCGCGCCATGGGATTCTGCGTCTTCAACAACATCGCGGTCGGGGCGGAGCATGCCCGCAAGGTCCATGGGCTGACCCGTGTCGCGGTGGTCGATTTCGACGTGCATCACGGCAACGGCACCCAGGCGATGTTCGCCGACGATCCCAACCTGTTCTTCGCCTCGACCCACCAGTCGCCGCTCTATCCCGGCACCGGCAATTCCTGGGAGCGCGGCGTCGACGGCAACATCCTCAATCTGCCGCTGGAGCCCTACAGCGGCTCCGTCGAGTTCCGCCAGGCGGTGGAGCGCGTCATCCTGCCGGCGCTGGAGGCGTTCCAGCCGGAACTGCTGCTGATCTCCGCCGGTTTCGACGCGCACAAGCGCGATCCGCTGGCGCAGCTCGGCCTCACCAACGAGGATTTCGAATGGGTGACGCGCAAGCTGGTCGAGCTTGCCGACCGCGTCTGCGGCGGCCGGGTGGTGTCGGCGCTGGAGGGCGGCTATGACGCCACCGGTCTGGCGGAAGGCTGCGCCGCCCATCTTACGGCGCTCATGCGGGCCTAACGGGCGCTGTCCAGGGAGAAGGCGTTCGCAACCCGACGCCTTCCTCTCGGTCCTCTTCCCCTCAATCCGTCGCCAGCCCCACCCCGCATTCCCGCGCCCACTCCAGCAGCCGGGCGGTCGCGCCGTCCGGCGCCGGCCGCTGCAACGGGGCCGCCCCCAGAACCACGGCGCCGTTGCTGCCGTCGATGGTCAGCAGGTCGCCGGTGCGGACGGTCACCTCGCCGACCCGCATCACCCCCTCCTCGACATCGATGCGGAGCATGCGGGCGCCGCAGACGCAGGGCCGGCCCATGCCGCGGGCCACCGTGGCGGCGTGGCTGGTGAAGCCGCCGCGGGCGGTGACGATTCCGACGGCGGCGTGCATGCCGTGGATGTCTTCCGGCGAGGTTTCCGGCCGGCACAGGATCACCGGCGCCCCGCCGCGCGCCAGCCGCACCGCGTCGTCGGTGGTGAAGGCGGCCCGGCCGGTGGCCGCTCCGGGCGAGGCCGGCAGGCCGGTGGCGATGGCCGCCGCCAGCGCATCGGCCGTCAGGGTCGGGCGCAGCAGCTCGTCCAGCGCCTGCGGATCGACGCGGCGCACCGCCTCGTCGCGGGTGACGATCCCCTCCTCCGCCAGATCGACGGCGATGCGGACCGCCGCCTCGGACGACCGCTTGCCGCTGCGCGATTGCAGGATGAACAGGCGTCCGCCCTCCACCGTAAACTCGATGTCCTGCATGTCGGCGAAGGCACGCTCCAGCCGCTCCGCCACGGTGCACAGCTCGGCATAAACGGCCGGCAGGCGGCGCTCCATGGAGCGGTCGGGGTTGAGCTGGCCGGCGCTCAGCGGGTCGGGGTCGCAGGTGCCGGACACCACGTCCTCGCCCTGGGCGTCGGCAAGGAACTCGCCGCACAGGCCGGGCACGCCGGTGGAGGGGTCGCGGGTGAACAGCACGCCGGTGCCCGAATCCGGCCCGCGGTTGCCGAACACCATCGCCTGGACCGTCACCGCCGTTCCCAGATCCTCCGGAACGTCGTGCAGGGCGCGGAACGCCACCGCCCGCGGGTTCATCCAGGAGCGGAACACCGCCGCCACCGCCAGACGCAGCTGCTCGGCGGGGTCCTGGGGGAAGGGCCGGCCGCAGCGGGTCTCCACCAGCCGCAGGAAGGACGGAAGCAGGCTGCGCCAGTCCTCCGCCGTCAGGTCGCCGTCGCGCTGGAGCCCCCGCTCCTCCTTGTGCTCGTCCAGCAGCGCCTCGAACCGGTGGCCGGGCACGCCCATCACCACGCAGCCGAAGGACTGGACCAGCCGGCGATAGCAGTCATAGGCGAAGCGCGCGTCGCCCGACGTCGCCGCCAGCCCTTCGACGCTGCGGTCGTTGAGGCCGAGATTGAGGATGCTGTCCATCATGCCGGGCATCGACACCGCGGCGCCGGAGCGGACCGACAGCAGCAACGGACGCCCGGCATCGCCGAAACGCCCCCCGGCCTGCCGTTCCAGCGCCAGGATGGCGCCGTCGATCCGCTCGATCAGGCCGGCCGGCAGCGCATCCTGCGCGCCCAGCCCGCGCCCGGCCTCCGCGGCGATGACGAAGCCCGGCGGCACCGGGATGCCCAGCGCCGCCATCTCCACCAGACGCGCCCCCTTGTTGCCCAGCCGCCCGACATCGGCCCGGCCATCGCCCAACCCCGCGCCGAGTCCGGCACCGAAGGGAACGATCACGTCCGGTACGGCCGACAGGAGGACAGCGGCCGGATGGCGGAGCGGGGCGATGTCGGGAGCGGTCAAGCTGTTCATGATGCACTCAACATGGGTTCGGCCGGCCCGTCGAAGGCCATCAGACGCAGCAGCCGGTGCAGTCCATCCGGATCGTCGTTCTTCCTGTCCGCAGTCCGGGCAAGATGCGCCCGCTGCCCGTCACCGGGTCCGCCGGCACGAACGACGCCATCGCTAAACAGCCGCAGCAGCGGTTCGGCCCGCGCGCAGGCCGCATCGCTGCCACCGAGATCGATGGTGAAGCCGGGGGTAAAGCCGGGAGCCAGCGGCGCATCGGCCGTCAGGACCCCCATGCCGGACAGCCGCGCGGCGTTGGCCGAAGCCTCGGACGGCGGGATGCGGGACAGGTCGATCACCAGCGTGCCCGGCGGCAGGGCGCCGGCAAAGCCGTCATTGGCGAAACGGGCGTCGCCGAACAGGGCGGCCTCGACCGCGCGGGCATCGGGCAACAGCAGCATCACGACGTCGCACATCCCGGCCTGGTGACGGAACGCCCCGCGGCCATGGCGGTCGTGGTGCAGCCGGTGCCCGGCCTGCCGCAGCCTGTCCATGATCGCATCGGCCATCTCCCCGTTTCCGACGAACCCGACATCCATTGCGCGATCCTCCTGCTTCCGCCCCCGCTGCCGTTTCCCTCGGCGGGATCCGGCGCCGTGCGTCAGTCTGGAGATTGATTGCGCATTCCGCGTCGCACAATAGCACCATCGCGCAATTTTCACATCGCGGAAACCCGTCCCGACTTACCTAATCTTACCCAAGCCTAACATGTTCGGCCGGGGTCTCCAGTGGCGAAAAGCCGCAGCCCTCCGGAATGCGGAGCACGGGACCGGACGGGGTTTCCACCAGCCGCGGCACGATCGGCGGCGGGATTCCCTGTCCGGGGCCCTGGACAGGACAGGCAAGGGCCATCGCCGCCGCCCTGTCGGCACAGCCCGCCAGCCGCAGCAGGGTCATCCGGGTGGCGTAGACCAGCCGCCGCTGTCCGGCCCCGGCCTCCGCCAGAAGGCGGCGCGGGCTCGCCCACAGGGTGCCGACCGCCTCACCGCCATCGCAGACCGGCTGCTGTCCCTCCGGTGCCGGGGCCAGATAGAACAGCGTGTCGAAGCGGCGCGGCAGCATCTCCGGCGTCACCCAGCGCGCCAGCGGCGCCATGCGGTCGAGGGCGGGGACGGCGCCCGCCCGCGCCAGCGCCGCGGCGAACCCCTCCCCCGCCGCCAGGGCGCGGCGCAGCTCGTCGAGAGCGCCGGGCGCAAGGGGATCGCGGGACAGCAGAACGCCGCATTCCTCCGCGCACTCCCGCAAGGCGGCGACGCGGTGCGCCAGATCGGCCGGCGGGTCCCCATCCGGCCAGAACCGGCGCCAATGCGGGTCATGGTCCATCGCCTCCATGCGCCCACCGGGAAAGACGGTGGCGCCGGGGGCGAAACGCAGGCCGGCATGGCGTTCCATCACCAGCAGTTCCAGCCCCTCAGGCCCATCCCGCAGCAGGATCAGCGTGGCGGCGGGATGGGCTGGAACGGGGCTTTGCGGCGCGGTCTCGGGCATGCCCCAGTGTCGCCGACGGGCCGGCCGGCTGTCCATGTGCCGCGGGTGGAACCACTCTCACGATGCGGAATAAGGATCGGGCGCCGTTTGACCGTCCGGCCTAGGACTTCCAGCATCGGCCCAACACCGAACCCCAACTCATCATCGTTCGCCAGTCCCGCCCCTTTTCGCAAAGGGCCGGGCGGAGGAAGGCTGTCGTCATGCCGTTTCACCGCAGCACAAAGATCGTCGCCACGCTGGGTCCCGCCAGCTCGTCGGAAAGCCAGATCACGGCGCTCGCCCGGGCGGGCGTGAATGTCTTCCGCCTGAACGCCAGCCACGGCACCCAGGCCGAACATGCGGAGCGCTTCGCCCGCATCCGTGCCGCCGAAAAGACCGTTGGCCGGCCGATCGGCGTCCTGCTCGACCTCCAGGGGCCGAAGCTGCGGGTCGGCACCTTCGGCTTCGGGCCGGTGGATCTCGCCATCGGCGACCGTTTCCGCCTGGATCTCGACCGCCGGCCGGGCGACAGCCGCCGCGTCTGCCTGCCCCATCCGGAGGTGTTCGCCAGCCTGGAAGCCGGCCTGGACCTGCTGCTGAACGACGGCCGCATCCGGCTGCGCGTTCTGGACTGCGGCCCCGACTTCGCGGAGACCGAGGTGGTGGCCGGCGGCACCCTGTCCGACCGCAAGGGCGTCAATGTGCCGGGTGCGGCGCTGGCGCTCAGCGCCCTGTCGGAGAAGGACCGCAGCGACCTCGCCTTCGGGCTCGACCTCGGGGTGGACTGGATCGGCCTCAGCTTCGTCCAGCGGCCGGAGGACATCCTGGAAGCGCGCGAGCTGATCGGCAACCGCGCGCATGTGATGACCAAGATCGAGAAGCCGGCAGCCTTGCCGACGCTCGACCGCATCATCGAACTGTCCGACGCGGTGATGGTGGCGCGCGGCGACCTCGGCGTCGAACTGCCGCCGGAGGACGTGCCGGGCCTGCAGAAGAAGATGATCCGGCTCAGCCGCGCCATGGGCAAGCCGGTGATCGTCGCCACCCAGATGCTGGAATCCATGGTGTCGGAGCCGACTCCGACCCGCGCCGAGGCGTCCGACGTCGCCAATGCCGTCTATGACGGGGCCGATGCGGTGATGCTGAGTGCGGAGTCCGCCTCCGGCCGCTATCCGGTGGAAGCGGTGGCGATGATGGAACGCATCGTCCGCCGGGTGGAGGGCGACCCGCTCTACCGCCGCATCATGGATGCCGACCATCCCAGCCCGGAGGCGACGGCCCCCGACGCGCTGACCGCCGCCGCGCGACAGGTGGCGGAAACCATCAGCGCTGCGGCCATCGTCACCTACACCACCACCGGCTCGACCACGCTGCGCGCCTCGCGCGAGCGGCCCAGCGTGCCGATCCTCGGCCTCAGCGCCAACGAGGCGACGGCGCGGCGGCTGTCGCTGGCCTGGGGCGTCCATGCCGTGCTGACCGACGACGTGGCGAATTTCTCGGAGATGGTCGGCCGTGCGCTGACGGCGGCGGCGGAGACCGGCATCGGCAAGTCCGGCCAGTCGCTGGTGGTCACCGCCGGCGTGCCGTTCGGGACGCCGGGCAAGACGAACTCCCTGCGGGTGGTGACCATCGACGGCGACGATATGCCGAAGCTGGAGACGGCGCATAAGGAGGCGGTGACGGTCTGAGGCCCGCTGCGTTCAGGGCGGCATAAACCGCCCTGATCCGTTCTTTACTCAAGAAAATCGCAGTGCTTCTCGACATGCGCGGCCAGACCCATGGTGTGCTCGCGCACCAGCCGTTCGGCGAGGTTGGCGTCGCGGTCCTCCAGCGCCTTGATGATGGCGCGGTGGTCGTGGATGGAGCGCTCGGCCCGATCCTCCTGGCCGATGGTCAGCTTGCGGATCGCCCGCATGTGGATGAACAGGTTGTCGGTGACGTCCTGGATCAGCTTCGATCCGCTCAGCTGGATGATGCTCTTGTGGAAGGCGATGTTGGCGTCGGAATATTCGCTGACATGGTCCTTCGGGCTGCGCTGCTCGAAGCTGCCGAACAGGTCCCACAGCTTGTGGATCTCGGCGGCCGGGGCATGTTCGGCGGCCATGCGGGCGGCCATGCTTTCCAGCGCGGCCCAGACCTGGATCATCTCGACGATCTCGGTCTTGGTCTTGCGGACGACGAAAATGCCGCGGCGCGGTTGCAGGCGGATGAAGCCCTCCTGCTCCAGCAGCGTCAGCGCCTCGCGGATCGGGGTGCGGCTGACGCCGAGCTTGTCGCTGAGCTGCCGCTCGTCCAGCCGGATCTCGCGGTCATGGTCGTAGATGTCCATCTCCGTGATCGCCTGCTTCAGCGCGTGATAGACCTGACTGCGGAAGGTGGTTCCGGTGTCGAGGGGCTGGACGTTGAGAGCGGGAAAGGTCATGGAGTGGATGTCCTCATGTCTCGCCGGACGTTGCGGCGCAGCCGGGCGGGTCCCCGGTTCGGGACCTTCGGCGTTTTCGTATCCTACATACCAGATGCATGCAAGCCGTTGAGATGTCCAGGGGGACAGGCGTGAATTGCGCCTACGGCCGGCCTCAGCGCGGCAGATCGTCCCCCTCCGGCGCCAGCGCCGCCAGCAGAGGCTTGAGCGCCTGCGCGTCGCGCATCGCCAGCCCCATCACTGCAACGCCCGCGGCCCCGGCCGCCCGGCATCCGGCCACCGCATCCGCCCGGTCGAGACCGCCCAGCCCGATCACCGGCATGCCGCAGCGCACTCCGAGATCCACCCATCGCCGCAGGCCCGCCTCGCCCAGACAGGGCCCGTAGCCCGGCTTGCTGGCGGAGGGGAAAACCGGCGAGACGGTCACGTAATCGGCCTGCCCGGCCGCCCGCGCCATCGCCTGCGCGCTGTCCGAGTCGTGGAGCGACAGCCCGATTAGCGCCCCGCCCCCCAGCAGCGCACGCGCCGCCGCCGGATCGCCGCCGGCCGGCAGATGCACCCCGTCCGCACCGGCCGCGGCGGCCAGCGCCGGGTCGCCATGCAGGGTGACGCGGGCTCCCCACGGACGGGCGCACGCAATCAATGCGCGAGCCAGATCCAGCCTTTCCCTATCGGGCAAGTCCTTGTCCCGCAAGGAAAGCCAACGCACGCCGCAGGCGAACAGACGCTCCGCCACCTGCGGCAGCGGCCGGTCGGCCAGCCTGCGGTCGGTGATCGCCAGCAGCGGCGGCTCAGGCAATGGTGTGGGGCGTGAAATGGGACCGCGTCCTTCGGTTGGGCCGTTCATCATCGCAGGGCCTGTCTCTTCCGGCCAGTCCCGGGACGGTCATTTTCCCATTCTGCGGAAATCCAGCGGATACAAATCGACAATCCGCATGTCTGTTGTCCGTCCGATAAATGGTTCGTATTGACATCATCCGTCAAACTGATGATCGTAGAGGCGGGCATGGGGCATTTGGCATGCCAGCAACCCCAAGTTGGTGGCAGAGAGCCTCAGCCCGTCGCCTTTTTTCCGGACCGGACATCAGAAGCCAACGATGCGGCCAAACGCGAGCCCAAGGTCCGGCAATCCGAACGAAACATGTCGCCGAACAGAACATGTCGGGTGCAATGGGGAGGAAGGACATGGTGCGTAACACGCACGGCAATACGGCCCAGGTCGCACCCTGGGGCGGGCGCTGGATGCAACTGGCCATCGGCATCGTCTGCATGTCGATGATCGCCAATCTGCAATATGGCTGGACACTGTTCGTCGAGCCGATCGACGACAAGCATGGCTGGGGCCGCACCGCGATCCAGGTGGCCTTCACCATCTTCATCGTCACCGAAACCTGGCTGGTGCCGGTCGAGGGCTGGTTCGTCGACAGGTTCGGTCCGCGCATCGTCGTGCTGGTGGGCGGCGCGCTGTGCGCCCTGTCCTGGGCCTTGAACGCGGTGGCGGATTCGCTGACCCTGCTCTATCTCGCCGCGGTGATCGGCGGCATCGGCGCCGGCGGCGTCTATGGCACCTGCGTCGGCAATGCGCTGAAATGGTTTCCCGACCGCCGCGGGCTGGCCGCCGGCCTGACCGCCGCCGGCTTCGGCGCCGGCTCCGCCCTCACCGTCGTGCCGATCGCCACCATGATCGAGACCTCCGGTTTCGAAAACACCTTCATGACCTTCGGTCTCGGCCAGGGGATGGTCATCCTGGTGCTGGCCTGGTTCATGGCCGACCCGCCGAAGCACGGCTATGGGCAGGCGCGCGGCGGCACCGCCCCGCAGCGCCGCCATTATACCCCGCAGGAGATGCTGCGGACGCCGGTCTTCTGGATCATGTACGGCATGTTCACCATGGTCGCCGCCGGCGGCCTGATGGTGACGGCCCAGCTCGGCCCCATCGCCACCGACATGGGGCTGATCGACGCCCCGGTCAGCATCCTGGGCCTGACTCTGCCGGCGCTGACCTTCGCGCTGTCCATCGACCGGGTGATGAACGGCATCACGCGGCCCTTCTTCGGCTGGGTGTCCGATCATATCGGGCGCGAGAACACCATGTTCATCGCCTTCACCATCGAGGCGGTGGGCGTGATGGCGCTCAGCGCATACGGCGCCGACCCGGTCGCCTTCGTCATCCTGACCGGTCTGGTGTTCTTCGCCTGGGGCGAGATCTTCAGCCTGTTCCCGGCCTGCTGCGGCGACACCTTCGGGTCGCGCTTCGCCGCCACCAACGCCGGGCTTCTCTACACCGCCAAGGGCGTCGCCGCGCTGCTGGTGCCCGTCGGCAACCTGATGGTCGAGGCGACCGGGAGCTGGCAGACCGTCTTCTACAGCGTCGCCATCGTCAACGCGCTGGCCGCCTTCCTCGCCCTGTTCGTCCTGAAGCCGCTGCGCGCCCGCTATGTCGCGGCGGCCACCAGCGCCGCCCCGCGCCTGACCACCCGGCTGGCCGACTGAGAACCAAGGCGTAGTTTCAAGAGCCGCCCGGTCCCGCGGAAATCCCCCCGGGCCGGGCGGCCTCTTTTTTGGAAGCGTGCTACCTGACCACCATCCGGTCGAGCAGGATTTCCCTCACCCGCACGCCGCGCAGTTCGCGGTCGAGGACCCCGGCAATCGTGCTCTTCATCAGCATCGCCCCGTCGGCTCCGGTCAGCTGCTGCGGGTCGAGCTGGCGCATGCGGTCGGACAGCCGGTCGGTGATGCGGGGGACATAGGGGTCGGCCACCTTGCCGTCCACCGACGGGTCGATCTCCAGCAGAACCTTGACGTCGACCATCCGGGCATCGTTGCCGCCCAGGCTGAAGGTCATCAGCGGCAGCGACGCGTATTTCTTGTCGGGTCCCAGCTGTGTCTGGGAGGCCGGGGCGCGGTTGCGGGTGGCGACATAAGCTGCGGTGCCCCCCAGCGCTGCCAGCACCAGCAGCAGGCCGGTCAGAAGGATTGGCATCAGGGAAACCGTTTCCCCCTGCTGGTTGCGACGAACGAGCCGCAAAGTGGCCTTTCCGCCCCCATCGCGGGGGCCATGAAACCATCGGGGATCCTGCCCGTCCGGGAATGCTAGGCGCACAACAAATGCCGGTCAAATGCCGATCATGCCGGCAACTGCCAATGTTGGGGCCCCAATGTTAGGGCCCCAATCTCTGGCCGGTCAGCCGGCGGGGATCACCGGCACATTGTCGATCAGCCGGGCCTTGCCCATCCAGGCGGCGGCCAGCAGGCGGGCCGGCCGGGTAACGGCGCTCACCGGCTCCAGCGTCTCGGCGTCGCGCAGCTCGACATAATCGATAGCGCCGAAGCCGGCCTCGGCGATGCGGCCGCGGATGCCGGTCAGCACGCCGTCGACCTCCGCCCCTGCCGCCAGCGCGGCGGCGGCGGCGGTCAGCGCCCGGTTCAGTTCGGGCGCGCGGGCACGCTCGTCGGCGCTGAGATAGGCGTTGCGCGAAGACATGGCGAGCCCGTCGGCCTCGCGCACCGTCGGCAGCCCTTCGACCCGGACGGGAATGTCGAGATCGTGGGTGAAGCGGCGGATCACCATCAGCTGCTGGTAATCCTTCTCGCCGAACACCGCCACGTCGGGCAGGGCCTGGAGGAACAGCTTGGTCACCACCAGCGCCACGCCGCCGAACATCTGCGGCCGGAAGGTCCCGCACAGCCCCTCCGCCGGACCGCCGACCGAAATGGCGGTGGCGAAGCCCTGCGGATACATGGCGGGCACGGTCGGCGCGTAGAGCGTGTGGCAGCCGGCCGAGGCCAGCTTGGCGGCATCGCCGCTTTCATCGCGCGGGTAGCGGTCGAAATCCTCGTGCGGGGCGAACTGGGTCGGGTTGACGAAGACGCTGGCGACCACCCGATCGGCCAGCTCGCGACCGCGCCGGATGAGGCCCAGATGGCCGTCATGCAGGGCGCCCATGGTCGGCACCAGTGCGACGGTCAGCCTCTCCCGGCGCCAGGCGGCGACCTGGGACCGCAGATCCTCGACCGTCTGCAGGATCGGCAGAGTGCCGGCGGACAGGGTGCCGATCGGATTGGAAGACGACGGGGCAGGGGTCGGTGTCATGGCGTCGGTCCTTGGCACAGCGAAACGGGCGCTGGATACCCCGACGGACCGTTCCTGTCCAGAAAAGCTTTCCGCAGGACAGACTATTGCCGAACTATCATGGTTCGGCACCCGCGGCGGAGAGGGCGACCTCCCTCTCCGCCGCGGTTTCGGATCGGCGCTTGGCCATCAACGCTTAAAGGTGATGCCGACCAGATAGGCCAGGTTCGCCCAGGCCAGCAGCGTCGCCAGCAGCGCGGTGAAGGACGGCACCAGGATCACCGAACCGATGATGACGGCCAGGACGGCGACCAGCAGGGCGAGAGACAGCAAAGCGATACGGGTATCGTCCATGTGAGTTGGCTTTCCGAAGCGGGTGACAGGAATGATGCCCTGTCTAGCCTATTGCAGCGCAAAAGGGGCTGATCTGCGTCAATCGACCGCGGGATCGCCCGTCACATAAGAATTTTTCGATGTTGGCCGTTCCGGTTCGCCCCTGCGTGCGCAATTCCCGTCGGGCGGGGTGGAAAGCAAAAAAGGCCCCGGACAATCGTCCGAAGCCTTTTTTAATGGTGGGCGCGACAGGGATTGAACCTGTGACCCTTCGCGTGTGAAGCGAATGCTCTCCCGCTGAGCTACGCGCCCGAACCGTGAAACTCTGTACCGAACTCTTTTGCGCCGCGACCGTCTTTCGTCGGCCCCGCCGCTGCGGTGGGCGGGTTTCTACGGCCTTCCCCACCGGGTGTCAAGCGTCAGATTCATCCCCATCTTAAAAAAGATTGCCCACCCGAAATGACGCCCCGAAAACGCCGCCCCCGAAAATGTCCCGACGACCGCAGGAGCTTTGGACCGTGCCCCAGCCCAGCCCCCGCCGCCTTCCCTGCCATCTCCCCCGCCATCTTCTCCACCCTGCCCGGACAGCCCTGATTGCGGCCGGCCTTTCCCTGCCCCTGCTTCCCCTGGCAACGGCCGTGGCGTCGGCGGAGCCGGTGAAGGCGACCTACCGGGTCTTCGTCGGCGGGGTGACCGCGCTGGATGTGACTGCGACGCTGGACGTGACCGGCGACCGCTACCGCATCGCCGTGTCGGCGGTGACCGGCGGCACCATCGGCCAGCTGTTCAGCTGGCGCACGGACTCCGAGAGCGACGGCCATGTCCGCGGCGACGACTTTCGGCCGGACAGCCACCGCCAGACCAGCCTGCTGCGCGGCGAACCGCGCAACGTCACGCTGACCTACGGACCGCAGGGCGACGTCTCCACCAGCGTCACGCCGCCGGCGGACAAGGACGACCGCGAGCCGGTGCCGCCGGACCTGCAGCGCGGCACGCTGGATCCGCTGACCGCCGTGCTCGACCTGCTGTTCGCGGTGGGGGCGAGCGAGGGCTGCGACCGGTCGCTGCCGGTGTTCGACGGCCGCCGCCGCTACGACATGGTATTCAGCGAGGTGGGGCGGCGGATCGTCGACCCGTCGCGCTACTCGATCTTCTCCGGTGTCGCCCAGCAATGCCGGGTGAACTACAAGCCGGTGGCCGGCTATGCCCGGTCATCGTCGGGCGGCCGCTTCTGGCAACGCAACAACCCTGCCGACCGGCCGCCGGTCAATCTGTGGCTGGCTCCGGTCGCCGCCGGCTCTCCACCGCTGCCCGTCCGGCTGGAGACGGACAGCGATTTCGGCAGCGTGGTGGTCCACCTGACCGGGGTCACGCCGCCAGCAGCAGACCGCCGGGCCGGAACCTCGCCGCAGACTGTGCGCTGACCGCGGCGGCCGGCCCGGCCGGCCCCGTTGTGGAGCGGGTGTCGAGGATCAGGTCGGACAGCGCGATGCCGGCCCGCCGCGCCGCGCCGCTCAGTGCCGCCGCCGACGGCCAGAGGAAACAGCCTTCCAGCTCGAGCATCCTGCCGTCCAGCAACGCCGCAAAGCCGCCCAGTTTGCCCATATGAACGATCCGAGCCATGTGAGAGGCCATGGTGGAGTTCCTTCCCATCGGCTGCTGCCGTGACGCTGGCCGGACGGCCGCGAAGCACGCCGCCGTCCGACCCGCACCCGGCAGGTTTTTGATTGATTGTCGTGCCTGCCGGCTGCGGCCAACGTCAGCAGCAGGACGGCGAAAGCCAGCGAACCGGCCGTCAGGGCATCGTCCTGCATCATGGCGCGTCCTCCCCCGGATCGGCGTCCCGTCGCCCGGCAGCGCCGGATCGACCATTGCCAGTCTAGGGGCTTTGCGGTTCCGGCACGCGGGTCCTGAGGGATACCCCTTCCGGTCAAAGGGATAGTATCGGCGTATGTATCCGACGGCATCGGGATATAGATCGCCCCTGTGTTGGTGAGCGGCACGGCCAGAACCTACCGACGGTTGAACCCATCACAGGTTAATGACAAAATTGAGACCGCGTGCAATGTCGCATCAGCCCACGAGTTACCGTTTCTGGAAATGTTCCGGACCACTCATGGCTGGAGGGCGTCGCACAGTGCCGGCAATCGAAGGGAACACTGTGGTTGTGTTGGAGCAGAACGCGATTCTGCGTCTTGGCATCGAAGCATTGCTGGAGTCCTGGGGATGCCAAGTCGTTTCCGGCGACAACCTGGATGACATCATTGCAGACACCAGGGCAGACAATCTCCGTCCGACGGTGTTGCTTCTTCCTCCGACGAACGGCCAGGAGACCGGCGACCAGCTGGCCAGCCGCTTCGAAGCCGAGATCGGCTATCCCCTGCCATGGATTGGCATCACGGGGGATTCCAGCCTTCTCCAGCGCCGGAAAGCCGGCGCGTTCAGCGGAATCCTGCTGGAGATGCCCTGCTCGCCCGAGACGCTCCGGGCTGCCCTGCTCAAGGCGCTGCGGCAGAAGCACGACTCTTCCGGCCACCCCACAGCCTGAAAACCACCTGCACCGGGCATCGCGATATCGGCCCTTGGTGCAGGGCCGGCCCCAGACAGGACCAACCCCAGACAGCCCGCCTGACCGCGCGCCCCGGCTCCGGTCAGGCTTCCGGCTGGGCCCTGCATGGCGCCCCCGGCCAGACGTCATCGGACCTCGCCGGCTGGACGGCGGGATGACTATGACGGCTCTGCGATCCAGGCTACTCAGAAAAAGACCGGTAGCCGGCTGTGGGTACCGTGACGCGCGGACCTAAAGGCCGAATTGACGCAGGGCAAGCGAAACGCTACTTCGGTGACAATACTGTTCAACTTCGCCCCCGAACGGCCCAGGGACAGAATAGGATTTGGCGGCGCCCTGATCTTGAAAATAAAAGATTAGCCGGAACCGAAAGGATAAATTTCCATGACCTGTGAAAGACGTCATCCTCTCTGCCGGCAGAATTCGGCCGTCCTGCCCTGGAGATTGCGGCCGGCATCGGATACATGTCACTGAAAGATCCCGAGCCCCCTCATGCCGGGCAGACCGGCGGGACCGGGTGACCGCAGCCATCGCCAAGCGGCAAGACGGCAGACGGAAACCACAAGAAATTGAGCGGGCAACCTGTTGGAAACATTCATTTATTGCAGATTGAAACAAAAGTTGACTTGGGCTTCCATGCTGTGCTGTGGCACACCATTCTCGGAAATGCGGATGGTGCGGCGCCCACTCCCGGAGAAGCGCCGTCCTCTCCAGCAGTGATGTCTTAACCTTTACCGGCTCAAGTACGTCGCCTTCATCGACCGGCTTTCCCTTCCACTTCAAGGCTCGACCAGGAACATCACCATGGCCCATCGTCCGCTCGCCTGCGTGATCCTCGCCGCCGGCAAGGGCACGCGCATGAAATCCGATCTGCCCAAGGTGCTGCACCGGGTTGCCGGCCGGCCGATGGTCGGGCATGTGCTGGCCGCGGTGAAGACGCTCGACCCCGACCATGTCGTGGTCGTGGTCGGCCCCGGCATGGACAGCGTGGCCGCCGCCGTCGCCCCCTACCCCACCGCGGTCCAGCACGAGCAGCGCGGCACCGCCGACGCCGTGCGCGCCGCCTTCGGCCTGCTGGAGGGCTTCACCGGCGACGTCATCGTGCTGTACGGCGACACGCCGCTGGTCACGCCGGACACGCTGCGCGCGCTGGTGCAGGCGCGCCGGCAGGCGGCCGACCCGGCCGTGGTGGTGCTGGGCATGCGCCCCGACGATCCCGGCGCCTATGGCCGCCTGATCCTGAACGCCCGCGACGGGCTGGAGAAGATCGTCGAGTATCTCGACGCCAGCGAGGAGGAGCGCGCGGTCACCCTGTGCAATGCCGGCCTGATGGCGTTCGACGGCGCGCGCATGTTCGACCTGATCGGCAGCGTCGGCAACGAAAACGCCAAGTCCGAATATTACCTGACCGACGTGGTCCAGATCGCGCGCCGCGCCGGCATGGCCTGCGCCGTGGTGGAGGCCGCTCCGGCCGAGGTGGTCGGCGTCAATTCCCGCGCCGAACTGGCGGAGGTGGAGAAGCTGCTGCAACGCCGCCTGCGCAAGGCTGCGATGGACAACGGCGCCACGCTGATCGATCCCGACAGCACTTTCCTCAGCGTCGACACCCGGCTCGGCCGCGACGTGGTGGTCGGCCCCGGCTGCTTCTTCGGCGCCGGCGTGACGGTCGGCGACCGGGTGGAGATCAAGCCCTACTGCCATCTGGAGGGCGTGCGCATCGACAGCGGCGCCGTCATCGGCCCCTATGCCCGGCTGCGGCCAGGGGCCGAGATCGGCCCGGACGCCCACATCGGCAATTTCGTCGAGGTGAAGAACGCGGTGATCGAGGCCGGGGCCAAGGCCAACCACCTGACCTACATCGGCGACGCGCGGGTCGGGGCCAAGGCCAACATCGGCGCCGGCACCATCACCTGCAATTACGACGGCTTCTCCAAGAGCCGGACGGAGATCGGCGCCGGGGCCTTCATCGGTTCGAACAGCGCGCTGGTCGCCCCGGTCGTCATCGGCGACGGCGCCATCGTCGGCGCCGGCAGCGTGGTGACGATGGCGGTGGAGGCGGACGCGCTGGTGGTCGCCCGCGGCAACCAGAAGGCGTACGCCGGCTGGGCAAAGCGTTTCCGCGAACGGAAGCAAAACGAGAAAGCAAAAAAGGCGTAGGATCGGTCCGGGATCCGTTTCTCTCCGGCTCGTCAGCCGGTACCTTTTTTCAGGAGCATCAGGTCCATGTGCGGCATCATCGGCATCAACGGCATCCACGACGCGTCCCCCCGGTTGGTGGAGGGCCTGCGCCGGCTCGAATACCGCGGCTATGACAGCGCGGGCGTCGCCACCCTGGTGAACGGCCATATCGAGCGCCGCCGCGCCGAGGGCAAGCTGGCCAACCTGGACATGAAGCTGCGCGACCAGCCGCTGTCCGGGACGGTCGGCATCGGCCACACCCGCTGGGCCACCCATGGCGGTCCGACGGAGAACAACGCCCACCCGCACGCCACCAAGCGTGTCGCCGTCGTCCACAACGGCATCATCGAGAATTACCAGGAGCTGAAGGACGAGCTGACCGGCCACGGCTACGTCTTCGAAAGCGCCACCGACACCGAGGTGATCGTCCATCTCGTCACCTACTACCTGGACCAGCAGGGCATGACCCCGGTCCAGGCGTCGGCCGCCGCCTTCAAGCGCTTCACCGGTGCCTTCTCCCTGGTGCTGATCTTCGCTGGCGAGCATGAGCTGATGATCGGCGCCCGCCACGGCACGCCGCTGGCCGTCGGCTATGGCGACGGCGAGATGTATCTGGCGTCGGACGCCTTCGCGCTGGCGCCGCTGACCAACCGCATCTGCTATCTGGAGGACGGCGACTGGGTCGAGGTCAGCCGCACCGCCGCCATCGTCCACGATGCCGGCGACGCGGTGGTGGAGCGTCCGGTGAAGACCACGGCGGTGTCCGGCGCCCTGATCGGCAAGGATGGCTACCGCCACTACATGCTCAAGGAAATCTACGAGCAGCCGCAGGTCATCGGCGACACGCTGAACGCCTACATCAACCCGGAGACCGGCACCTTCACCCTGCCGGACTTCCCCTTCGATCTGGCCGGCGCGTCGAAGCTGACCATCGTCGCCTGCGGCACCGCCTATTACGCCGGCTTCGTCGCCAAATACTGGTTCGAGACGCTGGCCCGCATCCCGGTCGAGGTCGACATCGCCTCGGAGTTCCGCTACCGCGAGGCGCCGCTGCCGCCGGGCGGTATCGCCCTGTTCATCTCGCAGTCGGGCGAGACGCTGGATACGCTGGAAGCTCTGCGTTACTGCAAGCGCCAGGGCCAGAAGATCCTGTCGATCGTCAACGCCCCGGAAAGCACCATCGCCCGGGAATCCGACGCGGTGCTCTACACCATGGCGGGGCCGGAGATCGGCGTCGCCTCGACCAAGGCCTTCACCACCCAGCTGACCACGCTGGCCTGCCTTGCCGTCACCGTCGGCCGCGCCCGCGGCGCCATCGACCAGGAGCGGATGCAGCAGATCGCCCACGCGCTCCGCGAAGTGCCGGCCCGCGCCGCCGACGTGCTGGCCCATGACGAGCGGCTGAAGGAGCTGGCGCAGGAGGTGTCGGAGGCCCGCGACGTGCTGTATCTCGGCCGCGGCGCCATGTATCCGCTGGCCCTGGAAGGTGCGTTGAAGCTGAAGGAGATCAGCTACATCCACGCCGAGGGCTATGCCGCCGGCGAGCTGAAGCACGGCCCCATCGCGCTGATCGACGACAATGTCCCGGTGATCGTGCTGGTGCCGTCCGACGCCCTGTTCGAAAAGGTGGTGTCGAACGTGCAGGAGGTCTGCGCACGGTCGGGCAAGGTGCTGCTGCTGGCCGACCGGAAGGGCATCGACAAGCTGAAGGACAAGGTCCGCTGGTCGGTCGAGCTGCCCGCCTGCGACCCGCTGGTCGCCCCGCTGCTCTACGCCATCCCGGTGCAGCTGCTGGCCTATCACACGGCCGTGCTGAAGGGCACCGACGTGGACCAGCCGCGCAATCTGGCGAAGAGCGTGACGGTGGAGTAAGCGGGGCATTCTCCGTGTGTTCGCAGAGAATAAAGTTTCATACTGATCGATGAGTAGCTGTCTGATTTTCCGTATGTGCTATGAGAGATCAAAAAACAAAGTATCATACTGATTGGTGGTGTCAGGTTGCGACACCTCCTTGGCGGTAAAAACCTTCAGCTGCGCCGCGATTTTGGTTTTGGTCAGGGAGCAGGGATCGGGAGGTCGATAGGATGGATTGGTCAGCTCTGGTCTTGCTTTCAGGCGCTCGCTCACGACCTCGTCGGGGGATCGGCCATCCAAGACCCGTTGGCGGCGAGCGTTGTAGGCGAGGTTGTAGCCTTTCAGTAGGCACTCCAAGGTCTGATGGGTGCCGATACACATCACCAGCACCTCCCGCCCGATGCGGCCGTTGAAGCGCTCGACCATGCCGTTGGTCTTGGGGGTGTAGGGCTTGGTCTTCCGGTGCTCGATGGCAAGTGCACGACAGGCCGCCTCAAACACGTCGGCGGTGAAGCAACTGCCGCGATCGGTCAGGACGTGGGTGATCGTGAAGGGAAAGGTTGCGACTGCCTCCTTCAGAAAGGCAGTGGCGCAGGCCTCGGTCTCTTCGTCCTTGACCGCTAGGTGAACCCGCCGTGAGGCGCGGTCGATGGCGACGTAAAGGTAGCGTTTGCGCGGCACGCCGCCGATGACCTGCAACTTGGGCAAATGCTTGATATCGATGTGGAGGAAGCCGAGGTCATACTCTTTGAACTTCTTCACCTCTTTCACCGGTTTGGTCGATGGAGGCGGTGGCAGTCGGCCCAGCCCTTCAGCCTTGAGAATGCGGTAGATGGCGTCGCGGTTCAGATGCGGAAGGAAGTGGCGCAGGGTGAAGGTGAGATCGTCCAACGCAAAGCCGGTCATCCGGCGCAGCTCGCAGACGATGGCGCGTTCCTCCTCGGAAGCCCGCCACCGCAGATGCTTCGGGCGGGCGGAATGATCCTGGCAATCCTCCACGCCGGCGCCATTTCCGGATGGTTTCGGTGCTAACGCCGTAGCATTTGGGCAGCACGCCCGAGGGCTCGGTGGATGAGGCGATGGTGGCGCGCACGGCCGGGGTGGTGCGGGCGTTGGGATGGATCTGGTACATGACGGCTCTCCATGGCCGGGAAGAAACCCGCCGTCGTTGCCATGGCAGAGGTTACCAGTCGCCGCCCCGCCGGCCCTGGCGGGCCACCGCCTTACGGCGGCTCACGGGGTTGACAGCGGGAGGGACGCCGGGTCGGCGTTGCTCATCATGGCGTCGACGGACAGGTCTGCGCCGAGTTCCGGCGCGCCCACACACGACGTCATAAGGCGTCGCTCGAACCACGCGCCGTATTCCCAGACAACCCAACAGCTCACGTCCCAACAACGTTTCGCAACCAAACAACTAGCGGCAACGACGGGAACGATCTGCTTGCCGGCGGCGCCGGTGCCGACACGCTGGATGGTGATGCTGGTGGCGATACCGCCGACTACCGCAGCTCGGCCGCCGCGGTGTCGGTCAACCTTGCCACCGGCGCAGCGGTCGGTGGCGACGCCGCTGGCGATGTCCTGATCTACATCGAGCATGTGGTCGACTCTGCTTACAATGACACACATCGCGGCAACCGTCGCCTACTGGTTATGAATCCGGATCGTAGCTATATGACAGACACAGGTTTGCTGACTGATTGTTGACAATGCCGCCCTAGCATTACAGTTGCGCTTTTCTACGATGGGCTTGGCAGGCGAGTGCTTGATGGCATCGCCTCCAAGTTGACCATGCGATGACGTCGGCGGGCTCGATCCGCCGTTGGGTCAGGCGGTCGGCAACACGACGGATCTCCTGCATCGACCAACGGACCATGGGCGAGGAACTTTCCTCATCGTTTTTGGGGGCGTGGCAAGGGTATCGGCCTTGTGCCGGACCACGGCCAGCAGGGCGAAGGCGAGCATGACCAGCGAGACGTGTCGGTGCCAGCCGTGCCAACTCCGCGTCTCGTTGTGATCCAATCCCAGCTCGGTCTTCGCCGTCTCGAAGGCGTCCTCGATCGACCAGCGTTGCCCCTCGACGCGGACCAATGTGTCTACCGACGTACCGTGCCGGCACCAGGTTGTGAAGAAGGCCAGTTCCCCATCAACGGGGCGTCGCCGTACCAGCAGCCCGCGCGTCCAGAGCCCCAGACCGGGCGGCGCTCCAACCATCTCAGGATCGAAATCGGCCAGTTCCAGGTAGGCCCAGTCATAGTGCCGCGGCCCCTTGGTGCCATCGCCCGCCGACAAGCGAATCCACTTCTCCGCTGGCAGGTCCCTGGCGATCTTCTCGGCGGTGCCAGACACCGACAAAATCGGGCTCCAGGAATTGAAATGGTGACTGCCGGTCACGCCGAGCACGTAGCCTTTGCCGGCACGGCGCAACACCATCTCCAGTTCACCGACGCCATAGACGCTGTCGGCTGCCACCCAAGCGAAAGGCACCTCCGCGTCAATCGCCCGGCGCACCATCGCGGCGGCTATGGCCGGCTTGGTGGCGAAGCGCACGTCCTCGGGCACGTGGGGTTTGGCGAGGCGGTCTTGGTTGCCCGTCCAGTCCTTGGGCAGGTAGAGCCGTCGGTCGATGAAGGCGTGGCCCTTGGACGAGGTGTAGACGGCGAAGACGCCGATCTGGCAGTTGGTGATCTTTCCCGCCGAGCCGGTGTACTGGCGCCCGACGCCGCAGGAGGCTCTACCCTGCTTGAGGAAGCCGGTTTCGTCGATGACGAGCGTGGCATCGGGCTCTGCCAAGGCATCGAGCGCGTAGTCACGGACCACGTCGCGCAGCGCGTCGGCATTCCAGGAGGTACGGCCGAGTACCGCCTGCTGACGCCAGGGACCCGTATCACCTGCAGCTTCGGCGCGCATCCACCCGGTCTTGCGCCGCTCCGGCCCGAGCAGCCCGTCCAGGAACGCGCCGGCTGAGGCCGCCGTGCCGGACTGCAAGAACAGCGGCCGGAGCCGGGCCTTGGCTCCATGCAGCTCCTCTGACCATAGCCCCAGCAGGTCTTCGACCGCGACACCGGACATGGCGACCTCCCAAACTCTGCTCAACAGGCAGGAGGCCAATCCATCGCAACTGTAATGCTAAGGCGTCCAAACATGCGCTCGATGACGTTGCGGTTCCGGTAGAGGTAGGGGGTGGGTCCACAGGCTTGATCCGCCTTCGCGATGGAGGCGCGCGGATCAAGCCTGTGGACTACCGGCACGAGTTCTCATCCCCCTGCGCCAATAGCTAAAAAGCGGGCCACCAGATCAACAAAAGCGTGTCGTCGCACTTCAGCTTGATTCCGCCCATCCAGCGCGACGATGTCCGGGGCGCCGCCACACACCTCGTCCACCCAAGCGGCGAAACACTCTTCGAACACATCGGCGTCAAGCGCGTTGATCACGTCGTTGAGCGTGGCATGGCTGGGAACCCCGTGGGGGAATGGTGCGAAGCCGCGCAGAAAGCCGAGATGCTGACGTCCCCAGGCGGCCATCTCGACGAAATCGTCGCAGCCGCTCAAGGTGCCGCACAGCACCACCAGCAATACGTCCCGTAGCGGATACACCACTTTGCACGCTTGGCGCAGGTCCTCCAGAGCACCCAGATGCCCCAGAAGGCCGCGAACCGCTTCTTCTCCCTCCATCTAAAAATCCCTCCATGCGGAGGGTCCTATGAATCACATCCGCGGCAGTACGGGAATCCTACAAGCGCTTCCTACAAGCGATTGCCCTGCCGATTCCCCGGACGGTGCAAGGTCACTGAGCATAAGACTTTATTCTCCGCAAACACCGTGGACAAATGTCCACGGAGAATAAAGTCTTATAGTGGATGACCTTGCACCGTCTGGGGATTCGGCGCACCAACGAAAGAGGTAGCCGTACCCCGGAGGTGCCATGGCTCGCCGCCGTTACCCGTTCGACGAGGACAGGATCGCCCTCTTCCACAAGGAAGGGCGGTCCTGGAGAAATGCACCCGGCACCTTTGCCACGTCGCCTGGAAGACCCGGGTGACGACGGCTTTGATGCCGCCATGGGCATCGGAGATCAGCTGCTGGCGGCATAATCACGCCCGGAGTCCGCCCGAAAGGCGGCTCCGGGAGCCTCGGAGCGTGGAAAAGCGCTCCATCCAGACCGGAACGGGCGATGGAAACGCCATTTTGAAGCTTCAGCGAAGGCAAGGGCGCTGAAGACGCCCGTTTTTCCGCGGCCTGCTATAACGCCTTGCTGAGTGCCGGCGTGATCAAGAAGCCGCCGATGGCTGGCACAATGTGAATGCGGGCATCGTTTATTTGGCAGATGCCGGATCCAACGCGGCCTCGATCCAAGCACGCGTCTGCTCCAGAACCTCATCCGAAAGCGCCCTGTCGTCGATTGCGCGCGCAAGGATCACCGCCCCCACCATCGCAGCCCAGGATCCGATCGCCGCGCGGCGCCTGTCCTCCGCCTCGATATCCGGGAGGGCTTTCGCCACACGCTCGATTTGTGACCGCAGGCCGGCCGTCATGGCGGCGCGGGCAGCCGGCGTCTGGTGGCGGATATCCGCGACAAGGCCCGCCGTGGGACAGCCGGCGGCAGGATTGTCGCGATGCCGGGGCGCAAGATAGTCGGCAAGATAAGCCCGGAGATCGAGGCCTCTGCTGTCGCCCCTTGAGAGGGCATGGTCAATCGTCTCGGCGACAAGATCGTCCTTCGAGCTGAAATGACCGTAGAATCCGCCGTGCGTCAGACCGGCGGCCTTCATCACCTCGGACACGCTGACGGCGTCGAACCCTTTCTCGCGGAACAGTCTGCTGGCGACATCCAGGATCCGATCGCGATTCTCCGCCATCTTCTCTCGACTGACCTTCATTTCAAATTTCTCCACCGGCCCCATTGACACAATCATGATCGTCATCATAATTAGGCAATCATGACGACGATCATGATTATAGGTTTCAGCAGAGCAGAGAGCAATCCCATGGCAACCCTTCCCTCGGTCCTGGTTACCGGAGCCTCCACCGGCATCGGCGCCGTCTATGCCGACCGTTTCGCACGTCGCGGCCACGATCTTGTGCTGGTCGCGCGCAACCGGAAGCGCATGGAGGCGCTTGCCGCACGCCTGAGGCAGGAAACCGGCGTGGCGGTCGACATCGTCGAGGCCGATCTGACGCAGGCCGGCGAGCTTGCGGTGGTGGAGGCGCGGCTGCGCGACGATGCGCGCATCGGCATCCTCATCAACAATGCCGGAACCGCCATTGGCGGCAGCTTCATCGAGCAATCGACGGATGTCGTCACGCAGCTCCTCGCCCTCAACACCACAGCCATGCTGCGGCTTTGCAGCGCCGTTGCTCCCCGCTTCGCGCAGGCTGGCGAAGGTGCGATCGTCAACGTCGGCTCCGTGGTCGGATTGGCCCCTGAATTCGCCATGACCGTCTATGGCGCGACCAAGGCGTTCGCGCTGTTCCTGTCGCAGGGGCTCAGCATCGAACTCGGCCCGAAGGGCGTCTATGTCCAGGCGGTGCTTCCCGCCGCGACGCGCACCGAAATCTGGGAGCATGCCGGCGCCGACGTCAACAGCATGACCGGGGTGATGGAGGTCGATGACCTCGTCGATGCGGCGCTGGTCGGCTTCGACAGGCGCGAGACGGTCACGATTCCGCCGCTGCCCGATGTGGAGCAATGGAACACCTATCAGGCGGCGCGTCAGGCCATGCTTCCGAACACCCGTCAGGACCAGGCCGCGGCGCGCTATCGGACGGCGGACTGAGTCTTCGGGCAGCGAATTCTCCGACCGAACGCCCCAGCCGTACGAAAGGCGACCGCTCCATGAGCGACAAAACCCTCTTCGGGCCGTATGAACTCGGCCCTCTCACGCTCTCCAACCGCATCGTCATGGCGCCGCTGACCCGGAACCGCGCCGGCGCCGGCCTGGTGCCGGGGGCGTTGGCGGCAGAGTATTATGCCCAGCGCGCAAGCGCCGGCCTGATCGTCACCGAGGCCACCCAGGTCTCGGCACAGGCGCAAGGCTATCAGGACACGCCCGGCCTCTACACGCCGGAACAGATCGCGGGCTGGCGAACGGTGACCGACGCGGTCCATGCCAGGGGCGGACGCATCTTCGTCCAGTTGTGGCATGTCGGCCGGGTCAGCCATGTCGATCTGCTCGGCGGCGAGGCGCCGGTCGCGCCATCGGCAATCCGCGCGAAAACCAAGACGTTCGTGAACAACGGCTTTGCCGACGTTTCCGAACCGCGTGCACTGGACGCCGGGGAGATCCCCGCAATCGTCGACTCCTTCCGCCGGGCCGCCGCCAACGCGATCGAAGCGGGGTTCGACGGAGTCGAGGTGCATGGCGCCAACGGCTATCTGCTCGACCAGTTTCTGCGCGAGACGGCGAACGCCCGCACCGACGCCTATGGCGGCTCGGTCGAGAACCGCGCCCGCCTGCTGCTTGAGGTGACCGACGCCGTGTCGGCGCAGATCGGGGCGGATCGCACCGGCGTCCGCCTGTCGCCGGTTTCGCCGGCCAGCGGCATCGTCATCTCGGACAGCGAACAGGCGCAGTTCAATTATGTGGTCGAGCAACTGGACAAGCTCGGCATCGCCTATATCCACGTCGTCGAGGGCGCGACCGGCGGCCCGCGCGACGCCTCGCCTTTCGATTACAGCGCGCTTCGCCAACGCTTCGGCCGGACCTTCATCGCCAACAACGGCTTCGATCTGACGCTGGCCGAACAGCATCTCGCAGGCGGCAAGGCGGACCTGTTCGCTTTCGGCCGGCCGTTCATCGCCAACCCCGACCTCGTCGAGCGGCTGAAGACGGGTGCGCCGTTCAACCCCCTCGATCCGACGACCCTCTATGGCGGCGGCGCCAAGGGCTACACCGACTACCCGACCCTCGCCGATTGACGGAAATCGGGCGGCGTTTCAGCCGGGGCGCCGCCCATCGGAACCGCATCCAAGGATCCGCCCAGCATGTCGAGGTGGTCGGTACGCGGTTCGCTTATCGCCGGCTTGGGCCGTATGCAGGCATTCTTCTTCGAATGCGGCGCGAGAACTCGGGGCGTCCTGGCAGGCATTTCCAAGGTGACGGCTCTGTTCGTCAGGCCACACATTCATTTTTCGAGGTCAATCCATGAAAGCTCTCGTCTTCAAGCGCTACGGCAAATCCGCCCAACCCGAATACGCCGACATCCCACGTCCCACCATCCGTCCGGACGAAATCCTCGTTCAGGTCCATGCCGTTGGACTGAATCCCATCGACAACATCATCCCCAAGGGCACTTTCAAGCCAGTGCTCAGCTTTGAGCTTCCGGCAACCATCGGCAGCGACGTCGCCGGCGTCGTCGCGGAGGTCGGCAGCGGCGTGACACGCTTCAAGGTGGGCGATGCCGTCTTCGCCAGCGTGTTCGACCTGGGCCGGGGCACGCTTGCCGATTTCGTCGCCGTTCCGGAGCGTGTTGCGGCGTTCAAACCTGCAAAGCTCGATTTCAACGAAGCCGCCTCGATTCCGATGGTTGGCCTGACATCCTGGCAGGCACTGAAGGAACGGGCGGGCCTCAAGTGCGGGCAGAAGATTTTCATCCCGGCCGGTTCGGGCGGGATCGGCACATTCGCGATCCAACTCGCCAAATATCTCGGCGCGACTGTCGGCACAACGACCAGCACCGGGAATCTCGGACTGGTCAAAGGGCTCGGCGCGGACGAGGTCGTGGACTATAGGCAGCAGAATTTCGAAACCGTTCTGCGCGCCTACGACATGGTGCTTGGGACCGTCCGAGGGGATGGCATCGAGAAGTCGATCGGGATCCTCAAGCCAAAGGGCTCCATTGTCTCTCTGATCGGCCCCCTTGATGCCGCTTTCGCACGAGCCCGGCACATGAATCCGGTGTTCCAGGCTATTTTCTCTCTTATGAGTTGGAAAATCCGGCGCCTCGCAAAGAGAAGCGATCTTCGCTACTCCTTTTTGTTCGTTCGCCCCGACGGTGGGCAGCTGGCGGAAATCGGCGGTCTCATCGATGCAGGACATATTCGTCCGGTGATCGACAGGGTTTTTGCGTTCGATCAAGCGAAGGAGGCACTGACCTATCTCGATGGCGGGCGCGCCAAGGGTAAGGTTGTTGTCCAGCTGATCTGAGATGAAATCTGGATTTTGGCCAATTTTGCGGTGTCCGAGGCAGGATGCTGTAAAGACCGGATGAAGTTTCCCCAAAAGGGTCGGTCCGAGCTGATCCCCGTTTCCCAGACAGCTTGTCGGCATCGCCAGGCTCCGCTCAGGTTCGAGCCATGCCGCCGAGGGCGGAGCGCGGCCGGTCGGCACGGGTCCGGCTCCCGATCCAGGCGGTTCGGGAGCATGATCCCATCAGAATCTCACTTGCGGTCCAGCGGGAACAGGGCGGCGGGCAGATGCAGCAGCCGCACCGCTCCCTCGTAAAGCCGGACGATGGCCGGCGTCAGCACCCCATCGACGATGGGACGTGCCGGAATGACCAGCAGGGAAGCGGTGGCGGAGACCAGAAGCGCGCCCGCCATGTCCAGGGGGAAGTGAACGCCAAGATAGATGCGCGCCCAGGCGACACCCATCCCGAAGGCCATCATCCCCCAGCCCAGCCGCTGCCAGGACCCTCGCAGCAGCAGGCTGATCCCGATCGTCCACATGAAGGTCGCATGGTCGCTGGGGAAGGATGAATCTGCGGCATGCGGAATCAGCTGATGCCCCAACCCGATCATGAAGGGGCGCGGATGAAGCCAGAGCGCGCCAATCGCCGAGTTGACTAGCGCCGCCGTCAGCAGAGCGCAGCCGGCACCGACCAGGACGGCGCGTCCGTCCTGCCGTCCCCACACCCACAGCGCCGCGACCAGGGCCGCGACCAGCACCACCACGTCGTCCGCCAGAAAACGCGCCAGCATGAGAAGCCCGGCAGGCGGAGCGGGTGGAGCGTTCAGCAGAAGGAATAGATGTTGATTCAGAGCTTCCATAAGCGGGGTCCGATCGTTTCGATTCGATGACAGGCAGGGCAGACAGATAGGCCGTGGCGCTTGCGCCTGCCTGGGCGCGAATGGTCAGGACCGGGGCGTTCGGCTGAGTTCGGGAGAGCGATGAGGATAGCGAACGCTCCAACCGCCCCCCGATGAAGACGGTCCTCATGGCACGGCGGGCAGATCGGCACGCAGTCCGGCGGACCCGTCTCAGCTGCTCCCGCGATGGGTCAGCGTCAGCTCGACGGCACGGATCGGCTCCGGCGGCATGTCTCCGCGCATCCGTTGCAGGATCATCGATCCGGCCTGCCGGCCGAGGTCGCGGCTGTCGATGCCGATGGTGGTCAGGCCGGGCGGCAACTCCTCGGCCACGTCGTTGTGGCCGAAGCCGAGGATGGCGATGTCGTCGGGCAGGCGCATGCCCAGCCGGCGCGCCTCCAGCAGCGCGCCGGTCGCCAGCAGATCGTTGGCGCAGAACACCGCCTCGACCGCCGCGTTGCGGGACAGCAGCTCGGCGAGCGCGCGGCGGCCGTCGACCATGCTGGTGACCCTGTCGACCGACAGCTCGGCGACGATGTCGAGCCCGGCGGCGCGGGCGCCCTCGCGGAAACCGGTGAGGCGCAAAGCGCCGCGGCCGCTGCGCCGCCCGATGTAGGCGACGCGGCGATAGCCCCGCCCGGCGAAATGCTCGGCCGCCAGCCGGCCGCCGTCGATGTTCGAGAAACCGACCAGCATGTCGATGGGGTCGCGGGGATAGGCCCAGGTCTCCATGATCGGAATGCCGAGCGCCCGCAACGCCCGCCGGTTCTCCTCGATCTCGATGACGCCGGTGAACATGACCGCCGCCGGCCGCATCTCGCGCAGCGACTGGATCATCGTCGTCTCCTTGGCGTAGGAGTAGGAGGTCTGCCCGATCATCAGCTGGTAGCCCTGCGGCTCCAGCACCTCGCCGCAGCCCTGCACGGCAAGGCAGAACTGCTGGCTTTGCAGGTTGGAGACGAAGGCGGCGACGATGTTCGACTGGCCCGACCGCAGCGCGCGGGCATGCGGATTGGTGGCGTAGCCGGTGCGCTCGACGATCTCCAGGATCTTCCGGCGCTTGGCTTCGGCCACCTTCTCCGGCTGGCGCAGGGCGCGCGACACGGTGATCGGCGACACCCCGGCCAGCCGGGCGATCTCGACGATGCGCGTCGGAGCCGCTCCCCCGTCCCCGTCTGCCTCCCCAGCCGCCGACACCACCGGTTCCGCCGCCCGGAGGCGGAGGACGTCGTCGATGGTCGGCGGACGCTTCGCCGCGCTGCTCTCACTCATGTCGCCCGTCTCCTTGGCCGCCTCTCCATGCGATGCCGCCCGGTCAGGCCGCGCGCCCCAGGATGCCCGCCTCCTCCACCGGACGCGCCACCTGGATCAGGCAGTCGCCGGCCTCGCTGTCGCTGTGCAGGCGCCGCGAGATGACGATGCCCGCCTCCTGGAAGCGCAGTTCCTCCTCCGGCTGGTCGAGCCGCGTCAGGTCGTGGAACCAGCCGGCGAGATCGCCGGCGGCGACCCGCGCCCCGACATCGACCGCCGGTTCGAACCAGCCGCGCCGCAGCGCGTAGATCGCCTGCCGGTGGCTGTCAAGCTGAAGCAGTTGCATCGGCGTCGGAACCGGGGCGGGAACCGAGAGAACTGGCGCGTCGGTCAACCCGATGGCGATCAGCAGGCTGTCGATGGCGCGGGCGGTGTAGGCCATGGTCTCCGGCGTCACCGTGCCGCCGCCGCCGAACTCGCCGCTGATGCCGATGACGCCGGCCCGTGCGGCGGCGGCCATCGAGGTCGGTGCCGTGGCGCCGTTCTCCGCCACGAAGCCGTAGGGCATGCCGAGCGCCCGCATCAGCTCCAGCGCGCGGCCGAGCCGGTCGGGCGTGCCCTGCCGTTCGATCAGGGCACAGGGCAGGTGAGCCATCGAGGTGCCGCCGGAATGGATGTCGAACACCACGTCATGGCGCGGGAACAGCTCATGTTCGAGGAAATGCGCCAGCCGGAAGGTGGGCGTGCCGGCGGGGTCGCCGGGGAAGGCGCGGTTGAGGTTGCCCTCGTCCAGCGGCGACCGGCGCCGCGCCGCCATCACCGCCGGGGCGTTGACGGCCGGCAGGATCGTCACCTCGCCGCGGATGCGCGCCGGATCGAGGCGGCGGAACAGCCGGCCCAGCAGCAGTTCGCCTTCATATTCGTCGCCGTGGTTGCCTGCCATCAGCAGCACGCGCGGGCCCGTCCCGTTGCGCACGCGGCAGACCGGGACCTTCACCTGATAATAGGGGGAGCGATCCACCGAGAACGGGATGCTGAGGAAATCCAGCGACTTGCCGTCGGCGGTGAAATCGAGCGCGTGGTAGAGGCCAGTGTGCATTCCAAAAACCTTCTGGCGGAGGGGCGCTTCAGCGGCGCTTGCCTTCAGCGTTTGCCGAGGCAAGCGGCTGCCCGGCGCCCCGTCCGGTTCACCGAGGAAGCCCGCTTACAGGGCAGCCAGCGCCGTCATCTCGACGCGCAGGTCCGGGTCGGCCAGCCGCGCCTCGGTGCAGGCGCGGGCCGGCGGGTTGGCCGGATCGATCCAGGCATCGTAGACCTCGTTCATGGCGTCGAAGTCGGTGATGTGCGGCAGGAAGACGTTGACGGCGACCAGCTTGGACTTGTCGCTGCCGGCCTCCGCCAGCAGGGCGTCGATCTTGGCCAGCACGTCGCGGGTCTGCTCGTGAATGGAGCCGGTGCGGTTGTTGGCGACCTGACCCGCGATATGGACCATGCCCTGGCAGACGACGGCCTGGCTCATGCGCGAACCGACCTGGAACCTCGTGATCATCGAAAAAACCTCTCTTGGATGCCGAACGGCGGGTTACATCTGCGGAAGCGTCTGCTTTTCCTTGAACCACGTCATCTGCAGGGCGCCCAGCTTGCCGTTCAGGCGGTTGTAGAACAGGAAGGTGTTGATCCAGTTGACCAAATCCTGTTCGCCATGGCGGACGGCCACATGGGCCGGCGACTGGCGGATCAGGAACTTCAGCTCGACCTCCTTGCCGGGATTGTCCTGCGCGACCTTCAGCGCGATGGCGCTGTTCTCGGCGAAGGTGTCGACCTGCCCGGCCAGATAGGCGGCGATGGCGCCGGGGGTGTCCTCGAAGCGCACCAGCTTGGCGCCGGGGGCGTTGTCGGTCAGCCAGATGTCGAGCGTCGAGCCCTTGGCGACGCCGATGCTGCGGCCCTTCAGCCCTTCCGGATCGCTGGCGGTCGCCATCGACTTCGGCCCATAGACGCCGAGGTTGACCGCGGCATAGGGCTGGGTGAAGGTCACCTGCTGGGCGCGCTCCGGCGTGGCCCCGGCGGCGGCGATCAGCACGTCGACCTTGTTGGCGAGCAGGCTGGGAATGCGGTTGGCGCCGGTCACCTGCACCAGATCCAGCTTCACGCCCATGTCGGCGGCCATCAGCTTCGCCAGATCGATGTCGAGGCCGGCGGCCTCGCCCTTGGCGTCCTTGAAGCCCCAGGGGGCCGCGTCCATCAGAACGCCGACGCGCAGCTTGCCGGCCGACAGCACGTTCTGCAGGGCATCCGCCTTGGCGGCGGACGGCAGGGCGGCGGAGAGCGCGACGGTGGCGCAGACCGCCACGGCGGCGGCGAGGGTCCGGAAGAGTCTCACGACATTGCTCCTCTGTTCTGGTGGTTGTCCGGTCCTCGGGGGGAACCGGTGGTTGGTTCGGCGAATCGCCCGGCCGCGCCTCAGCGGACGGAGGCGATGAAGCTCTGCAGTTCGGGGGTGCGCGGGTTGGCGAAGAGCTCGGCCGGCGGCCCCTCTTCCCAGACGCGGCCCTGGTGCATGAAGACGATCTTGGAGGCGACGTTGCGGGCGAAGCCCATCTCGTGGGTGACCAGCACCATGGTCATGCCCTGGCGCGCCATGTCCTCCATCACCTTCAGCACCTCGCCGACCAGTTCGGGGTCGAGCGCCGAGGTCACCTCGTCGAACAGCATCAGGTGCGGGCGCATGGCGAGGCAGCGGGCGATGGCGACGCGCTGCTGCTGCCCGCCGGACAGCTGGGCCGGATAGGAATCGATCTTGTCGGCCAGCCCGACGCGCTCCAGCACGTCCAGCGCCAGCGCCCGGCCGTCGGCCTTGGCGATCCGCCTGTTGAGGACCGGGGCCAGCGTGATGTTGCGCTCCACCGTCATGTGCGGGAACAGGTTGAAGGCCTGGAAGACGATGCCGACGCGCTGGCGGAAGTCGCGCAGGTTCGGCATGTCGGTGCGCACCGGCTGGCCTTCCACCGTGATCTCGCCGCCGTCGATGCGCTCCAGCGCGTTGATGCAGCGGAGCAGGGTCGATTTGCCGGAGCCGGACTTGCCGATGATGGTGACGATCTCGCCTTCCTTGATGTCGAGCGACACCCCCTTGAGCACCTGGGTCGACCCATAGCTCTTGGTAACGTTTCGGATGTCAACGAGCGCCATTGAGACGGACCTCCAGGGAACGGGCCCACAGGGTGAGCGGCAGGCAGGCGGCGAAGTAGATCGCCGCGACGATCGAGTAGACCAGCAGGGGCTGGAAGGTGGCGGCGCTGACCAGCTGGCCGGCGCGGGCGAGTTCGACGAAGCCGACGATGGAGGCCAGCGAGGTGCCCTTGATCAGCTGGACGAGGAAGCCGACGGTCGGCGGCAGCGCCATGCGGAAGGCCTGCGGCGCGATGACGTAGCGGAACTGGTGCCAGGTCGACAGGCCGAGGCAGGCGGCGGCCTCCCACTGCTCGTGCTTCACCGCCTCGATGCCGCCGCGCCAGATCTCGCCGAGGAAGGAGGCGGTGTAGACGGTCATGGCGATGCCGACGGCGACCAGCGGCGGCATCTCGATGCCGAGGAAGACCGGCATGCCGAAATAGAAGAACATCAGCAGGCCGAGCAGCGGCACGCCCTGGACCAGTTGCAGGAAGGCGGTGGCGGTCCAGCGCAGCGCGCGGCTGGCGCTGGTCCGCATCAGGGCGAGCAGCAGGGCGAGCGGCGCGCCGAGGCCCAGCGCGATGAGGACGAGGACGGCCGTCCATTGCAGGGCGCTCAGCAGCGACAGGAAATCGGCGAGGGAGAAGGAACGCATGGCCGGTGTCTCCGTCAGCGCCGAACCGGCCAGCGGAAGGCGAGGTGCCCCACCGCGGCGAACAGCAGTTTGAAGGTCATCACCAGGGCGAAGTAGATGCCGCAGATCACGGCATAGACCTCGAAGCTGCGGTAGGTGCGCGTCTCGATGAAGCCGCCGGTGTGGAACAGCTCCTCCGCCGAGATCTGCGAGGCCAGCGAGGTGCCGAGCAGCAGCAGGACGAACTGGCTGGTGAAGGCGGGATAGACGCTGCGCAGGGCGGGCGGCAGCACGATGTGGCGGAACACCTGCCAGCGGGTGAGCCCCAGGCACTGGCCGGCCTCGACCTGGCTGCCGGGAATGGCGTCGAGCCCGGCGCGGACGATCTCGGTGCAGTAGGCGCCGAAATAGAGGCCGAGCGCGATGGACGCCGCCTCGAAGGCCCCCATCCGCAGGCCGAAGCCCGGCAGCACGAAGAAGACCACGAAGAGCTGGATCAGCGACGGCGTGTTGCGGATCAGCTCGACATAGCCGCGGATCGCCCAGCGCACCGGACGCGGCCCGCTGCGCACCGCCGCCGCCGCGGCGACGCCGATGGCGGTGCCGATGGCCGCGGCGACCAAGGTCAGCAGCAGCGTGTGCAGCGTGCCGTCGATCAGCTGGTCCTGATAGCGCCAGAGCTGCTGGAAATTCAATGTCTGCATGGGGATCTGGCCGCCTCGGGTCAGCCGAAGAAGGTGCGGTAGGCGCAGCGCACCCGGCCGTCGGCGCCAAGGCCGAACAGCACCCGCCAGCGGTCGATGCAGGTGCAGGGGTGCGAGATGCCGAACTCGACGATGTCGCCGACAGCAAGCTCTTGGCCGGCCGGTACGGCGACGAAAGCGTGCTGGTCGTTCAGCCGGGTCACCCGCAGGCCCTCCGCAGGCAGTGCCATGCCGTCGCGGTGGATCCGCAGCGGGCGGGGCAGATCCTGGTCGAACGAGGAATCGCGCATCCCGAAGCCGCAGATGGCCAGATCTGGCTCGGGCCGCGTCAGCACCTCCGCCCACAGGCGCAGGGCCGGGCGGAAATCGGCGGCCGTGGCGCCGCCGCAGGCGAAGCCCTTCCGGGCGTCGAGCGCGCCGAGCGCGCGCTCGTAGGTGCCGTGGTCATGGAAGAAGATGGCGCCGCTGCGCAGCACCAGCGTGGCGTTGCCGTCGGCTTTCGCGACCGGGGTCAGAGCGGCGACCACCATGTCGAAGAAGGCCGATCCGCCGGCGGTGAGCATCAGCGGCCGGTCCGGCGCCAGCGCGCGCACCAGGGCGAAGGCCTCCGCCGTCCGTTCCATCAGGGCGGCGATGTTGGCGGCGGTCTGGGCCGGGTCGGAGGTCGCGACCGCCCCCTCATAGGTGGCGACGCCGTCGAGCACCAGCAGGCCGGGATGTCCGCGGACCGCGGCGAGGATCGCCTCCACCGCCGCGCGGTCGCGGGCGCCGCCGCGGCCGGCGCCGACCTCGACCAGAACGGCCAGCGGACGGCCGGAGGTCCGGGCAGCGGCGGCCAGCGTCTCGACCGCCGCCGGGGAGTCGGCGAAGGCGCGCAGGTCGGCGTCGGGGTGGGCGGCCAGCAGCGCGCCCAGCCGCCTGCCGCTGGCGATGCCGCCGATCTCGTTGCCGAGGATCAGCCGGGTCACGCCCGCGCGCAGCAGCACGGCGGCCTGCTGCAGATTGGCGACGGTGGCGCCCCAGGCCCCGGCCTCCACCAGTGCGGCGGCGATCTGCGGCGCCATCGGCGTCTTGGCATGCGGGGCGAGCGCCACACCGTGGTGCCGCGCATAGGCAAGGATCAGGTCGCGGTTGGCGGCGAAGGCGTCCTCGTCGAGCGTCAGAACCGGCAGCGCCATGTCACCGGCAGCCGGCCGCCAGCCCTGGGCGCCGACGTCCCGCAGCCGCAGCGGCGCCGTTCCCGGCGGCACCCCACGGATGCTGTCGTCCAAACTGCTGTCGAGCAGGGCGTCGAGAAACATGCTCATGGGCGGCAATCCTGATCAGCCTGTTGGGGACGAAGCGTCGAACGTCCGATGACAACGTTATCATATTGCAGGCCCGTTGCAATGACAACGTTGTCATCATGCCTTCGGAAAGAATCTGGCTCATCGGCTTTTGAAAAACGGCCGCGACCTTCTAGGCTGATCCGAACCACGACCGGGGACCGCCGCCTTGCTGATCGCCCATCTGTCCGATCCCCACATCCGCCCGCGGGGCGAGCTGTACCAGGGTCTGGTCGACTCGAATGCGATGTTCGACGCGGCCGTCCGTCAGCTGAACGCGCTCGATCCCGCGCCCGACCTTGTGATCGTCACCGGCGATATCGTCGACCGCGGCACGGCGGCCGAGTATGCGCAGGCGCGCGCCGCTCTGCGGTCCATCCGCCAGCCCGTCCTGCTGCTGCCGGGCAATCACGATGACCGGGACGCCTTCCGGACCGCCTTCGCCGATCACTCCCACCTGCCGGCAACGGGGCCTCTCCACTTCGCCGTGGGCGACAAGGGGCCGCTGCGCATCGTCGGCCTCGATGTGACCGTTCCCGGCGAGCATCATGGGGAGGCCAGCGATGAAGCCTGCGCCTGGCTCGCGGCGCGCCTGTCGGAGGAGCCGGAGCGGCCGACGCTCGTCATGCTGCATCAGCCACCCCTTGAAAGCGGCATTGCCTGCATCGACGCGTACAAGTGCCGGAACGGCGTGGGTCTGGCGGCGGTGCTGGCCGCCCATCCCCAGGTCGAGCGGCTTCTGTGCGGCCATGTCCACCGCTTCATGCTGGCCCGCTTCGCCGGGACGGTGCTGGTCACGGCCCCCAGCACGACGACGGCCATCGCGCTGCGGCTCGCGCCGGATGCCGACCCGGCCTCCTACGTCGAGCCGCCGGCCTTCCTGCTTCACCGCTGGCAGGAGGGCGCAGGGCTGGTCACCCATCTCGTGCCCGTCGGCGATTTTCCCGGCCCCCTCCCGTTCTTTTGAAAATAGACAGCACGCTTTAAAGCCTCGCGCTCCGGTCGATCTCCTGGCGCAGGGTCAGCGCCAGATCCTCGATCCGGTAGGGCTTCGACAGCACGGGGAAGCCTTTCAGCGCGGCGCGGTCCTCGCTGTAGCCGGTGGTCAGCACCACCGCCAGCCGGGGCAGCAGGACCCGCGCTGCCGCCGCCAGGGCCGCGCCGTCGATCTCGCCCGGCATCACCACGTCGGTGAACAGCAGATCCGGCCTTTCCCCGTCCCGCAACAGGCGCAACGCCTCTTCCCCGGTCGTGGCGCGGCTGACCTGATACCCAATCTCCTCCAGGGCCGCGACGATCACCAGCGCCACCACCGGGTCGTCCTCGACCAGCAGCACGCTGGCGCCGCCGCCATCGACCATGGCCCGCTGGACATCGACCGCCGCCACAGGCATCGTCTCGGCGCGCGGCAGCAGCAGCGTCACCTTGGTGCCCTGCCCCTCCACGCTGTCGACGGTCGCGATTCCGCCGGATTGCCGGCAGAAGCCGTAGACCTGCGCCAGACCCAGCCCGGTGCCCTGCCCCACCGGCTTGGTGGTGAAGAAGGGCTCGAAGATCCGCTCCAGCATTGCCGGGGCCATGCCATGGCCGCTGTCCCGCACCCAGATCCGGACGAAGGAGCCGTGCAGGCCATGCTCGCCGCACTGCTCGACGTTGCCGGCACCGATCATCAGCCGGCCGGCTCCGGCGATGGCGTCGCGGGCGTTGGTGGCGAGATTCAGGATCGCAAGTTCGAACTGCACCGGGTCGGCCATCGCCGGCCACAACCCGCCCTCCAGATCGAATTCCAGCCGGATGTCCGCGCGCAACGCCCGGTCGAGGAAACTGCGCATCCCCAGCAGGCGGTCGCGGATGTCGAAGGCTTCGGGTTCGAGGCTCTGACGGCGCGAGAAGGCCATCAGCTGCCGGATCATGCTGGCGCCGCGGTCCACCGCCTGATGGCCGGACTCCAGGACCTTCTGCACCCCGGCGACATGGCCGGCGCGCCGCCCGACCAGCTGAAGGCAGCCCGACATCGCCTGGAGCAGATTGTTGAAATCATGCGCCATGCCGCCGGTCAGCTGGCCGACCGCCTCCATCTTCTGCGCCTGCCGCAGCTTCTCCTCGGCCTGCATCAGCTCGGCCGTGCGTTCGGCGACGCGCTGCTCCAGGGTGTCGTTGAGGGAGCGCAGTTCCGCAATCGCCCGGTCGCGCTCCGCGACGATGGTGCGCCGCTCCTCCACGTCGATCAGCACGCCGGGAAAGCCCCGCGGCGTCCCGTCGGCATCCAGATCGACCCGCCCGTTGGCCTCGATCCAGTAATAGCGCCCGTCATGCCGGCGGACGCGATACTGATGGGCATAGCGGCCGCCCCGCGCGATGGCCTCGCCCATCGCCTCGGCCAGACCGGCTCGGTCGTCCGGATGGACGGTCTCGACCACCTGCGCCAGACTGATGCCGTCGCGTCCGAGCGCCGGATCGAGCCCGAAGGTCGCGGCGAACGCCTCGTCGACCGTGAAGCGGTCGGTCGGGAGGTCCCAGAACCATGTGCCGATGATCGCACCGGCGGACAGGGCCAGCTGGACCCGCTCGGCATCGGTGCGGGCGGTCTCCAGGGCGCGCTTGCGATGGTCGATGTCTTCGAGCATGGCGATGGCGCCGCTGACCTGTCCGGCGCCGTCCGTCAGCGGCACGCTGCTGACGGCGAACCAGCACTCGGTCCCATCCATCTTCCGGTGGAGGAATTCGATGCCCGGCGAGACCACCTCGCCGCGCAGGGCGCGTGCGGCGGGATAGCGGCTGGGCGGAAGGCGCTCTCCGTCCGCGTCGAAGCTGCGCCAGCGGTCGGCTTCTTCCCGGTTCGTCATTCTGGACGGGACAGGTTCATCGGGCAGAAGTTCGCGATAGAGCGGGCTGGACAACAGCGCCCGCCCATCGCCATCGAGCAGGCACACTCCGACCGGAAGGTGCTGGATGAGGGTGGAGAAGCGGTTGCCGGCTTCGGTGCGGGCGGCCACCTCCTGCTCCAGCGCCACGTTGCGCGCCCGCAGCTCCGCCTCGACGGCGTCGCGCTGCCGGGCCGCGATGACCCCTGCCGTCGTTTCCGTCGCGATGTCGAGCATGCCGACGACCCGTCCGCCGTCGCGCAGCGGGCTGTAGGCGAAGGTCCACCACGTGTCCTCCTCGCAGCCGTTGCGGGTCATCACGAGGTGCATGTCGGTGAAGCTTACCGCCTCGCCCTCCAGCACGCGCGCGATGAGCGGGCCGATCGTGTCCCACACCTCGGACCAGACGGCGGCAATCGGCTGCCCCAGCGCCGCCGGGTGGCGCTTTCCCAGAAAGGGAACATAGGCGGCGTTGTAGAGCAGCGTCTGTTCCGGTCCCCAGGTCGCGCACATGGCGAAGGGGGATGCGAGCATCATCGTGAAGATCGCATCGAGGGCAGGACTCCAGCCCTCACGCGGTCCGAGCGGGGTTGCGCTCCAATCGCACGCCTCGAGGTCCGGCAGGGTGGCGCTCATGCGGTCACTGACCCTCTGCCCTGCCTGCGCGAGTGGCTTTCAGCCGGCAATCGTCCGGCAACGGCTCGATGTTCGGGACCGGGCGGGACTGGAACAGTCTTCCGTTGAGGCATGCCTGTTTATAGACGGTGGGACTGTCCCGGACAAGGTCGGCTCACGCCCCGGGGAAGACGCCGGCAACCGGCTTTTTCGGGTGGAGGCGTCCATTCGCTCGCCTTCGCGACAGCCTGGCTTCAATCCTGGCCGCGCGAGACGCGAAACCAATGCTCGGCATACTGCCGGCAAAGTTCCGCTTCCACACTGTCGCCGGTGCGTTCGGCATCGGTGGCGCGGGCGAGCCACTGGGTCTGTTTTTGCACCGCCGATCCGTTCACACGGGCGGGTGCCGGGCGGACCCCGGTCGATGCGCCGGTGTTGGAGCGGGACTTGCTGAAGTTCGGTCGCGGCACTGGTACGCGGGGCCTGGAGGGTGGCATGGGGCTTACGGACTTCCTTCGAGGAGACGGGAGGGGCATCCTCCGGTCCGGCAGAGTCTACCCTCCCCATCGCCGCGATGCGCGGAAATTCTGTAGCGCCGTGCCGCCCTTTGACGGACGGCCATATTCGCGTCAGCATGCGGACCGGCGGCGATGTGTGGCGGTGCGAAGCGACCGGACCCGGCGCACCCCCTCAACCGTCCCCCTCAACCGACATGGATGGGACCGACGCCGTGCCGATCCGCAGACTGGACCTGAATCTCCTTCGGGTGTTCGAAGCCGTCATGCAGCATCGCAGCGTGATCGGCGCCAGCAGGGAATTGCGGATCACGCCCTCGGCGGTCAGCCACGCGCTCGCCCGGCTGCGTCAGTCGCTGGAGGACGATCTGTTCGTCCCCGGCACCTCCGGGATGGAACCGACCGCCCGCGCCCTCCAGCTGTCGTCCGGCATCGCCGATGGCCTGGGACGGATCGCCGACGCGATGAGCACGAAGGCCTTCGTCCCGTCCGAGGCGGTGCGGACCTTCCGCATCGCCGCAACCGACTATGCGGCGGTGATCGTCCTGCCGCGCATCGTCGCGCGGATCGCTCCGCTGGCGCCGCAGATCGATCTGCGGGTCTTCCCTGTCAACCGCATGGACGTCGTCCGTCAACTCGACGACGGCCGGGTCGATTTCGTGATCGGCTGGTTTGCCGACCTGCCGGACCGCATGCGCCGCACCACGCTTCTCCAGGAATCGGAAGCCGTGGTGGTCCGCCGCGGACATCCGCTGGCCGCCGGGCCGGTGACGCGGGAGCGCCTGTTCGAGTTTCCCCATGTCGTCGTGGAGTTGACCGGCAGCGAAGAGGGGGCGACCGACGGGTTCATCGACGACCGCGGTGTATCCCGGCGGGTCTGGGTCGAACGGCTGATCCTCGAAGCGGCCGACAGCGACAGGGGTCTGACCGGGCGGGTGGCCGTCTCGGTCCCGCATTATGCCGCCGTCCCTCCGTTGCTGCAGGTCAGCGACATGGTGGCGACCCTGCCGAGGCTCCTGGCCCTCCGGGCCGTGGAACAGTCCGGCCTGGCGATTCTCGACCTTCCCTATGAACCGCAGCGGGTGAACCTGGACATGATCCGGCACCAGCGTGCCGAGCGTGATCCCGGCGCCTGCTGGCTGATCCGGCAGATTGCCGCCGCGATGGCCGACCCGGACACACTGAACGTCGTTCATCATGGCGCTGTATAAACTTCATTTGCCGGATCCGGGAATTTCAAAGTAGCTATTCGACACCGGAAGCGCCTCTTCATCGTTGAAGCCGGAATATGCTCGTCAGCCGCCAATGAATGACGGCGATCCATTGGTGCGGGTTCGCGCTGTATTCTCACCGGATACATCGGCCCATTGAACACACAGGGAAACGGGACCGGCGTCTGGTCCGGGACAGGTTGGGGGCAGGCTGGGGGATGACCGGAATGAGGGCTCTTCGCTGGATGATCGGGATTACCGCCATCGCGGCGCTCGGCACGACCCTGTGGTTTGCGACACGGCCGCCGCCGCTGACCGTCCAGGGGGAGGTGTCGGCCGACCGGGTCGACATCAGCCCCCGCGTTTCCGGCCGCGTCGCCAGACTGGGCGCCGACACCGGGGACAGGGTGGCGCGCGGGACCGTGCTGGTCGAACTGGAAAGCCCGCAGCTGGTGGCGGCGCTGTCCGCCGCCCAGGCGGCGCTCGGCGTGGCCAGGGCCGACCTCGACCGGGTCAATAGCACGCGGGCCGAGACCATCACCGCGAGACGGGCCGATCTGGCCTCGGCGGAGGCCGACGTCACCCTCTATCAGGACAATTACGGCCGGCAGGCCCAGCTCATCCGCTCGGGCAACACCCCGCAGGCCCGGCTCGACGAGGCGGCGCGCAATCTGGAGGCCGCCGTCCGCAAGCGTGAATCGGCAGAGGCCGCCCTGCATCTCGCCGTCACCGGCGCCAGCCCGGAGGAGCGCGCCCTCGCCGCCGCCCAGGTCAAGCAGGCGGAGGCCGCCCTTCGCCAGCGCTCCGTCGATGTGGAGGAGCTGGTCGTCCGCGCGCCGATGGATGGCCAGATCACCACCAGGGTGGCCGAGCCGGGCGAGAATTTCAGCGCCGGCGCGCCGCTGTTCTCCATGGTGGACATCGCCCGCCCCTGGTTCACCTTCAACCTGCGCGAAGATCTGCTGGCCGGGCTCAGCGTCGGCGACGGTTTCCGGGTCACCGTTCCTGCCCTCGGCTCGGCGGAGATCCAGGTGCGGGTGACGACGATCAACGTCCAGGGGCAATACGCGACGTGGCGGGCGACCCGCGCCACCGGCGATTTCGATCTGCGGACCTTCGAGGTCCGGGCCGTGCCGGCCGAGCCGGTGGAGGGATTGCGGCCGGGAATGAGCGCCATCTGGGTCCGGCAGGAGCGTTGAGATGCGGCCCCGCACCGGGTTGCGTCCGGGCTTCCTGCTGGTTTTCCAGCGTGAACTGGTCTGGCTGCGCCGGCGCCGTCCCGGGCTGCTGGTGCTGGTGACCCTTCTGCCGCTTGGCCTGATGGGGCTGCTGATGGCGATTTTCAGCGCCGGCCTCGCCACCCGCCTGCCGGTCGCCGTGCTCGACTTCGACGGCTCCGACCTGTCGCGCACCATCGTCCGCACCGTCGACGCCACGCCCGATGCCGCGGTGGCGCGGCGCGTCGCCGACCTTGCCGAGGGGCGCCGGCTGATCCTGTCCGGTGCCGTCCACGGGCTGCTGATGATCCCGCGCGATCTGGAACGGGACGTGAAGGCCGCCCGGCGGCCGGAGGTCGTGTTCTTCTACAACGCCCAGACGCTGAGCACCGGCAACCTCGTCCTGCGCGGGATCAGCAATGCCGTGCCGACGGTGGCGGCCGGCATCCGCCTGTCGCTGCGCACGGCCCAAGGCCAGCCGATGGATGCCGCCCAGGCCTCGCTGGCACCGATCCCGGTGCAGGTCCACGGCCTGTTCAACCCCACCATGAATTACGCCCATTTCCTGCTGGCGGCCCTGTTGCCCAGCCTGCTTCAGGTGGTGGTGGTCGTGGCGTCCGCCTATTCGGTGGGTTTGGATGTCGAGACGCGGCACCGGCTGGCGATCCTGCGCAGGCTTGGCGGCGGCCTGTGGCCGGCCCTGGCGGGGAAGGTCCTGCCCTACACGATCCTGTCGGTGATGGTTCTGGGCCTCGCCGACTCCGTCCTGTTCGGCCTGCTCGATCTGCCATTGCGCGGCCAGCGGGGGATTCTGCTGCTCGCGGGCATCCTGTTCCTGCTGGCCTGCCAACTGCTCGGCATCCTGCTGGCGCTGCTCCTGCGCTCCACCGCGATGGCGGTCAGCATCGGGACGCTGCTGACCGCACCGGCCTTCGGCTTCATGGGCATCGGCTTTCCGCGCCTCGGCATGGGCGGTTTCGCCCAGGGCTATGGGGCGCTGCTGCCGGGAACCTGGTACCTGACGGCACGGATCGACCAGACCGTCCGCGGCACGCCGTCCGACCTGTCCTGGCCGCCGGTGCTGGTCCTCGCCGCTTTCGTGATCGGGTTGGCCGGGCTGACCGCATGGCGTCTGGAGGGGCTGCGCGCCCGGCGCCGGCGGGCGGGCACAGGGCCCACCGCAGCGGTTCACGGTGGGGCAGCGTCATGAGAGCGGTCTTCACCGTTTTCCGCCACGAACTCCGCCGCATCTTCACGGTGCGCCCGGTCTTTTCCGTGTTCATCCTGGCGGCGGCGATCTATGCCGTGTTCTATCCGCAGCCCTACCTCACCGAGGCGCTGCGCAACGTCCCCATCGTGGTGGTGGACCGCGACGGGACAAGCAGCAGCCGGGAGATGATCCGCCGGCTCGACGCGACCTCCGACGTCAGCGTCGCCCTGGTGCTGCCCGACCTCCCCAGCGCCCAGCGCGCCGTCTATGAACGCGCGGTGTCGGGCATCCTGCTGATCCCCGGGAATTTCGAACGCGACCTGCTGCATGGACGGCCCTCCCCGGTCGCTCTCTATGCGGACGCCAGCTATTTCCTGATCTATCAGCGGATCGCCGGGGCCATCTCGGCGGTGGCAAGGACGCTCGGAGCGGAGGTCGAAAGCGCGCGGCTGGTCGCTGCCGGCGTCGATCCGGCCCTGGCCGGTGCCGTCGTCGACCCGATGCCGTTGACGGCGGTGCCGCTGTTCAATCCGCAGGGAGGCTATGCGACCTATCTGCTGCCGGCGGCGTTCATCCTGATCCTGCAACAGCTCCTGCTGATCGGAACCGGCCTGCTCGGCACCATCCCCGACCCCAGCCGGCCGAGGGCGGGGCCGCTGGCGACGGTGACCGGCAAATACATGGCTTATCTGGTGCCGGCAGCCCTGATCCTGCCCTTCTACCTGATCGCCCTGCCCTATCTGTACGGCATCCCGCGCCTGGGCTCGCCCGCGACCGTTCTCCTCTTCGCGCTGCCGTTCGCCCTCGCCGTCAACGGGCTTGGCCTGATCGCCTCGGCGGTCTTCCGCACCCCGCTCGCGGTCCAGCTCGCCACCGCGGCGGTCGGCTTGCCCTTTTTCTTCCTGGCGGGCTTTTCCTGGCCGCAGGAATCGATGCCGGACGCGGTTCGTCTGGTCGCCCGGCTGCTGCCCAGCACATCGGCAATCGACGGGCTCGTCCGCGTGGCCCAGCTCGGGGCGCCCCTCTCCGAGGTTGCCGAACCCTTCCTGACGCTGTGGGCGCTGGCCGGGCTCTATGGCGCAATCGCCGTTGCGCTCGCAGCCCGGCGTGGAGCCCCCGCCCCTCGGCCTGGTCATGTCGACAGGCGCAGATAGAAGGTCGGCAGCACCTCCGGCAGCTTTTCGGCGCGGTCGATCACCATGACGTTGCGCGCCCCGAACATCCGGGTCAGGTAATCGCGGCCCTGGGGATCAAGCCCAATCACGAAGCAGTCGATCCCGCGCGCCGCCAGCGCCAGCACGGCGCGGCGGGCGTCGTCCAGCAGATAACGGCGGTCGGCGACGTCGATGTCCGACGGCTCGCCGTCGGTCACCACCAGCAGCAGGCGGCGATGGGTCGCCTGCCGTTCCAGCAGCCGGCCGGCATGGCGCAGCGCGGTGCCGAGCCGGGTGGACAGCCCCGCCTTCAGCCCGGCCAGCCGCCCCTTGGCCGCGTCATCGTAAGGCTGGCGGAACGCCTTGATCCGGTAATAGCTGACATCCTGCCGCCCGTTGGAGCGGAAGGCATGGATGGCGAAGGGATCGCCCAGCCCATCCAGCGCCTGGGCGAACAGCGTCGCCGCCTCCCGCTCCAGCGACAGCACGCTGCGCCCGCCCCCGGCAACCGGATCGCCGGTGGAGGCGGAGACGTCGAGCAGCAGCAGGACCGAGAGGTCGCGGTTGCGGCGGACCAGCACCTCATGCACCCGCGGGTCGGGAGCCTCGCCGCGGCGGTGGCTGACCATGGCGTCGATGCAGGCGTCCAGATCCATGCGGTCGCCCTCCGGCTGGCGGCGCAGCCGCACCGGCCGGCTGACCTTGGCCGAGCGGACCAGCGCGGTCAGCCGGTCGGCGGTCGCCTGATGACGCTCGACGATGCGGGCGATGGCGGCGGGGTCACTGGGCTCGCTCCGCCGTTCGTTCAGCACGACCCAGTCGGGACGGTCGATGCCGATGCGGTAGTCCCATTCCGGGTAGCGCAGCGGCGGGGCGGTGATCTCCTCCTCCCCCACCGCGCGGGCGGGGACATCGGTGGCGGACAGCCGCACCGGGGTGGCCCCCTCCCCCAGCTGCTCGTCGGGCCGGCCGTCGTCGCGCTCCTGCTGTTCGGTGCGGAAGGCCTCGAACACCGTCTCGGCGTCGCTGGGCGGGGATGGCGGTGCCTCGCCATGGTCCCACAGGCCGAGGTTGTCGTCGCGGTAGGCCGGCTCGACGACATGGTCCTTGGCGTTGAACTGCACCCGCATCTGGCCGAGATCGTTACCCAGCAGCCCGCCGATCCGGCGGCTGAGCGCCGGGCTGTCCCACTCGGGCTCCGCCGCGAAGAACAGCCGCCTGCCCTTGGCGACCCAGGCGTCGTCGTCGCGATAGTCGGGGTCGATCAGCGCGCGGGCCAGCCGCGCCATCAGGGCGGGCGCGGTGCCGGCGCCGTCCGGCTCGGCGACGTGGAAGGGCCGCCAGACCCGCAGCAGGCCGGGATGTTCGCGCATCGCCAACTGCTCGACCCGCGCATCCTCGATCAGCGAGACGAGCGCCAGCTGCAACGGCTTCAGCCCGGCGGTGGGAAAGCGCGGGCCGGTGAAGCGCAGATGCGCCCCGGCATGGACCAGGGCGGCGCGGAACAGCGCGCCGGAACGGCGGCCATCGACGCCGCGGAAGGTTCCGGGCATCCAGATCAGCCCGTCCGACAGGCTGACCCGCCGCGGCGGGTTGCCGGCGGCATCCGGCTTGGCATGGCGGATCGGAACCCGCAGCCGCCACAGGGCGACCAGATAGGCGACCAGCCGGCGCTCGACGGTGGAGAAGGCGGTGTCGGCGGGAAACTGATCTGCGGGACATTGACGCGACTGGTCGTCGGGCATGTGGCCTCCGGTCCTCTTTCCTCTCCCCGAACGGGGGATGGGTCAGGCAATCGCCGCCGACACGGCGGCGGAGAAGGCATCCCGCACGTCGGCGTCGTCGGTGATCGGCAGGACCAGCGCGATCCGGCAGGCGGTCTCCAGTGGGATCCCCTGCACGACCAGCCGGCCGGCATGGATCAGCATGCGGGTGGACACCCCCTCGTGAAGCCCATGGCCCTTCAGGTTGCGCGAGCTTGCGGCGATGCGGACCAGCAGCTCCGCGGTGCCGGCGGCGACACCCGATTCATGGGCGACGATCTCCGCCTCCACCGCGGCGGCGGGATAGCCGAACTCGATGGCGGCGAAGCGCTGCTTGGTCGATTCCTTCAAGTCCTTCAGGACGCTCTGGTAGCCGGGGTTGTAGGAGATCACCAGCTGGAAGTCGGGATGGGCCTGGACCAGCTCGTTGCGCTTCTCCAGCGGCAGGATGCGGCGGGCGTCGGTCAGCGGGTGGATGACGACGGTGGTGTCCTGGCGGGCTTCGACGATCTCGTCGAGATAGCAGATGGCGCCATGCCGCACCGCCTGGGTCAGCGGCCCGTCGTGCCAGACCGTGCCGCCGGGATCGAGCAGGAAGCGCCCGACCAGATCCGACGCGGTCATGTCCTCGTGGCAGGCCACCGTCACCAGCGGCCGGCCGAGCCGCCATGCCATATGCTCGATGAAGCGGGTCTTGCCGCAGCCGGTGGGGCCCTTCAGCATCATCGGCATGCGCGCCGCATAGGCGGCCTCGAACAGCGCCACCTCCCCGGCGACCGGCCGGTAATAGGGCTCCTCCGGAATCCGGTGTGCATCCAGCGCCATCGGCGCATCTCCTTATCTTTGGTCTCGCCCCGGAGATAAGGCGGCGGGCGTCTCCCGACCCCCGCCGCTCCGTCCATCCTGCTCTTCAGCGATGCAGGGCGGTTTCCGGGTTGGGGATGCCGTCGATGGGGCATTCCTCGGTGCCGACGGTGCCGCGGGTCATCGCCTCGACCCGCGCGCGGGTGCCTTCCGGATCGTTGATCCAGTCATGGTAGAAGCTGTAGGCGCAGGCCGCCTCGCCCTTCGAATCCTCGCCGGAGTTGATCTTGCCGGTGTAGCCGCGGTGGACCAGCTTGAAGAGATGGTTCTGCGACTGCATGTTCTTGCGCGCGTCGCGGATCAGCGAGGTGGAGAGCTGGGCGTATTGGATGCCGTTCTCCTCGGTGCCGCATTCGCCCAGCGTCCGGCCGTCGAAGCCGATGATGGCGGAATGGCCGAAGTAGGAATAGACCCCGTCGAAGCCGGCGGCGTTCGCCACCGCGACGTACGTGTTGTTTGCCCAGGCCATCGCCTTGGACATGATGACCTGCTGTTCCTTGGCCGGATACATGTAGCCCTGGCAGCGGACGATCAGTTCGGCGCCCTTCATGGCGCAGTCGCGCCAGATCTCCGGATAATTGCCGTCGTCGCAGATGATCAGGCTGATCTTCAGCCCCTTCGGCCCTTCGGTGACGAAGGTGCAGTTACCGGGATACCAGCCTTCGATGGGCACCCACGGCATGATCTTGCGGTATTTCTGGACGATCTCGCCCTTGTCGTTCATCAGGATCAGCGTGTTGTAGGGCGCCTTGTGCGGGTGCTCCTCATGCCGCTCGCCGGTCAGGGAGAAGACGCCCCAGACCTTGGCCTTGCGGCAGGCGTCGGCGAAGATCTGCGTCTCGTCGCCGGGAACCGACGAGGCGGTCTCGTACATCTCCTTGGAATCGTACATGATTCCGTGGGTCGAATATTCCGGGAAGATCACCAGATCCATGCCCGGCAGGCCGACCTTCATGCCCTGGACCATCTCCGCGATTTTGCGGGCGTTGTCGAGGACTTCGGCCTTGGTGTGCAGGCGCGGCATCTTGTAGTTCACGACCGCGACGCCGACGGTGTCTTTGCTGCTGGAAATATCGCCGTGCAACATGGTGCGTTCCCTTTCTGGTCTGTGGATCGATAAGGAGGGGGCGTCCCGTCCCGGCGCGAGGCTGGACGGCGAACCCGTGTGTGGGGGTTTGAGAGAGACGGGACCGGAGCTGCGGCCTAGACCGCCATGTGCCGGTGCACCAGATCGTCGGTCAGGCTCTCCGTCGGCCCGTGGGCGGCGACGCGCCCCTTGTCGAGCATCAGGAAAAGGTCGGAGGCCTGCCGGGCGAACCTCACATTCTGTTCGACCAGCACGACGGTGATGCCGTACTGGCGGTTCAGGGTCATGATCACGTTCTGGATCTGCTCGACGATGTTGGGCTGGATGCCCTCGGTCGGCTCGTCCAGCAGCAGGACCTGCGGATTTGCCGCCAGCGCCCGCGCGATCGCCAGCTGCTGCTGTTGCCCGCCGGACAGGTCGCCGCCCTTGCGGTTCAGATTGTCGCGCAGGTAGGGGAACATCTCGAACACCAGGGGCGGGATCTCGCGCTTGCCGTCCGGACGGGCGAAGCTGCCCATCAGGATGTTCTCGCGGATGGTGAATTTGCCGATGATGCCGCGCCCCTGCGGGACATAGCCGATGCCGAGGCCGGCGCGGCGGTGGGTCGGCTCGCTGCGGATGTCGCTGCCGCCCAGCCCGATCCGGCCGGTGACCCGGTCGGTCAGCCCCATGACGGTCCGCATCAGCGTGGTCTTCCCCACCCCGTTGCGGCCCAGCACGCTGAGCAGGCTGCCCCTGGGCACGGCGAAGCTGACATTCTGCAACACCGGGCTGCTGCCGTAGAAGGAATAGACGTCGGTCATGTCAAGCATGGGAAATGCCCCCGCTTCCAAGATAGGCCTCGCGCACCTTGGGATCCTCCTCCACCTGCCGGATCGATCCTTCGGACAGGCGCTTGCCCTGGTGCAGCACGGTGATGGTCTCGGCGATCTCGCGGACGAAGCCCATGTCGTGCTCGACCACGATCAGCGTGTGCCGGCCGCGCAGCCGCTGGAAAATGCGCGAGGTCTTGCCGGTCTCCTGGATGGTCATGCCGGCGGTCGGCTCGTCCATCAGGATCAGGGCGCTGTCCTGGACCAGCAGCATGGCGATCTCCAGCCATTGCGTCTGGCCATGCGACAGGAAGGCGGCCCTGGTGTCCAGTTCGTCGGCCAGCTCGACGATCTCCAGCACCTCGGCGATGCGCCGGTCGAGGCGGAGGCCGGGGAACAGGCGGATCGTCCGGGCCGGGCTGGGATGGCGGGACTGCGCCACCTCCAGGTTTTCGCGCACCGTCAGTTCCTTGAACACGCTGGGCACCTGGAACTTGCGGCCCACCCCGTGGCGGGCGCGCCGGTATTCCGGCGCACTGGTAATGTCCTGTCCGTCGAGCAGGATGCGCCCGCCGGTCGGCTGGGTGCGCCCGCAGATCAGGTCCAGGGTGGTGGACTTGCCGGCCCCGTTGGCGCCCAAGAGACAGCGCAGCTCGCCGCGCTCGACCGCCAGATCCAGGCCGTTGACCGCCTTGAAGCCGTCGAAGCTGACTTCCAGCCCGTGGAGTTCGAGATAGGCCATGGGGATCGTCTCCTTCAGCTCGGCGTGCGGCCGGCATGCGGCGCCTCGGAAAGGGCATCGGTAAGGGCGGCGTCCGCCTTGGGACCGGCCGGTCGGCTCAGGCGGTCGGCCAGGATGCCGATCAGGCTCGACAGGCCGTTGGGCAGGAAGACCACGACCAGGATGAACATGCCGCCGAGGATCAGCTGCCAGGTGTCGAGGAAGCTCTCGGACAGGCTGCCCTGCATGAAGTTGACCAGGATGGCGCCGATGGCGGCCCCCAGGAGCGAGCCGCGTCCGCCGACCGCCGCCCAGATCACCATCGACAGGCTGAGCGGCACCCCCATGAAGGTGGGCGAGGCGAACTCCAGCACCATGGCGTAGAGCATGCCGGCCAGCCCGGCCATGCCGGCCGACACCGCGAAGGCGAGCGACTGGTAGGCGGCGACGTCGTAGCCGAAGAAGCGCACCCGGTCGGCGTCGTTGCGGATGGCCTGGAGGATCAGCCCGGCCTTGCTGCGGGTGAAGGCGAGGCCGAGCAGCAGGCACAGCGACAGCGCCCCGGCGGACAGATAGTAGAAGGCTGGGCTGTAGGGGTCGAAGGTGACGCTGCCGGCCTCCAGCCACGCCAGATCGGTGATGCCGTTGAAGCCGCCGGTGTAGGCCTGCTGGTCGATGAACAGCAAGTTGACCACCGCCAGCATGGCGAGCGTGATGATGGCGACATAGACACCGGCGATCCGCGCCCGGAACATGAAGGATCCCAGCAGCAGCGCCACCACCACCGGGGCCAGGATGCCGGCCGCCACCGCGAACAGGCTGGAATGGAAGGGCTGCCAGAACCAGGGCAGGTGGTCGAGGTTGTTCCACACCATGAAGTCCGGCAGCCCGGCCGACCCGGTGTGGACCGGGCTGGTCTTCAGCTTCAGATGCATGGCGATGGCATAGGCGCCGATGCCGAAGCTGACCCCCTGCCCCAGATTGAGGATGCCGGCATAGCCCCAGCTGAGCGCCAGCGCGGCGGCGGCGAGGCCGAGCGCCAGATAGCGGGCGAATTTGTTCAAAAGGAAGGCATCGGTGACGAAGCTGGGAACCGCCAGGATGACGGCGCAGAACAGCAGATAGGCGGCGAGCTGGGCGTAGGGCTTGCTGCGCGACAGGGTCGATTTTGACATGAGCGGGCTCCGGGCGACGGGACCGACCGGGGAACCGGCCCGGCTTTGAGGATCGGGTTGGCCGAGGTTCGCTTGGCTGAGATTCGCTTGGCCGAGGCTGGCCGGCTGGTCGTCGGGAAACTGGAGGCTGGTCATCGGCTTGGCCCCCCTCACCGGCGCCGCTGATCGACGAACAGTCCCTGCGGACGGAAGCGGACCAGGACCACCACCGCCAGGAAGACCAGCGCCTTGGCCAGCGTGTCGTTCAGCAGGAAGGCGATGCCGGCGGTGCCGCTGCCGAGCAGGCCGGAACTGACCACCGTGCCGATCAGGCTGCCGACGCCGCCGACCACCACCACCATGAAGGCGTCGACCACGAAGTTGGTGCCCATGTCCGGCGCCACGCTCTTGATCGGCGCCACCAGCGCGCCGGCCAGCCCGGCGAGGCCGGAACCGAAGGCGAAGGTCAGGCTGTAGATCCTGGCGCTGTTGATGCCGTAGCAGCTGGCCATCTCGCGGTTCTGGGTGACGGCGCGCAGCTTCATGCCGAACTCGGTCCGCTGGATGACGAACCAGGTCAGCGCCAGCAGGGCGGCGGTCAACGCCAGGATGAACAGGCGGTAGCTGGGGATGCCGACCCCGGCGATGTCGATGCTGCCGGACAGGAATTCCGGCGTCTGGACATAGCGCAGTTCGGCCCCGGCGGACAGGCGCACCGCCTGTTGCAGCATGATGCCGATGCCCCAGGTAGCCAGGATGGTGTCGAGCGGCCGGTGGTAGAGGAAGCGGACCACCGTGCTCTCGACCACCCAGCCGGCCGCCGCCACCATGAAGAACACCAGCAGCAGGCAGGGGATCAGCGGCAGGCCGAACTGCGACTGGAGGAACCAGGTGCCGTAGGCGCCCAGCATGACGAACTCGCCATGGGCGAGGTTGATGACGCCCATCGCGCCGTAGATGATCGCAAGCCCGAGCGCCACCAGCAGCAGGATCGACGCGATGCTGAGCCCGGTGAAGAGTTGACCGAAGAAAATATCCATAAGCCCCTCCGACGGGGAGAGCGTCGGGCGACGCCCTCCCCTGCCCGTTCATTGCTCACGCACCCTTCAGGCCGTCCTTGGTGCAGCTCTGGCCCGGATAGGCCCAGTAGGGTTCCGGCTTCACCCAATCCGACGATTGCTGGATGACCTTGAACTGGCCGTCGGCCTGGGCCTGGCCGATCTTCGGCCACAGGTAGCAGTGCAGATTGTCGCCATCGACCTTCACCTTGCCCTGCGGCGCCATGATCTCCAGCCCCGCGGTGGCGTCGCGGACGGCGATGGGGCTGATGTCGCCCTTGCCGATGGCCTCCACCGCCTTGCGGAACAGGTGCATCTGGAAATAGGCCGCCTCCGACACGAAGTGCGTCACCGACTCCTTGCCGAAGCGCTTCCGGTAATTCTCGACGAAGACCTCGTTCTCCTTGGACTGGTGGCCCATGAAGTACGGGGCGGAGGTGAAATGGCCGGCGGCATACTCGCCGCCCATCGCCGCGATCTCGACCTCCGACGTGGTCAGGCTGGCCATCGGCATCCTGTCCGGGCTGAACCCGGCCGCCTTGTACTGCTTGTGCAGCGCGATCACGCTGTCGCCGACCACGGTGGAGAAGATCACGTCCGGCTTGGTCTCGCGGAACTTGTTCAGCACCGAGCCGAACTCCGAATGGCCGAGCGGCACATACTCCTCGCCGACCACCTCGCCGCCCAGCTCCTTCAGCAGGATCTTGCAGACGTTGTTCTCTTCCTTGGGATAGATGTAGTTGGAGCCGATCAGATAGAATTTCTTGCCGAACGTCTTTACCAGCCAGGGGATGAAGTCCTTCTGCTGCTGGTTGGGCACCGCCCCGGTGTACATGACGTTCTTCGAGCACTCGCGGCCTTCATAGAGCGTCGGATACCAGTAGAGGTTCTTGCGCTTCTCGAAGACCGGCAGCACCGCCTTGCGCGAGGCGGAGGTGTAGGAGCCGAAGACGCTGACGCATTTGTCGTTCAGCACCAGCTTGTTGGCCTTGTCGGCGAAGGTGGCGGGGTCGGAGGCCGGATCCTCGACAACGGCGGTCAGCTTCATCCCGTTGATGCCGCCGGCGGCGTTGATCTCGTCGATGGCCATCAGGGTGGCGTTGTGCATCGACTTCTCGACGACCGCGGTGGTGCCGGTCAGCGAGAAGAGGACGCCGACCTTGATCTCGCCGCTGGCGGCCCAGGCGGCGCCGCTGTCCTTGATCCAGATGTGCGGGAAGCCGACCGATCCGGCCACCCCGGCGACAGCCGTCGATTTCAGAAAATTACGCCGTGTGAAGGTCATGACGTGTTTCCTCCTCGTTTGCCTGTTCTTTGCAGTTCTTCGGCACGGACAGGAGAGCGCACAAAAAAAGCCCCACCCAGGCCGGCGGCCTGCTGGGGCTTCATTGCCTCGGCACGAACTCCCGGCGTCATCGGCGGGGGTGTGCCTGGTGCGGTCTCAAGTCGTGTGAGCTGATTTTAAAATATTCAACGAATGGTGGCGTCGATTATACAATATCGATTCGGCCGGCCCTGAATGGATCGGGCGCCGGATAAAATGATCCGCTGCGCGGCAATGGACTAGCCGCGTCGGACCATAAGCATCGAACGGTCGGATCTATCCCTGCACAAACCCATCCATCGGCGTCCCTCGCATCTGTGGTGCCGGAGTGCGCGTCGGTACGTCAGGTTCGAACACAAAAAAAGCCCCGGCAAGGCTGTCACACCTTCAGGGGCTTCATCGCCTGCCCGTCGATCCGACATCATTGGCGGACGCGGGCGATTTGCTTCGGTTGCTCAGTAAGATGCACAGTGCGCCGCCTTACCGTCAATAACAAAAATGCTCAGCGAGTCGGATTTTCCGCCATCAGCATTTCGCTGGCGTCGATGATGGCGGCGGCGACCGCCTCGATGGTCGTCCGCCGGGCCATGGCGCGTTCGCGGATGAAGCGGTAGGCCTCCTCCTCGGTGATCCGCCGCTGCTCGATCAGGATCGCCTTGGCCTTGCTCACCTTCTTGATGCCGTCCAGCCGCTGCTCGACCTTATGCAGGCGCTTGCGCATGCCGCGCTCGCCCTCCGCGGCGCGGTGGGCCATGAACATGGTGGTCAGCAGGCCGAAGGCGCGGATCGGCTTGCTGACGAAGCCGCGCACCCCGTAATCGACCAGGGCCTTCAGCACGGTCGGGCTCTCATAGTCGAGCACGGCGACGATGGGCGGCCCGTCGTCGGCGGTGGACCAGGACAGCCGTCCCTGTCCCGACAGCAGTTGGGTCATGTCGAGAAAGATCAGATCGACGCCGCTGGGGCGGTCCTTGGGCGGCGGCCATTCGGACCGGGCCTGGCAGCCGATGCGGTGGAGCTGGCGCAGCAGCTCCTCCGCCTCGGCGTCCTGCGGGTGGATGACCACCACGCGAAAGGAGCGGATGTCGCGGAGCAGGTTGATCGACATGCGGCGTTCGCCCCGTTTGCAGTCAGACCGCGGCCTGCCGCCGCCAGCGGATGTCCGCCTCGTCGGCAGCATTGTGATCGACCAGATACGGATCGGGCTTCACCGCCACCGGCGAGTCCGCGACGATCTCGAACCGGCCATCCGCATCGACCCGGCCGACGCGCGGCCACAGGTAGGTGTGGTTGTTGTCGGGATCGATCCGCACCCGCCCCTGGGGCGCATCGAACTCCTGCCCGAAGATGGCGTCGCGCAGCCGGTCGGTGTCCATGCAGTTGGCGATGCGCAGGGCCTGGGCGAACAGATGGACCTGGAAATAGGCGGCCTCGCACGACGCGTTGGTCCGCTCCTGCTCCCCGAACCGCTCGCGGTAGCGGGCGACGAACCGGCGGTTCGCCTCGCTGTCGATGGAATCGAAATAGGGGGCGGCGGTGACATGCCCGCGCGAGGCGGCGACGCCGATGTCGCTGATTTCCGCCTCGCTGGTGGTCAGGCTGGCAATCGGCATCCGCGCCGGATCGAACCCGGCCTCGGCATAGGCGTGGTAGAGATGGGCGGTGGCGGCGCCGACCACGGTGGAGAAGATGAAGTCCGGCTGCTTGCGCCGGATGTCGCGGATGACCGGGGCGAACGCCTTCTGCGTCGCATTCAGCGGCAGGTATTTCTCGGCGAGGATCTTGCCCGACCGCTGGAGCACCAGCTCCCGCATGATCCGGCTGGATTCATAGGGATAGATGTAGTCCGACCCCACCATGTAGACGCGGCTGCCATATTCCCGCGTCAGATAGTCGGCCAGCTGCCGGCCGTTCTGGTTGGGGGCGGCGCCGGTGTAGATAACGTTGCGCGAGCATTCGAAGCCCTCATAGAGGGTCGAATAGAGCAGCAGCCCGTTGCGCCGCTCCACCACCGGCAGGATCGCCTTGCGCGTGCTCGACATGTAGCAGCCGAACAGGACGCTGACCCGCTCCTCGGTCATCAGCCGCTCGGCGAGCGCCGCGAACAGCGCCGGATCGGACCGTGGATCCTCGACGACCGGCAGGATCTCCCGGCCGTTGACCCCGCCACCGGCATTGATCTCCTCGATCGCCATCAGCGTGCCCTGGAGCTGGGTGCGTTCGATTCCCGCCGTGACCCCGGTCTGCGAGAACAGCACGCCGACTCTCCACGGTTCACCGCTCTTGGGGGTACAATCCATCTGCATCCACCTCTTCGTCACGCTCGCAGCCGTAATCCGCGCAAAAACCCGCCGCCCAAACCAGCCAACGGCCAACCGGTGGCGATCCGGTTGAAAATAGAACAAAAAAAGCTCCAATCAGGGCGGTCGGCCCTGATTGGAGCGCCATTGCTCCGGCCCGCTCCATCACGTCGGGACCCCTGCTGAAACCCAGCTGCGGCCCCCTGGCGTGACGTCGGACAGATATGTCCGTCCATACTATGACAAGGCCGGATTGTTTGGCGACTCCTGTTTTGCGCGGCCTCCGCTCACGGGGCCGCTCACAGGGCCGCCACCCCCTCCCGCGTCAGGGTGACGGGCGACGCATTGGGCGGCCACAGCAGGTCGGACTCGACACCCATCCAGCGGCAGAGCACCGGCCAGGTGCCGGCATGGGCGACGATCAGCAGCGGCCCGCCATCGCCGGGCACCGGCAGCCCGTCGAGCGCCGCGGTGACGCGGGCGCGGAAGCCGGTCAGGCTTTCGCCGTTCGGCACCTCCTCCCGCAGCAGGTCGGCCGGGATGGCCCCGCCTTCGAGATCGCCCCAGCGCCGTTCCTCCAGCCCGGCCACCGGGATCACCGGAACGCCCAGCGCCTCCGCCAGGATGCCCGCCGTCTCCAGCGCCCGGCGCTGCGGGCTGCTGTGGACCGCAGTCACTGACTGTCCCCCTGCGAGCAGGCCAGCGGCGGCCTCCCGCGCCTGCGCCCGGCCCCGCCCGGTCAGCGCCACGTCCTTCGAGCCGGCGAGCCAGCCGCCGAGATTGCTCTCGGTCTCGCCATGCCGGCAGAAGATCACCGACCTCAGCATGACAGCCGCTCCGCCAGATCGGCGAAGCCGTCGAGGATGCCGTCATGCGGCAGGCCGTCGAGCGGGACGCGGGCATAGCCGTAGGGAACCACCAGCACCTGCGCCACCCCGGCGGCGCGGGCGGCGGCCACGTCATGCTCGTTGTCGCCGACGAAGACGGTTTGCGCCGGTGCGACACCCAGCCGCTCCAGCAGCCCCAGCACCGGTTCCGGCGACGGCTTGCGGGACGGGTAGCTGTCGCCGCCGACCACCGCGGCGAAGCGGCCGGCGATGCCCAGATCGTCGAGCAGCCGCAGGGTGGCCGCCATCGGCTTGTTGGTGCAGACGCCGAGCCGCAGCCCGGCCTCCGCCAGCCGGCCCAGCGTTTCGGCGACGCCGGGGTAGAGCGTGCTGTGGGCGCTGGGGTCGGCCCCGTAGATCGCCAGGAAGCGTTCGAGACAGCGGGCGGCCTCGTCCGCAGCCGGAACCCCGCCGGTGGCGGCCAGCACGCGCTCCACCAGCTTGGGCGCTCCGTCGCCGACGAATGAGCGCACCGCCGCCAGATCGACCGGCGGGCGTCCCAGCTCGGCGAGCAGGGCGTTGGAGGCATGCATCAGGTCGGCCACGCTGTCCACCAGCGTGCCGTCGAGGTCGAAGGCGACGGCGCGGATGGCGGGACGGTTGAGGCTGTCGGCGGTATCGGTCACGATTGCGGCACCTTACTGGCGAAGGAAGCGGGCCTTGTCGGCCGCGAGGTCGAGGATGATCGGGGCATCCGGGGGGAGCAGAGCATCGCCCGCCTGATGCGGCGCGTCCACCTGAACCAGCTGCCCGCCGACATCCACCGCATAGCGGATCGACGCGCCAAGGAACTCGCGGTGGCGGACGGTGCCGGTCAGCCGGGCATGTCCGGGCACCGGCGGCTGGCCGTCGGCACGGATGGCGAGGTTCTGCGGCCGGAACATCAGCTTGCCCCCGGTTCCGGCATCCACCGCCGGCAGTGCCACCGGGGTGAAGCCGGTGCCGACGAAGGCGCGGCTCCCGGCCCCGTCGTCCCGCACCGTGCCGTCCAGCACGTTGGCGGTGCCGAGGAAGCCGGCGACGAACAGGTTGGCCGGATGGTCGTAGAGATCCTGCGGGGTGCCGACCTGCTGCACCCGCCCATCCTCCATCACCGCGATGCGGTCGCAGATGGTGTTGGCCTCCTCCTGGTCGTGGGTGACGAAAATGGTGGTCAGGCCGAGCTTGCGCTGGAGGCTCAGCAGCTCCTGGCGCATCTGCACGCGCAGCTTGGCGTCGAGGTTCGACAGCGGCTCGTCGAGCAGCAGGATCTTCGGCTCGATCACCACGGTGCGCGCCAGTGCGACGCGCTGCTGCTGGCCGCCCGACAGCTGCGAGGGGCGGCGGTCGGCCAGATGCTTCAGCCCGACCAGTTCCAGCGCGGCATCCACCCGCCGCTCGATCTCGGCGCGGGGGACGCGGCGCTCCTCCAGCCCGAAGGCGACGTTGCGGCGCACGGTCATGTGCGGCCACAGGGCGTAGCTCTGGAACACCATGCCGACGTCGCGCCGGTGCGGCGGCAGGGTGGAGATGTCGCGCCCGCCGATGCGGACCTCGCCGCGCTGGGCGGTGTTGAAGCCGGCGATCAGCCGCAGCAGCGTGGTCTTGCCGCAGCCCGAGGGGCCGAGGAAGGCGAAGAACTCGCCGGGCTTGATCGCGAGGTTCACATCCTTCAGCACATGGTTGCTGCCGTAGGACAGGTTGACGCCCTCGATGTCGACGCCGACGCTCTCGATCTGCGCGGCGAGCGCTGCCGGGGAAAACTGGTGGTTCATGACGATGGTTTCCCTCAGTGGTCCTGGCCGCGGTCGCGGCGGCCGCGCTCGATGACGACGTGCGACAGGTAGGTGCCAAGCCCGACGATGATGACGGCGAAGATGCCCAGCGCCGCCCCCGGACCGCGCCCGGCCGCCGACTGCATGTAGACGTAGAGGCCGTAGGCCAGCGGCGCGTCGCTCTGCGAATGCACCAGCATGATGGTTGCCGACAGCTCGACCGCCGCGGTGGCGAAGCTGGTGACGAAGCCGGCCAGGATGCCGCCGGACATCAGCGGCACGACGATGCGCCCGACGGTGCGCAGCTTGGTGGCGCCGAGATTCTCGGCCGCCTCCTCCAGCGAGGAGCTGACCTGCTGCAAGGCGGCGGTGCAGGCGCGCAGCGCGTAGGGCAGGCGGCGGATCGCCAGCGCGAAGACCAGGATCAGCCAGAAGTTCGACAGCGGCTGGCCGGTGAAGGGCATCGGCACGCCGTAGAAGCTGCGCAGATAGCCGATGCCCAGCACGACGCCCGGCACCGCCAGCGCCGCCATCGCGATGTAGTCCAGCCATTGCCGGCCCGGCAGCTTGGTGCGCAGGACCAGATAGGCGATGGCGGTGCCGATCACCACGTCGAGCAGTGCCGCCAGCGAGGCGTAGAGCAGCGTGTTGGTGATGTACTGCCCGCTCTCGGAGAAGACGGTGTGGTAGTGCTTCAGCGTGAAGGCATCGGGCAGCGGGCTGAAGGACCAGATGGTGGCGAAGGACAGGAGCCCCAGCCCGACATGCGGCGCCAGCACCAGCACCAGGATCAGCAGCACGATGCCGTAGGCCGCCACCATCTCCAGCGGCTTCAGGCGCCGCTTCGCCAGACCGCCGCCGCCGCGCTGCACCGTGGCGTAGTCCTTGCCGCGCATCGCCAGCGCCGACACCCAGAGCGCCAGCAGCGAGCAGGCGATCAGCACGACGGAGATGACGTAGCCCATCGGGTCGGCGATGCCGATGGAGGAGATGCGCAGGTAGGCCTGCGGCGCCAGCATGTCGTTGACGTTCAGCAGCAGCGGCGTGCCGAGATCGTCGAACACCTTGATGAAGACCAGCGAGGCGCCGGCGACGTAGCCCGGCATCGCCAGCGGGAAGACGATGCGGCGGAACAGGCGGAAGCCGTGGCAGCCGAGATTCTGCGCCGATTCCTCCATCGCCCGGTCGATGTTCTTCAGGCTGGCCGACAGATTGATCAGGATGAAGGGGAAATAATGGATGCTCTGGACGAAGATGACGCCGTTCAGCCCCTCCATGAAGGGGATCGAAAAGCCGAAATGGTCGCGCAGCAGCAAATTAACCGAGCCGTTGCGCCCGAACAGCAGCTGCATCGCCACCGCGCCGATGAAGGGCGGCATGATCAGCGGGATGATGCCCAGGCTCTGGATCAGCACCGAGCCGCGGAACTCGAAGCGCGTGGTCAGGTAGGCCAGCGGCAGCGCCAGCAGGCTCGCCACCACCACCGACATCGCCGAGACGTAGAAGGAGTTGCCGAACGACCGCATGAACAGGTCATTCTGGAAGAAGTCGGCGAAGTTCACCAGGGTGAAGGCGCCGGTCGTCTTGTCCTGAAAGGCGACAAAGATGACCTGGACCACCGGAACGACCAGGAACAGCAGCAGGAATGCGGCGATCAGCAGCGCGGCCAGCGCCGGCCCCGGCCGCACGCGCGCGATGCGGTCGCGCGTGAGCGCAAGTGACGTCATGGAAAGGCCCGTGAACTGGGGAGGAAGGAGGGGACGCGACCGGCGCGTCCCCCATGCACGGCGCGCCAGCGCGTCAGCGCGCCAGGGCAGCCGCCTCGTCGGCCTTCTTGCGGGCGCTGGCGTAGTTCTCCTTGGCGAAGGCGGCCCACTTCTGCTCGACCTGCGCCTGGCGCTCCGGCACTGCGTCCTTGGCCGACTTGCGCTCCACCGTGAAGGCGCCGGCCAGCTGCGGGTCGGCGGCCTGCTCCGCCGTCACCGGCATGGCGGCGACGAGGTCGCGCGCCTCGGCCAGCAGGGCCTTGGCCCTGTCGTTCGGCTTCTTGGCGAGCGCCGCCTCGGCCTTGTGGATGGCCTGCGTCGCCGCCTTGAGGTCGTCGAGCTGGAAGGTGATGAGCTGGTCGAACAGCGCGTCCACCACATTGTAGCGGGCCTGCGAGACGTTGACGTCGAAGTTCACCTGCGCGCCCAGCGACTTGTCCTTGAACGGGTTGGGATAGCCGGCGGGAGCCTTCTCGTAGGTGACCGGGTTGACCGGCAGGCGGCGGATCGCCGGCTCCAGCAGGACCTCCTGCCCCTTGGGCGACAGCAGGAAATCGACGAAGCCCTCGGCGGCTGCCTTGTTGGGGGCGTTCTTCACGACGCCGACATTGGCCGGGACGATGGTGGTGACGGTCGGATAGACGAACTCGACCGGGAAGCCCGAGGCCTGCGACGACAGCGCGAAGAAGTCGATGACGATGCCGACGCCGAAGGCGCCGGAATTCACCCCGTCCGGCACGCCGAAGCTGCGCTCGGTGATGGTGCGGTAGTTGCCGGCCATCTCCTTGTTGGTGCGCCAGCCCTTTTCCCAGCCCTCGCCCTGGAGGATCGTCTCGATGGTCAGGTGCGTCGTGCCGGAGCGCGACGGGGCGGAGATCGCGACATGGTCGTAATAGGCCGGCTTGGTCAGGTCGGCCCATTCCTTGGGGATCGGCAGGTCGTTGGCCTTCATGTAGCGGCTGTTCCACATGATGCCGTAGCCGGACGCGGCGAAGCCGGCATACATCCCCTCGGGATCGTTGACCGGATAGGCGCCGACCTTCTCGGGAATGCCCTCCACCTTGGGCTTGTAGGGCTGGAGCAGCCCGGCTCCCTTCAGCACCTCGAAGGCGTCGGGGGCCGACGCCCAGAACAGGTCGACGCCGTTGTTGGACGCGGTTTCCTGGAGATACTTCACGCCCGCGTTGGTGTTGCGGTTCAGGATCTCGACCGTGACCTTGGGATTGGCCTTCTGGTAGGCCTGCTGGAAGGCGGTCGTCATGTCCTTCGGGAAGGAGGTGACGATGACGAGCTTGCCGCTGGCATCCTGCGCGAAGGCGGCGGTGCCGGACAGCAGCAGGACGGCCAGGGCGGCGGCGGCGTTGCGCAGGTTGAGCGAGGTGCGAAGCATGGGTGTTGTCCCTCCCTTGATGTCTTATGCTCGCCTATTCAGCAATCGGCGTGCCAGACGGTCAGCCCTTGCACGCTCTGGCTTTGCACGGCATCGATGGGTCAGGACGGGAACATCGCCCGGCTTGCCTGGGTAATGCGGGGAACATCCCCGCCCCCCGTTTTTCACTCCTCCGCGAAATCGTCCCGGCTCAGGCCGTGGTGGCGCATCTTCAGGTAGAGGGTCTTGCGGGTGATGCCCAGCTGCTCCGCCGTCTCGCCGACCCGGCCGCCGCAGCGAGCCAGCGCGTCCTCGATCAGCTGCTTCTCGACGCGGTCGAGCCGGTCGGCCAACGGCTCGATCTCCGCCGATCCGGCCATGCCGGCAGTGCCGGCGGTGACGCCGACCGGTGCCAGCCCGTCACCCAGCCCGAGCGCCACCCGCTCGGCGACGTTGCGCAGCTCGCGGACATTGCCGGGCCAGCCATGGGCGGCGAGGCGCGCCAGCAGGGCGGGGTCGAGCGGCGGCGGCGTCCGGCGCGACCGCGCCAGGGCCGCGTCGAGGAAATGGCGGAACAGCAGCGCCACGTCGCCGCGCCGTTCGCGCAGGGGCGGCAGCGGCACGGTGACGACGTTCAGGCGGTAATAGAGATCCTCGCGGAACTTCCCCTCCGCCGCCAGCCGCAGCAAATCCACCTTGGTCGCCGCCACCACCCGCAGATCCAGCGGGATCGTCCGGTTGCCGCCGATCCGCTCGATGGCCCGCTCCTGCAACACGCGCAGCAGCTTGACCTGGAGATGCATCGGCATGCTCTCGATCTCGTCGAGGAACAGGGTGCCGCCCGCCGCATATTCCAGCTTGCCGATGCGCCGCGCCTGCGCCCCGGTGAAGGCGCCCGGCTCGTGGCCGAACAATTCGCTCTCGATGATGGTGTCGGGCATGGCGCCGCAGTTCAGCGCCACGAAATTGCCGGCGCGCCGCCGGCCGCCCTCGTGCAGGCTGCGGGCGACCAGCTCCTTCCCCGTCCCAGTCTCGCCGAACAGCAGCACGTCGACCTCGGCGTCGGCGAGGTTCGCCACGGCGGCCCGCAGATGTTCGATGACCGGCGAACGGCCGATGATCCGCCCCTTCGGCCCGCCTTCCGCCAGCTGCGCCCGCAGGCGGCGGTTCTCCAGCACCAGCCCGCGATGGGCGAGCGCGCGCCGCACCACCTCGACCAGATGGTCGGGCTCGGCCGGCTTCTCGATGAAGTCGTAGGCGCCCTCGCGGACCGCGCGCATCGCCATGGCGATGTCGCCATGGCCGGTGACCAGCACCACCGGCACCTCGGCATCCGCGGCGCGCACCCGCTCCAGCAGGGCGAAGCCGTCCATCCCCGGCATGCGCACGTCGGTCACCACCACGCCGGGCCAGGAGGCGCCGAGCCGGGCCAGCCCGGCCTCCGGCTCCGTCACCGCCTCGACGGCGAAGCCCTCCAGCTCCAGCGTCTGGCGGCTGGAATCGAGCACTTCCGGATCGTCGTCGATCAGCAGGACGGTCATGGCAGAGGCTTTCACGCACGGGTCAATGTGAGGACGAAGGCCGTTCCATCGGGGCCGCTCTCGGCCACCGACAGCACGCCGCCGAAGTCGCGGACGATGTTGTAGGAGATCGACAGGCCGAGACCCAGCCCCGTCCCCACCGGCTTGGTGGTGAAGAAGGGATCGAAGATCTGGGCGACCGGATCGGCGGCGATGCCGGACCCGCTGTCGCGCACCTCGATGCGGACGGCACCACCCTCATCGCCCTCCTCCACAACCTCGGCGCGGATCAGGATGCGGCGGACCGGCGCGCCGGCCACGGCGTCCAGCGCGTTGCTCAGCAGATTGACCAGCACCTGCTCCAGCCGCACCTCCTCGGCGCGGACCCGCAAGGGCATGCCGGAGGCGGGACCGGCGTCCGGCAGCGCCAGCTCGACCGCGACCGCCTCCTCGCGCAGGCGGTTGCCGAACAGCGACAGGGCGCCCTGGATCACCGGCGCCAGCTCCACCGCGCCCAGCCGGCTGTCGGGACGGCGGGCGAAGCGCTTCAGATGGTTGGTGATGTTCGCCATGCGGGCGGTCAGGTCGGCGATCTTGCCGAGATTGCCCTCGGCCTCCTCGACCCGGCCCAGCCCGATCAGCTTGCGCCCGTTGTGAGCGTAGGACCGGATGGCGGCCAGCGGCTGGTTCAGCTCGTGCCCGACCCCGGCGGCGAGCTGGCCGAGCGCCGCCAGCTTGCCGGCCTGCACCAGCTCCGCCTGCGCCTCGCGCAGCTCGCGTTCGGTGCGCTGGTGTTCGGCGATGGCGCGCTCCAGCCGGTCGTTGGTGGCGCGCAGGTCGGTGGTGCGCTCCTGCACCGTGCGCTCCAGCACATGCTGGGCCTCCAGCCGCTCGGTCATGTCGGTGAGGGTGACGATGAAGCGTTGCCGCTGGCGCCGCCAGAAGGGACGGACGCCGACCTGCACCGGAACCGCGCCGCCGTCCGGGCGGCGCCCGGTCGCCAGGATCGACAGGGTGGGCGCCGGACCGTCGGCACCGTCGGGTACTTGAGCGAAGGGCGCCTGCGCGAAGAAGGCCGCGAGGCGGGCGGCGGCCTCCGCATCCAGGCGGTCGGCAAGGCGCCCGGCCTCCCCTGCCTCTCCTTCCTGGCCGCCGGGCGGCGGCGCGATCAGCGCGGCGGCGAGCGGGTTGACGAACTCGATCACGCCCTGCGCGTCGGTGATCGCCAGCCCGGCCTGGGCATTGTCGATGATCGCCTGGGCGTTGGCCTCCTCCACCGCGATGGCGGTGTCGCGGAAGACCAGCAGCGCCGCCGCCATGTCCGACAGCTCGTCGCCGCCGCCGAGCGGAATGTCGGCCTTGAGGTCGCCGGCGGCGATGGCGCGGGCGGCATCGCCCAGCCGGGTCAGGCGGGAGATCAGGTTGCGGTTGACGTAGAGCCAGGCCACCAGCACCGCCACCAGCAGGCTGACCAGCGCACTCGCCAGCAGGGCGGAGCGGCCGAACGCCACCGCCCCGGCGGAGCGCGCGGCGGCGGCGCGGGAATCCCGCTCCACCGCCTGGACCTGCCGGGCGATCAGCCCGTTCAGCCGGGCGACGATGTCGCGGTTCTCCGCCAGCAGGGCCTGTCCGCGCGCCGCCGTCTCCAGCTCTTCCCGGCGCAGCGCCGGCACGCTGCCGTCGGCCCCGCGCGCGAGGTCGAGAAGCTGGCCGACCAGCTGCCGCAGCGAGACGCCGTCCGCCCAGCCGGCCAGCGCCGTCAGGTCGCGTTGCAGCCGGTCGGCGGTCTCGTCCAGGAAGCCGGCATTGTCGTCGAGCAGCTCCGCCGTGGCGAGCGTCGCCGCCCGCGCGACCAGCCCGACCGCGAGGTTTCCGTTGGCGCCGATCTGCAACAGCGCCTCGCTGCGCCGGTTCTCCTCGCGCAGGATGCGGACGGCATCGGCCGACGGCCTCCCGCTCTCCACCGAGGCGAGCGCGCTCTGGATGTTGAAGCGGGCGTCGGCGACCAGCGGATCGATCTCGTCGAGGAAATCGGCATGCAGCCAGCGCAGCCGTTCGATGGCCTCCTGGTTCCGGCGGGCGAGCGCCAGCCGCTGGCGCACCGTGCCGTCCAGCGCCGCCAGATTGCGGCCCAGCGAGTCCACCACCGGGCGCAGGCCGGGAACGCCGCCCTCGATGGCGTCGGTCAGCGCCCTCAGGGTGGTCAGGCGGCGGCCGAGCGCGTCGCGGATCGCGTCCATCTCGTCCTCGGTCCGGCTGCCGGCCAGGATGGGGGCGGTGGCGATGATGGCGCCGCCCTCCTCCGCCAGCTTGGCAGCGACGCCCAGGGCCGGCAGGTGGCTTTCGGCGAACTCGTCCAGCGTGCCGCCCAGCCGGTCGTAGGACAGCCAGCCGAGCGCGCAGGCCACCACCGACAAGGTGGCCACCGCGACGAAGGCCAGGAACAGCCGGGCCCGGATGCCGAAGCGCGGCCTGCCCGCACCGTCGCCCGGCCGGGCCGACAGGCCACCGGGAGAGGGCGTCGCCAGCGCGCTCACGGCCAGACCCCTTCGCCGGCCGCGGCGCGCAGGATCACCAGCGCGCGTTCGGCCGCCGACAGTGCCGTTTCCAGCCGGGCTTGCGAGAAGGCGCGCCATTCCTCCTCCAGCTCGCCCTGCCGGGCGGACACCGGCATGCCGCGCGCCGGCCGGCGCAGGGCGGTGGAGAAGGCCGGGTCGATGGCCTGGGCGGCGTCGACCGGGACCGCCGTCGCCGCCTCGCGGGCGGTGCGCAGCAGGTCGCGCGCGGTCGGATCGGGCGTGGCCGCGAGACGGCTCTCGCCCTGATGGATCAGGTGCCAGACACGGTTGAGCGTCTTCACGCGGAACGTGATCAACTCGTCGAACAGCAGATTGACCAGCTCATAGCGGCGGCCGGACAGGGCGCGGTCGAAGAGGAAGAGGTCGTCGCCGGTCTCCCGCGCGTACGGGAGCGGATAGCCGGCGGGTGCCGCGGCGTAGGCGTCAGGGCGCACCGGCAGGCGCCCGATGTCGGGACGCAGCATCAGGGCCTGCCCGGCCGGCGACAGCAGGAAATCGATGAACAGGTTCGCTCCCGCCGGATTGGGGGCGGTGCGCAGGATCGCCACGCTGGCCGGCAGGAACACGCCGTCGGCCGGATAGGCGAACCGCAGGCCGCCGCTGTCCGGTGTGGTGCCCCCCAATCCCCCGCCCTCGCGCGGCCCGGACTCCTGCCTTGTCCCCTGCCCCAGAAAATCGATGGCGAGCCCGATGCCGAAGCGCCCCTTGCCGACGCCCTCCACCACGCCATAGCTGCGCGCCGTCACGGTCGCCAGATTGCCGGCGATCTCCAGCCATGTCGCCCAGCCGCGCTCCCAGCCATGGAGTTGCAGAACCGTCTCCACCATCAGATGCATGGTGCCGGAGCGCGACGGCGAGGTGATGCCGAGATGCCGGGCATAGCCGGGCCGGCGCAGATCCTCCCAGCGGCGCGGGGCGGCGATGCCATGGCGGTCCAGATAGGACTGGTCCCAGATCAGCCCGTATCCCGACAGCGCGAAGCCGAGATAGAGGCCGTCGGGGTCGTCGATGGGCTGGTTGCCGACGGTCGCCGGAGCACCGGTCGGACGCGGCGCCACCGGCGCCAGCAGCCTGGCGGCCTTCAGCACCTCGAAGGCATCGGGGGCCGAGGCCCAGAAGATGTCGACGTCCTTCGCCACGCGATCCTGCAACTGGGTGATCGCCGCGGTCGTCTTGGTGTTAATCACATGCAGGCGTTGGTCGGGATAGGCCTGCTCGAACGCGTCGCGCACCGGCTCGTAGAAGGCGGCGGGAAAGGAGGTCAGGACGGTGATCGCCTCCGCCCCGCCCGGCAGATCCTGGCCGGAAGCCCCGGCACCCGGCAGCAGCAGGACCATGCCCGCCACCGTCCGCACTGCCCAAACGCCAAGACGACCGACCATGCTGCGTCCACCGACAACGAGTTCCCAATGCGGGACAGCTTGCATGCGGCAGTATTGTTTTGATAGCCAGCAAAATTCCGGCCGATACCGGAGTCCGGTCTCAGCCCCGGCAGGTCAGCCGGCGCCGGTGACCGGCCGGCAACGGCAGCGCGCCATGGACAGCCGCCAGATCGCGCAACCGCTCCGCCACCGGCGGTTCGAACGGGACGACCCGCCGCGTCGTCAGGTCGGCATGGACGGACAGCTGCTCCATCGTCGCGGCCAGCGTGCCGTCGTCGGCGCGGCGCAGTTCCATCAGACTGACGAGACGCTTGGCGTCGGCCTCCAGCAGCCGCAGCGCCAGCGTCAGCGGCGTGCCGGCGATCAGCTCCCGCTTGTAGCTGACCGCGACGTCGACCACGAACAGCCCCTTCCGGGTCTCGCCGGTGTAGGTTTCCCCCAGCCCCCAGCGCTCCTGGAGCACATAGCCGACCTCGTCGAACAGGGCGACATAGCGCGCCATGTTCATGTGGCCGTAGAGGTCGATCCACTCCTCCGCGACCCGCAACGGTCCGGAGGTCAGGATTTCGGTGGGAAGCGGCGGCAGGGCGGGACCGCTCATCCGAACACCCCTGCGTGGGTATCGCGAAGCTGCGCCTTCTGCACCTTGCCCATGCTGTTGCGCGGCAGCTCGTCCACCACCACCACGCGCTTGGGCTGCTTGTAGCGGGCAAGCCGGTCCTTCAGGGCGGCGGCGATGGCGGCCTCGGTGACCGGTGCGGTGCCGTCCGCAACCACGACGGCGACGACGGCCTCGCCGAAATCGGGATGGGGAATGCCGATCACGGCGCTTTCCAGCACGCCGGGCAGCTCGTCGATCTCGCCCTCGACCTCCTTGGGATAGACGTTGAAGCCGCCGCTGATGATCAGGTCCTTGCCGCGCCCGACGATGTGGACATAGCCCCGCCCGTCGACACGGCCGAGGTCGCCGGTGATGAAGAAACCATCCGGCCGGAACTCCGCCGCCGTCTTCTCCGGCATGCGCCAGTAGCCCTTGAAGACGTTGGGGCCGCGCACCTCGATGGCGCCGATGGCGTCGCCCGGCAGCGGCACGCCGGTTGCCGGGTCGGCGATGCGCAGCCCGACACCCGGCAGCGGGAAGCCGACGGTGCCGGCCACGCGGTCGCCGTCATAGGGGTTGGAGGTCAGCATGCCGGTCTCGGTCATGCCGTAGCGCTCCAGGATGCGGTGGCCGGTGCGCTCCTCCCAGGCGCGGTGGGTCTCGGCCAGCAGCGGGGCGGAGCCGGAAACGAACAGCCGGATCGTCCGGCACGCTTCGGGCGTCAACCCCTCCTGGCCGAGCAGGCGGGTGTAGAAGGTCGGCACCCCCATCATCACCGTGGCGGCCGGCAGCCGGGCCAGCACGTCGGCCGGGTCGAAGCGCGGCAGCAGGACCATCGAGGCGCCGGACAGCAGCACGAGGTTGCAGGCGACGAACAGCCCGTGGGTGTGGAAGATCGGCAGGGCGTGCAGCAGCACGTCGTCCGGCCCGAAGCGCCATTCGGACTGGAGCACCCGCGCGTTGGACAGCAGGTTCTCCTGCGTCAGCATCGCCCCCTTCGACCGCCCGGTGGTGCCCGAGGTGTAGAGGATGGCGGCCAGATCGTCCGGCCCGCGCGCGACGGTGGCGAACTCCTCCGGCTGTCCGGCCGCCGCCTCGGTCAGGCTGCCCTGCCCGCGCGCGTCCAGCGTGCGCACCGCGACGGCCCCGGCCAGCGCCGTGATGGCGTCGAGACGCGCCGGGTCGCAGACCACCAGGGCCGGTTCGGCGTCGCCGACGAAATAGCTCAGCTCCGCCGGGGTGTAGGCAGTGTTCAGCGGCAGATAGACCATCCCGGCCCGCAGGCAGGCGAGATACAGCACCAGCGCCTCGACCGACTTCTCGACCTGCACGGCGACGCGGTCGCCGGGACGCACACCGGCGGCGGCCAGCGCGTTCGCCATGCGGCCGGTGGCGGCGCGCAGAGCGCCATAGGAGAGGCGTCCGCCGTCCGCCGTCTCGATGGCAAGGCGGGACTGATCGATGACCGGGTTCAGCAGATGGTCGAAAAGGGTGTGGTTGGGCAAGGTGTGGGACATGGTCGGGTTCCGCGATGGCCGGGAGCCGGGCGGCGCCGCCCCGGATGGTGAAATTCAGGAGATCGGGCTATCAGGAGGTCGACTGGGCCTCCGACGGCGGGAACACGTCGCGCAGCCATTGCCGGATCGCGGCGATGACCGGCGTGTTCCATTTCTGCGCCGGGGCGATGAGGTAATAGCCGCCGATGGTGACGTCGCTGCGCACCATCTCCACCAGTTCGCCGCTGGCGAGATTGTCGATGACCAGCAGGTCGCTGACCAGCGCCACCCCGCGCCCGAGCCGGGCGGCCTCGATGGTCAGATGGGCCTGCCACAGGCGCGGACCGCGCAGCCGCGGCAGGTCGCCGACGCCGGCCTCCTCCAGCCACGCCTCCCACATGCCGGTGGACTGCTCGTGGATCAGCGGCAGCCCGACCAGATCGGCGGCGGTCCGCACGTCGGGATAGCGCGCCTTGAACTCCGGGCTGGCGATGGCGAGGATGCGCGGCTTGGCGAACATCTCGGCGCGCAGCCCCTCGGCGACGGTGGCGGCACCGTCCTCCAGATACATGATCTCGACATCGGCCTCGCCGCGGCTGAAATCGGGCCGGGCGGAGGTCGGTTGCAGGATCACCTCGCGCCCGTCCATCGCCGCCTCCAGGTCCGGCAGCCGGCCGAGCAGGCGGCGCGAGGCCAGACCGGCGAGGCAGCAGATGTGCACCGCCTCGATCCCGCCGTTGCGCAGCTCGTTGCTGGCGTCGGCGATCAGATCGAAGGCGCGGTGCATCTGGGCGGCGAAGCGGGTGCCCTCGCGGGTCAGGGACAGGCCCCGCCCCGACTTGGCCACCAGCTTGACGCCGACGGACTGCTCCAGGTTCTGGATGTGGCGGGACACCACGGTGTGCGACACCGCCAGTTCGTCGGCGGCGGCGCGCACGGTGCCCAGCCGGGCGAAGACGTCGAAGGCGCGAAGCGCGAGGAGCGGAGGAAGGCGGCGCGCCATGCGGGGCTGGGTCATTGGGGCGGTATAAGGCGGAGCGGTGTGCAACGGGGCGGATCCGATGCCATCATGAAGCATTTTCGCCAGCACCGCACGCGCCCCGTTTCCGGCCATTTCCTTCGGCACCCGCCCGCCCATCCTCACACCACCGCGGCGCTGCGCAGCGCCTCGATGTCGGCGGCGGCAAAGCCCAGCTCGGCCAGAATGGCGTCGGTGTGCTCGCCCAGCCGCGGCGCCGGGGCCTCGGCCGCCAGGGGAGCGCCCTGCATGTGGATCGGCACGGCGGCGAAGCGCTTGCCGGAGTTCGGCGGCACCTCCACCACCATGCCGCGGTGAACCACCTGCGGGTCGACCAGCGCGTCGGCCACGCTGTTGATCGGGCTGGACGGCACGTCCGCCGCCTCCAGCCGCTCCAGCCACTCGTCGCGGGTGCGTCCGGCGAAGACCGGAATCAGCAGCGGCTCAAGCTCCGCATGGTGCGCGTTGCGCAGGGAGCCGGTGAGGAAGCGCGGGTCGGCGAGCAGATGTTCCAGCCCCATGGCGCCGACCAGCCGCTCCCACTGTTCGTTGGTGTCGACGCAGACGGCGATGGGCTTGTCGGCGGTGGGGAAGGACTGGAAGGGGGCGATCAGCGGATGGCGGCTGCCCAGCGCGCGCGGCACGTCGCCGGCATTCAGATAGCGGGCGATGGCGTTCTCCATCAGCGCCAGCTGGCAATCCAGCATCGCCACGTCGATGAAGCTGCCCTCCCCGGTGGCGGCCCGCTTCTGCAAGGCCGACAGGATGCCGATGGTGGCGAACAGGCTCGACCCGATGTCGCCGATGGAGGCGCCGACGCGGGCCGGCTGGCCGCCGGGCTCGCCGGTGATGCTCATCATGCCGGACATCGCCTGGGCCACCACGTCGAAGCAGGGCCGGTGGCGGTAGGGGCCGTCCTGCCCGAAGCCGGAGATCGAGGCGTAAACCAGTTTCGGGTTGACCGGCTTCAGGTCGTCGTAGCCCAGCCCCAGCCGGTCCATCGTGCCGGCCCGGTTGTTCTCCACCAGCACGTCGCTGGTGGCGACGATGCGCCTGAAGATCTCCTTTCCCTTCTCCTCCTTCAAGTTGAGCGTAAGGCTCCGCTTGTTGCGGTTGACGCTCATGAAGTAAATGCTCTCGTCGTCGCTGAAGGGGGCGATGACGCGGGTGAAATCGCCCTTGCCCGGACGCTCGATCTTGATGACGTCGGCGCCCAGCGCGCCGAGCAGCCAGGTGCTGTAGGGGCCGGCCAACATGTGGGTGAGATCGACAACGCGCACGCCGGCCAGCGGGCCGTCCCGGCGTTGGGTTTCCGTGTTGGTCATGAGCGGTCCTTCGGGGCTGCCGGACGCCGGTGGTCCGGGCCGGAGATGGCCGCGCCGCAAGGCGCCGACCAGGGTTTGGACGGGAAAGGCATGCCCAAAGGCTTGCGCCGCGGCGCTCCGAAAACAATCGCTTAGTTTGGCCCAATCCGGTGCAGCAAACGCACCGGACGGCCGCCGGCCATTGGTGCGCTCCATGCACCGGAGCGCACACTTTTTTCTGCTTGTGACACGGAGGGTGTCCGGTATTCTCGATCTTGCCGGGAGCGCACCGGCGGCGATCGAGTTCTATGATGGATGCCGGGACATCTTCGCGTTCCCCGTGCCGCCCCATCGCCTCGTCTTCCAATACTTGTTCGATGGACCCCTCTTTGCACGCCGGCGCTCCGCCGCCGGCGCCAGGGCTCCTGCAACCGTGAAAGGACGACCAGCGCGTGAAGCAGCTTTCGGGCAAGACCGCCATCGTCGGCGCCTATGAGTCCCCCCGCCGGGACGCACCGCGCGTCCATCCCTTCGCCCTCCAGATGGAGTGCATCCTGGGCGCGCTCGACGATTCCGGGCTGACGCTGACGGATGTGGACGGGCTTTGCGCGGCGTCCGGCGACTGGGCCGAGGGCGGCGGCACGATGGACGTCATCGAGCTGGCCGAATATATCGGCATCCAGCCGACCTACGTGAACAGCACCGACGTCGGCGGCTGCTCCTACATCTTGCAGGCCGGTCAGGCCGCCGCCGCCATCGCCGCCGGGCTGGCCGAGGTCGTGGTCATCAGCTATGCCGCCTGCCCGCGCTGGTGGCCGCTCTCCACCCCGTCCTTCGATCCCTTCGTCTTCCCGGCCGGGCCGGGCCAGTACGAGATCCCCTATGCACCGACGCTGATCTCCACCTACGGCCTGTTCGCCCGCCGCCATATGGACCTTTACGGCACGACGCCGGAGCAGCTGGCCCAGGTCGCCGTCACCTTCCGCGGCCACGCCGCCGCCAACCCCCAGGCCCGGCTGCGCAAGCCGATCACGGTGGAGGACGTGCTGGCCTCGCCGACGATCGCCTCGCCGCTGCACCGGCTGGACTGCTGCGTCGTCACCGACGGCGGCGGCGCGCTGGTGATGACCAGCCGCGAACGGGCGCGCGATTTGAAGCGCCGCCCGGTCTATCTGGCCGGCTATGGCGCCGCCGTCGCCCGGACCCAGAACAGCCAGATCCCCGACGACCTCTCCACCCCCGCCGCCCTGTCCGGCCCGCGCGCCTTCGCCATGGCCGGGATGACCCCCGCCGACATCGACGTGGCGCAGATCTACGACGCCTTCACCATCACGCCGATGCTGGCGCTGGAGGATCTGGGCTTCTGTGGGCGCGGCGAGAGCGGCCCCTTCGTCGCGGCCGGCAATCTGGCGGCCGATGGCGGCAGCCTGCCGACCAACACCGACGGCGGCGGCCTGTCCTCCAACCATCCGGGCAAGCGCGGCATCTTCACCCTGATCGAAAGCGTCCGCCAGCTGCGCGGCGACGCCCCGGGCATCCAGGTGCCGGACGCCAAGGTCGCGCTGGCCCATGGACTGGGCGGCACCTTCTGTTCCGCCGCCACCGCCATCCTCGCCGTGTAAGGGGGCATCCATGACCGACGTGACGACAACCGCCATGACCGTTCTGCCCATCCCCGACGAAACCTCCGCCCCCTTCTGGGAGGCGGCGCGCGAGGGACGCTTCCTGATCCAACGCTGCCCGGAGACCGGGCTGTACCAGTGGTACCCGCGCGCCCACTCCATCCACGCCCCCCACGCCACCCCCGAATGGGTCGAGGCGAGCGGACGCGGCGAGCTTCTCAGCTATTCCGTCGTCCATCGCGGCAACACGCGTGGCAATCCCTACACCTGCGCCCTGGTCCGGCTGGAGGAGGGCGTCACAATCTTCTCGCGGGTCGAGGGCATCGCCGAAGGCGATCTTCGCGCCGGTCTGCCGCTGGCTGTCGCCTTCCATCGCCTGGACGAGACCATCAGCCTGCCGATCTTCCGCCCCCCCGGCGACGCATCAGGGAGCGACGCATGACCGAGACCATCCACCTCGACGACATCGAACCGGGCGCCCGCGCGCTGTCCAGCCGCGTCACCGTGACCGAGGCGCACATCGTCTGGTTCGCCGGGCTGACCGGCGACTTCAACCCGCTGCATATGGACGCCGAGGCGGCCAGGGCAAACGGCTTCGGCCGTACCATCGCCCACGGCATGCTGACCCATTCGATGAGCACCGGCCTGCGCTCCGCCATCGACGACTGGGCGATCCTGGCTTTCCTGGAGACCCGCCGCCGCTTCGTCGGCCCGGTCTTCGCCGGCGACACCATTCAATACGAGGCCGAGGTGCTGGAGGTCCGCCCCAGCGCGTCGAAGCCCGACCGCGGCATCGTCCGCGTCGGCATCACCGTCCGCAACCAGACGGGCGACACCGTGCAGGAGGGGGAGGATGTCTTCTCCATCGGACGCCAGGCCAAGGGGCAGGTGACGGCATGAGCATGCAGGATCGTCTGACGGGCCGCACGGCCTTCGTGACCGGCGGCGGCGGCGGCATCGGCCGCGCGGTGTGCGGGCGGCTGGCGGCCGAGGGCGCCGCCGTCATCGTCGCCGACATCGGGCTGGAACCGGCCGGGCGGGTCGCCGCGGACTTGCGCGACGGCGGCGCCGACGCCTTTGCCGTACAGCTCGACGTGGCCGACCGGGCGAGCTGGGAGGCGGCCGTCGCCGCCCTGCCCGAGCCGTTCCGCGCCGTCGACATCCTGGTCAACGTCGCCGGCATCGTCCGCGACCGCTCGCTCGTGAAGATGAGCGACGCGGACTGGAGCGCCGTCCTCGACGTCAACCTGCGCGGCACGTGGCTCGGCTGCCAGACGGCGTTCAGGCTGGTCGGCGACCGCGGCTGGGGCCGCATCGTCAACATCGCCTCCACCGCCATGCTCGGCACCTTCGGGCAGGCCAACTACTCGGCCTCCAAGGCCGGCGTGGTCGGGCTGACGCGGACGGCGGCGCTGGAAGGCGCCCGGCGCGGCATCCTGGTCAACGCCGTCGCCCCCGGTGTGGTCGAGACCAGCATCGTCGAGGGCGTGCCGGAGGCGATCCGAGCGCAATGGGTCGGCAAGACCCCCATCGGCCGCCTCGGCAAGCCGGAGGAGATCGCCGCCATCGTCGCCTTCCTGGCGTCGGACGATGCCTCCTACATCACCGGCCAGACCATCGTCGCCGACGGCGGCGCCACCACCGGCGACTACTGAGCACGAAAACCAACCAAGCCGAAAACGGCATACTCGCAACACCGAACAGGGACGACGAACATGACGGACATCTCTCGCCGCGGGCTTCTGAAGACGGGTGGACTGGCCGGGGCGGCGCTGCTGTCCGGCGGCCTCGCCGGAACCGGCTTCGCCCGGCTGGCGGCAGCACAAGACGATCCGCTCTACGCCGCCGCCCGCAAGGAAGGCGCGCTGACGCTCTATTGGGGCTCCTACGAGCAGCAGACGATGGAGGCGATCCGCGACGCCTTCAAGGCGAAGTATCCGGGCATCGAGGTCCAGCTTCTCCGCCAGGCCTCGCAGACCGTCTACACCCGCCTGCGGCTGGAATTGCAGAACGGCGTCGCCGAATGCGACTCCCTGGGCACCACCAACCTGCTGCACTACACCGAACTGAAGAAGATCGGCGCGCTCGCCGCCTACGACCCGCCCGACGCGGCCATGCTGCCCGCCGCCTTCAAGGGGCTGGACAAGGACGCCATGTACCATGTCGGCGCCATCAGCCTGACCAGCATCAACTACGCGCCGGGCAAGGTCTCCGCCCCGCCGACGAGCTGGATGGCGCTGCTGGAGGACCAGTGGAAGGGCAAGATCACCACCGGCAGCCCCGCCTTCTCCGGCGACGTGGCGAGCTGGGTGGTCGCCATCCGCCGCAAGTACGGCGACGACTACCTGCGCCGCTTCGGCCAGCAGAAGCCGAAGGTCGGCCAGTCCAACGTCGACACCGTCACCGACATCCTGGCCGGCGAGCGCGTGGTCGGATCCGGCGCGCCCTTCAGCTACACGCTGACCCAGAAGGCGGCGGGCAACCCCATCGACGTCAGCGTGCCGACCGACGACGCCATCCTTAACCTCGGCCTGACCGGCATCCCGGTGAAGGCGCCCCACCCCAACGCCGCCCGGCTGTTCACCAACTTCCTCTATTCCAGGGAGGTCTCCGACATCCTGTCGAAGAACTACTGGCCGACGCTGCGCACCGACGTCGCCTGGGCCGAGGGCCGCTCGCTGGACCAGTTGAAATGGTACCGCAACAGCGGCGACGACCTCGCCGCCGAAGTGGCCGAGGGCATCGCCAAGTGGAAGGAGCTGGTGCGCTAGCCTCCCCGAAAGGTTCCAAATCCCGGACCGGCGGCGGTTGCCACCCGGCCGCAGGTTCGGGAACACTCCATCATGCTGGGCCGCAGGGCCCATCCCTGGCAACGGGAGGCGGACCCAATGGGGGTCATTTCAACCAGTTCCCGCGACGCCGAATCCCGGCCCGTCATGGCGCGGGTGCCGCTCGTCAAGGCGGCGGTCCTCGGCGCCGTCATCCTTCTCCTGGCGCTGCTGGTGGTCCAGCCCTTCGGCTGGGTGCTGTTCAACAGCCTGCACGACGACGCGACCGGCGCCTGGACCCTGAACAACTACGCGCGCGTCGTCCAGTCGGCCGAGCTGGTCGAGCCGCTGGTCAATTCCCTGATCCTGGCCGCCGCCACGGCGCTGATCGCGGTCGGCATCGGCGTGCCGCTGGCCTGGCTGGTGTCGCGCACCGACCTGCCGTTTCGCCGCACCATCCGCGTCCTGACGCTGACCGCCTTCGTCACTCCGTCCTTCATCGGCGCCACCGGCTGGATCCTGCTGGCCGCGCCCAATTCGGGCTGGCTCAACACCGCGTGGCGCTGGCTGGCCGGCGAGGGCGCCGGGGCGCCGCTGAACATCTATTCGATGGCCGGCGCCATCTTCGTCTGCGGCATCTACACCGTCCCCTACAGCTTCACCATGGTGTCGAGCGCGCTCGACGAGATGGCGGTGGAGCTGGAGGACGCGGCGACGACGCTCGGCTGCGGCGTGCTGCGGACGATGGTCAGCATCACCATCCCGCTGGCCGCACCGGCGGTGATCGCCAGCTTCATCCTGTCCTTCATCCAGGGTCTGACGCTGTTCGGCGTCCCGGCCTTCCTGCTGACGCCGACCGGCATCCCGGTGGTCACCACCAAGCTGGCCGAGTTCTACCAGCTGTTCCCGCCAGAGATTTATCTGGCCGCCGCCTACTGCATGCCGCTGCTGCTGGTCACCGGCGCCCTGTTCTGGATGCGCCGCCGCTATCTCGGCCGCAAGCAGTACGTCACCATCTCCGGCAAGACGCGCGCCGGGCGGCAGATCCGGCTCGGCGGCTGGCGCTGGCCCGCGCTGTTCCTCGCCCTGCTGGTGCCGCTGGTGTCGGTCTTCCTGCCCTACGCCGCCCTGCTGACGGTGTCGCTGACCCGCGCCTGGGGCCAGGGTCTGAGCTGGGAGAACCTGTCGCTTTACTGGTACTGGTGGGCGATCTTCGGCAATTCGGAAACCCACACCGCCATCGTCAACTCGCTGGTCTATTCGACGCTGGGGGCGACGCTGTGCGTGGCGCTCGGCACGCTGGTCGCCTACATCGTCGAGCGGCGGCTGATGGTCGGCGCCTCCCTGCTGGGGGCGGTAGCGACGGTGCCCATCGTCATCCCCGGCATCGTCCTGTCGGTCGGCTTCTTCGCCGCCTACACCCGCGCGCCCCTCAACCTCTATGGCACGCCGCTGCTGCTGATCGCCGCCTTCGCCGCCACCTTCCTGCCCATCGCCTATTCCCATGGCGGGTCGATCCTGAAGGGCATCGGGCCGGAGCTGGAGCGCGCCGCCCGCAGCCTGGGCGCCGGCGAGGCGCGGACCTTCCTGTCGATCACCCTGCCGCTGATGGGCGGCGGGCTGGTGTCGGGCTGGTTCCTGGTCTTCATCCCGATCATCCGCGAGCTGTCGGTCGCCGTCTTCCTGATCACGCCGAAGACCAACGTGATGACCACGCTGATCTACAACGCCAAGGACGGCGGCAATTACGAAGCCGTCTGCGCGATGAGCGTCCTTCTCCTCCTGATCACGCTGTTCCTCGTGGCGGTGGCCCGCCCGCTCGCCGGGTTGACCGGCGCCCGGCGCACCTCCCGCAAGACCGCCACGGCGGCCGGAGTTCCCTCATGAGCGGCATCCGCATCACCAATCTGCGCAAGTCCTTCGGCAGCTACACCGCGCTACGCGGCATCGACCTCCAGGTTCCCAACGGCACGCTGCTGGCGCTGCTGGGACCGTCGGGCTGCGGGAAATCGACCACCCTGCAATTGCTGGCCGGCTTCGAAAGCCCGACCGAGGGCGAGATCTGGGCCGACGACGTGCTGCTCTCCTCGCCGCGCGGGGTGCTGCCGCCGGAGCGGCGCGGCATCTCGCTGGTCTTCCAGAACTACGCGGTCTGGCCGCACAAGACGGTGGCCGAGAATGTCGCCTTCGGGCTGAGCATCCGCCGCCTGCCCAAGGCCGAGATCGCCGAGCGGCTGACCCGCGCCCTGCGCACCGTCCGGCTGGAGGCCCTGCGCGACCGCTACCCGTCCGAGCTGTCGGGCGGCCAGCAGCAGCGCGTGGCGCTGGCCCGCGCGCTGGTGGTGGAGCCCTCCATCCTGCTGCTCGACGAGCCGCTGTCCAATCTCGACGCCCATCTGCGCGAGGAGATGCGCTTCGAGATCCGGCAGGTCCACGACCTCCTGGGCATCACCACCGTCTATGTCACCCACGACCAGTCGGAGGCGCTGGTCACCGCCGACCGCATCGCCGTGATGAAGGCGGGGGCGGTCCAGCAGTTCGGCACGCCCGAGGACGTGTTCGAGCGGCCAGCCAACGCCTTCGTCGCCCGCTTCATCGGCTCGAACAACGAGCTGCCCGGCACTGGCGAGGGCGAGGGCAGCATCCGCATCGGCGACCGCGTGCTGACCGCGCCCGACCGCAGCGGGGTGGCGCGCGGCGGTTCCGTCTCGCTCTGCGTGCGCCCCTCCAAGGTGCGGCTGGACGATGACGGCGGCCTGTCCTGCAACAGCCTGCCCGGCACAATCGTCCGTTCCGCCTATCTCGGCGAGCATCGCGACGTGCTGGTCGACATCGGCGAGGGACGGACGATCCGCGCCTTCGTGCCGCCGGAGCGGCGTTACGGACCGGGTGCGGTGACGACAGTCCATCTCCCCATCGACGCCTGCCAGATCCTGGCCCCCTCCGCCTGAAAACCCTTCAAGGATATCCTCGATCATGACCGATCCGACAACCGGCGCCCCGCCTAGCACCCCGACGGGCGCTGCCCCCGAAATCCTGACGGAGCGGCGCGGTGCCGTGGAATGGGTGATCTTCAACCGTCCGCGCGCCCGCAACGCCATGACCCCCTGGATGGAGGATCGGCTGATCGAGATCTGCCGGGCGGTCGATGCCGATCCCACCGTGAAGGCGCTTGCCCTGACCGGTGCGGCCGGTGACAAGCCGGCCTTCATGGCCGGGGCCGACCTGTCCTGCCTGCAAAGCGTCTCCTCGCCCGAGGATTTCACCATCCTGGAGACCCGCGCCGAGGCGGCGGCGATGGCCCTGGAGGGAGTGCGCGTGCCGACGGTCGCCGTTCTCTCGGGCCCCTGCATCGGCGAGGGGGCGCTGCTGGCCTCCAGCTGCGACGTGCGCATCGCCTCGCCGTCGGTGCGCTTCGGCTTTCCCATCGCCCGCACGGTGGGGAACTGCCTGAGCGTCAAGAATCTGGCGAGGCTGTCGATGCTGCTCGGCACCGCGCGGACACGGGAGATGATCTTCAGCGCCCGCCTGCTGAGCGCTGCCGATCTGGCGGCGGCCGGGGCGGTGCGCACCGTCGTCGCCGGCGAGGACGAGCTGACCGCCCATGGGCAGCAGGTGGCGGAGGAGCTGGCCGCGCTGGCCCCCCTGACCCTTTGGGCGACGCGCGAGGGGCTGCGCCGGTTGCGCGACCACGATTTGCCGCGCGACATCGACGGCGACCTGCTGCGCCGCTGCTACCTGTCGGCCGACTATCAGGAAGGCATCGCCGCGTTCCTGGAAAAACGCCCCCCGGTCTGGAGCGGGAGCTGAGTGTCGCGCGGATTTGAAAACTCAGCGTCGATCCCCCACCGGCATCGGGCCTTCGCCGGTCTCGGGCGACCGTGAGTAGCGTGCCGGCGAAACGCCCTGGAAGCGCGTGAAGGCGACGGTGAACGTGTTGGCCGAGCTGTAGCCGACACGCTCCGCAACCTCCTCGACCCCGAATTCGCTGTCGCGTAAAAGCTGTTTGGCCAGCGCCATGCGCCAGGAGAGCAGATATTCCATCGGCGCCACGCCGACGACCCGGTCGAAGCGGGCAAAGAAGGCGGATCTCGACATTCCCGCTTCGGCGGCGAGTTCCGCCACCGTCCAGCTGCGGCCCGGCTCGGCGTGCATCGCGCCCAACGCGTCGGCCAGCCGCGGATCCGCAAGCCCGCGCGCCAAGCCCGGTGCGCCATCCACGCTGCCGGCACAGCGGAACGCCTCTATCAGCAGCACCTCCAGCAACCGCTCCAGGACAAGGTCGCGGGCCGACCTGCGCGCCTGCGATTCGTCGCTGACGAGCTGCATCACCGTCAGAAGACGGGGTTCGCCCCGGACGATCACGGTGCGGGGCAGCAGGGGCACCAGAAGCGGGGCGTCGGGCGAATCGAAAACGCAGTGCCCGACCTGCATGCGCAAATCCGGAGACCCTTCCGCACATCCGGCCCGGAATTGGCCCGCCCGGAATTGACCGGGTCCGATCTCCGCCGGCCTTTCGAACACACCGGGCGGCGGCGGCACCGGACTCTCGTTGATGAATTCCTGCATGGCCGGGACCATGACGAAATCCCCGGCTTCGAGCACCGCCGGCGTGTGGCCGTTCACCATCATCCGGCATTTGCCTTCCAGGATCGCGCAATAGAACGGCTCCCCGGTGCCTTCGCGCCGGATGCGCCAGGACCCGGCGCACTCCACGAATTTTGAAAACCGCGCGGCGGGTTTCAGGAGGCTGACAACTTCGGCAAGCGGATCGACGCGCAAATCAGGACCATCTGCGTAGAAATGAGGACGCCCAACCGTATACCGTCCTGCTCTCCATGGCTAGTATGCAGGCCACACCAATGAAACGAGGCCTCGCATGTCCACCATCCTCATCACCGGCTGCTCGTCCGGCTTCGGCCTTGAGACCGTCCGGCTCTTCCTCGACCGCGGCTGGACTGTCATCGCGACGACGCGCAGCGGGCGCGCGGACATGCTGCCCGCGTCCGAGCGTCTGCGCGTCCTGCCGCTCGACATCACCGACCGGAGCAGCATCGATCGGCTGATCGGCGATGCCGGTCCAATCGACGTGCTGGTCAACAATGCCGGTTTCGGCGCACCCGTCCCGGTGGAGTTGACGAGCCCGGAAACGGCGAAGTCCCTCTTCGAGACCAACACGCTCGGCACGCTGGCGATGCTCCAGGCCGCACTGCCGCAGTTCCGCGAACGCCGTGCGGGCGTGGTGATCAACGTCACCTCGGCCGCCCTCCTCAAGCCGCTTCCGCTGATCGGCGTCTATCGCGCGAGCAAGGCCGCGGTGGATGCGTACACCGAATCCCTGGCGGTCGAACTGGAGCCCTTCGGCATCCGGGTGCATCTGGTGATGCCCGGCCGTTCGCCCGAAACGAAGTTCGGCGAAAGCGCGCGCCAGCATCTGCGCGGCCTCGACGACCCCGATTACCAGCCGCTGATCGAGCGCATGTTGACGGGGATGCGCAGCAACTCGGGTCCGGTGACCCATGCCGAGGATGTCGCGCAAGCGATCTGGCGCACCGCGACCGATCCCTCGGCGCCCCTGCGCATCCCCGCAGGCGCCGATGCCGAAGCATGGATGGCCGAGGCCGGCTGAACTCCGGAACACCGCGACGCCGCGGGGGCCGGGCTGTCCCGGGACGCTTGCAAGGCCGGCACGGCGATGGCTGAATCGATGATCGGTCAATAGTGGGAGGAGATGCGGATGGACGGGGTGCAGGTCATGCCGGTGTCGCTGTCTCCGCCCACCGATCCGGCCATCCGCTGGGCCGGCCGCCTGCTCGCCATGGTGGGCGAGCTTCACAAGGTCGGGTACCAGCGCCTCAGGATCGCGCCCGGCATGGCCCCGTCCGGATGCCATTGGCGCTGCCACGTCACGCCGGCGGGCAATGTGGCCCCGAACGGGTGGGAGCCGCTCGATTGGAGCTGGCAGGTCGCCAGCTACAGCACGGGCCAGAAGGACCGTTATTTCGGATGGGAGGATTCGGCGCAGGATTCCGCCCGCCATCTCGCCGCGAAGTTCGTCGAGCGGTTTCCCGAGATCGCCCGCGACGGCCAGGGTGCGGACTGGGCCTATGCCGGCTGGTATGTCGCCATGCTGGGGCAAGCGGAGCATGGGACCTTTCCGGTCTTCTTCGCCGATTACCCGGTCGAAATCGCCCGCGGCCGGCGGCCCCCGCCGCCTTGAGCGGCAGTCGCGCCGTCCGACGCGACATCCGACGCGGCCGGTCACAGCGCGTCGGCAGCGGTTGCGGACCCGATGGCGACGGTCGCCGTCATGCCCGCCGCCAGTTCGACGCCGGGCGGCACCCGGTCGATGCGGATGCGCACCGGTATGCGCTGGGCGAGGCGGACCCAGCTGAAGGTCGGCTCGACATTCGGCAGGCCGAGGTGGCCGGGCGTTCCGTTGCTGTCCTCGATGCCCCGGCCGATGCTTTCGACATGGCCGGACAGCGGTTCGTCGAAGCCCATCAGCATGATCTGCGCCGGGCTGCCGACACGGATACGCCGCAGCTTCGTTTCCTCGAAATAGCTGGTGATCCAGAAGCTGGTGGCGTCGAGGATGGCGATCTTCGTCACGCCGGCCGTGGCATAGTCGCCGGGCCGCAGCCGCAGATTGGTGACATACCCGTCGACCGGCGCCCGGATCGTCGCCCGCGCGAGGTTGAGCTTGGCGAGATCGAGCGCCGCCACCGCGCCGTCATAGGTCGCCGCCGCCTGTGCTGCGGCACCGGCCGTCTGCTGCACATCCTCCTGCGAGATGACCTCGCGGAGCTGGCTTCGCCGCCGCGCCGCCGCCTGCCGGACAAGCATGTCCTGGCGCCGGGCTTCGGCCTCCGCCTGTGCGGACGCCACCGCGAGCGAGAACCGCCTGGGGTCGATCGCATAGAGGACATCGCCCCGATGCACATACTGGTTGTCGGCGACAGAGACGGCACCCACGGTCCCGGAAACCTCCGGCGCGATCTGAACCACCTCCGCGCTCACCCTGGCATCCCGCGTCCACGGCGTCTGCTCGTGACGGTTCCACACCTGCAACGCCACGACGGCGGCAGCCGTGCCGAAGCAAAGGGTCAGGGCATAGCGCCCGAGCAGGGACAGCACAGCTTTCATTGGAATGTTCCGCTGGAGGGCAGAGCCTGCAAAAGCAGGCCGTAGAGGAGGGCGAAGGTGGCGAGTTCGACGAGCGGCCGGCTGGCGGCCAGGCGGAAGAGCCCCGCAGCCGCGAAGAGACGGACCAGCGCGACGGTGCCGGCGAGCGCCGCCAGGGCAAGCACCAGCAGACCGGGGAGGAAGACGCCCCCGAAATCGAGATCGAGGATCATCGGTCGTTCTCCCAAGCCACCGCACCGCCCAAACCGAGGGCGAACCGGAGGTCGATGAGCAGGTCGAGCAGCAGAGCACGGTCGGCAATCGGGCTTTCGGCGATCCGCGCCGTCAGCGCTTCGATGCGCCGGTGCAGTGCCGTGGCATCGGAAGGTCCCGCCCGGTATCCGGGGCCGAAGCGCAGGGCAATCGCGGTGAGAAGCTCGAACCCGTCATAAGCGATCTCCCCGTCACTGGCGCCGTCACTGGCGTCGAGATGCCGGATCGCCCGATGAAACCGGCCGGCGGCGTGACCGACGCGGAGATGGTGCAGGGTGTCGTCGAGCACATCCGGGTGGGATGCCCCGGACAGCCGGAGCCTCGGCAGCAGCAGCGCCGTCCGGTCGATCATCAGGCTCGTCCAGAGCGACTCGTCGGGTGCGCCGCCCAGGGCCCGCCGCCTGACATCCCGCCGGTTCAGCCGAAGCAGCCGGCCGATTGCCGCATCGACCGGGATGGTCTGGAACAGGCTCATGCTGACGACGGCAAATCCTGTCGCCGCGAACAGCGCGACGACGCTGTTGAGCGACCCGGCGAAGTCGCCGGCATAGCTGGCGCCCAGCCCCGACAGGATCGGGATCGTCAGGGTGATGCCGAGCGCCATGTAGGTCGTCGGCGGCCGGGCTTGCAGCGAGCCGGCGACCAGGAAGGCCGGCGCGAGCACCGCGGCGAGACCGGCGAAATCCGTCACGCGGGGCAGGATGGCGAAGCCGTAGACCAGACTGACCGCCACCCCGACGAGCGAGCCGGTCATGTATTTGACGACATTCGGCGCCGGCGTGTCGACGTTGCCGAACAGGGCGCAGCAGACGCCCAGGATCGACACCGCCAGCCCGCCCTCCGGCCAAGCCGACCAGATCCAGAACGCGCAGCCGATGACGATGCCGGCGACCGCGCCCAGCGCGCTCCGGGCCGCCATCCAGGGGTCGCGGTGATAGACATAGCCTGTCGCGTGCCCGGCGCGGCGGTGCGCTGCGGCGTCCGGCGGCATGGTGGCGGCAATGGCGGTCCGCGCGCTGCTCCGTCCAACGATCCGTCCCAGCCGGTCGCACTCGTGAAGCAGGCCGATCATCTCGGCGAGATGGCCGGCGAGGTTGGCCGCAAGCCTGTCGCCGGCCGTCGCGGCCTCCGCGGCAATGCGTGTCCGCAGCGTCCGGGCGCGGTCGATCAGCCGGATCGCGACGGCATCCCGCCCAGCCGCATCGGCGGCTGCGAGCCAATGCCCCGCCTCATCCAGCAGTGCGGCCAGTTCGTTGTCCAGCTCGTTGGGCAGGCTGCGGTCTCCGTCGCGCAGCGCATGGATGCGGTCCCCGACCTCCGTCGCGAGCGGCAGCAGCCGTGCAAGCCGGTCATGGATCAGGTGCAGCGTCTCGCGGCTCGGCGTCACCGGGACCGGATCGTAGGGCAGGTGACCGGCCAGCCCTTGCAGGGCGAGTAGATCGCCGGCGAGCCGGTCGCGGTCGCGGCGGATCTCCGGCCCGGAGCTTCCATGGAGCGCATCGCCCGCCAGCCGGCGGGCATCCCGCAGCGTCGCCGACAGCTTGGCGGTGAACTGGCCGGTCATGCGCTTCGGCAGGACGAAGCGATGCACCAGGACGGCGCAGAGGATGCCGATGGAGATCTCCTGGACCCGCACCGACGCCGTATCGAAGATGGCGGCGGGATTGAACACGCCGGGAAAGCCAATCAGGCTGGCGGTGTAGCCGGACAGAACGAAGGCATAGGCCCGCGCGGTGCGGTCGAGCAGCGAGAGATAGAGGCACAGGCCGATCCAGCCGGCGAGGACCACGCTGCAGACAAGCGGATCGTTCACGAAACAGGGGATGATCGCCACGGTTGCCGCCGCACCGACAATCGTGCCCGCGAAGCGGTAGACGCCGCGGCTGAGCGACGCGCCGGCCGAGGTCTGCGAAACGATGTAGACGGTGACGATGGCCCAGGAGGGCTTCGGCACCCCTGCGCGCAGCGCGATGTAATAGGCCAGCATCGCCGCGGCGAAGCTTTTCGCCGAGAAGAGCAGCGCGTCCGCATCCGTCCGCAGCAGCGCGATCCCGGTGGCCGTCAGGAGCCGGTTCGAAGCATGGTGGGTTCTCATGCCCCCGAGTATCGGCGCGTTGCGCGGCCAGATAAATTAGGTATCCTGTCAAAAAATCCCTCAATCATGCCAAAACCGATCATGCCGAATGCGATGTCCGGGTCACGGTCCGCCGTTTCCGTCTTCGACCCCGATCTTGCGGACCGGCCTGCCGTCGCACGCCTGCTCGACTTCGCGGACTACGAGGCGGAGGTGCCGGTGCATGTGCATCGGCGGGGACAGCTGATTCTGGCGCTGCATGGCGCCGTCACCTGCACCGCGGACGACGAGATCTGGATCGTGCCGCCCGATTGCGGCGTGTGGATTCCGGGCGGCATGCCGCACAGCGTCAGAACGACGGCGAATGCCCGGCTCAGCTACCTGTTCGTCGAGCCGGGAGCGGCAAACCTGCCCGAGGTCTGCTGCACCCTGTCGATCTCTCCGCTGGTGCGGGAACTGGTCAACCGGCTGACCGGTGAGGTTCTGGACTATCCGCCGGACAGCCACGCCGCCCGGCTTGCACGGGTGACGCTGGACGAGCTGGCCGGGATGCCGCGCGAACACTTCAACCTGCCCATCTCCAACGATCCGAAGATCCGGGCGATTGCCGATGCCCTGACGCTCGAACCGTCCGACCGCAGCACCTTGGGGGACTGGGCCAGACGCGTCGCGATGAGCGAGAGGTCGCTGGCCCGTCTGATGCTCCGCGAGACCGGCCTGACCTTCGGACGCTGGCGGCAGCAGCTGCACCTTGTCGTGGCGCTTCGCGAACTGGCCGGTGGGGCCGCGGTGCAGACGGTGGCGGACACGCTCGGCTACGAGTCGGTCAACGCCTTCATCACGATGTTCAAGAAGGCCCTGGGAAGCACGCCGGCACAATATTTCACCCAGCGCAGGGCGAAGCTGTCGGCCTTGTCGCGATAGCTGAGCCGACGTGCAGGAGAGTGTGGAGATCCCCCGGCCGCCGCCTCACGGCCGGTTGACCTGCACGGCCAGCGCGACCGCCGCCTTGCCGGACAGCGGAACGTCGGCCGGCACCGCCACGGCCTCCGGTGCCGGGCCGCCTCCGCTCCGGCCGAGCCGCCCGGTCACCCGGAACGCCACCAGGACCGCCGCGATGCCGAACAGCACCGATCCCGCCGCCTGTCCGATCAGCACCCCCGGCGCCCCGCCCAGCCAGCCGCCAACCGCAACGAACGGTATGGTCCCCAGCGTCGCCCTGCCCCAGTTGAACCCGGTCGCCAGCAGCGGAAAACCCAGATTGTTGAACGCGGCGTTGCCGACGAACAGGAAGCCGACGAACAGGAACCCGCCGGCCACCGCGGTGCAGAACAGGCGGACCAGATCGGCCGACACGCCCTCGGCGGAAAAGGCGCCCACCACCAGATCGCGGGCAAGGAACAGGCCCAGCCAGACCGCCAGCACCCAGACGACGATCAGGACTAGGCTGGCCCGCAGGGTCGCCCGCACCCGGTCGGGGCGGCCGGCCCCCAGATTCTGCGCCAGGATCGGGCCGACGGCACCAGTCAGGGCGAAGATGGTGCCGAAGGCGACCGGAACCAGGCGGTCGACGATGGCCGCCCCGGCGATGGCCGCATCGCCGAAACGCGCCATGCTGGTGGTGACATAGACGCCGGCGACCGGGGTGGCGAGATTGGTGAGGACCGCCGGACCGGCGATGCCGGCCAGCGTCCCGGAATCCGTCAGCAGACCGGTCCAGCCCGGGGCGGCGACCAGCCGGTGCACCCGCGCCACGCCATGCCAGCCGACGGCGGCGAGCAGGCAGCGCGACAGCACGACCGTCACCGCCGCACCGGTCAGGTCCAGCCGCAGGCTGAAGATCAGGATCGGGTTCAGCGCCGCGGTGAACAGCGCCGCATAGAGCGTGACGGTCATCGCGCGGCGCGCATCGCCCTGCGCCCGCAGCATCGCCGAACAGCCCATGCCGAGGCCGAGCAGCGGCAGGGTCGGCGACAGGATGGTCAGGTAGCCGACGGCAAGATCCCTGGTGGCTCCCCTGGCGCCCAGCAGATCCATCGCCGGTCCCAGCAGCGGCAGGGTCAGCAGGCCGACCGCTGCGGAGACCAGCGCTGTCAGAATCAGGCTGGATCCCGCCAGCCTCGCCGCCTCCGCGCGCCGGCCGCCACCGATGGCGCGGGCGACCAGCGCTCCGGCACCGATCGACAGCCCGATGCACAGCGACGATTGCAGGAACAGAACGGTGCCGGCGAAGCCCACCGCCGCCGCCAGCTCGCGTTCGCCCAGCAGCGAAATGTAGAACAGGTTCAGCAGATCGACCGCGAACACCGCGATCAGACCGACCGAGCCGGTGGCGGTCATCACCATCACATGGCGCATCGGCGAACCGGTGGTGAAGCGGCCTACGGCGGTTTCGGCCATTGCAGCGGTTCTCCTCTTGGGCGGCCCCGGGTTGGTGGCCCCTGGCGTAAGAGGTTGGTCCGCCGCCTTTCCCATCAAGTCGTCCCGGGCCACTCGTCCCTGGCCACACTGCCGCAAGCGGAGACCGCCGGCAAACCGCTTCGCGCGCCGTCATCCGCGGCGCGCCAAACCGCTTTGTCTAGCGCAGCGGGGTGCGGAACAGCCTCCCCCGGCCCTCCAGCCCCTCCGTAACGCCGGCAAGGCGCAGGCTGTGCCACGCCAGCGCATGGTTGCTCGAGGTGACCGGCTTGCCGCTGCGTGCCTCCAAGGCCTCGACCGCCTCGGCGACCCGCAGGCTGGTGCAGGAAACGAACACGGCGTCCACCTCCGGGTGGGCGGCGGCCTGCGCCACCGCCGCGGCGATGGAGTCCGGGGCGATGCGGGCCGCGATGGTGTCGTCGGGTTCGTCGAAGATCGCCAGCACCGGCACCTCGTAACCGGCCTTCACGAAGTAATCGCGCATCGCTTCGCCGACGCGGCGCTGGTAGGGCGCGACCAGACCGATGCGCCGCGCGCCGAGGGAGCCGAGCGCGGCATCCACCGCCTCGACCGGCGTGGTGGTGGCGATGCCCGGCCGCGCCTCGCGGATGCGCTCGCGGACGCGCTGCGGGCCGATCACCATGCTGCCCGACGTGCAGCCGAAGGCGACGACATCCAGTTCCAGCCCGGGCAGGATCAGCCGGGTCGTCGGTGCGATGTCCTGCTCCATCCGCGCCAGCGTTTCCGGCGCGATCTCCTTGTCGTTCCACAGGCGCGCGTTGTAGACGGCGACCCCCGGCTCCCCGAGCAGGAAGCGCCATTCATGCTCGATGGTCTGGTCGGTGGCGAGCACCAGAAGCCCGATGGCGGCGCGGGCGGCGAGGCCGCCATCGGTTGCGAAGGGAAGCACCAGGGTGGCGGCCGGGGAAGCGGCGCCATCCTCGGCGACGGTGACGTTGGTATCCATGTCGGGGGTTCTCCCAGTATCGCGGAGGAGTGGCGCGGACGCACCGGCACGGGCTGTGACGCCGCCCGCGCGCCTGTCAGTGGACGGCCTGCATGCCGTCGAGCGGGATGGCCGGGGTGCGGCCGGCGATCAGGTCGGCGGTGATGCGGGCCGACCCGCAGGACATGGTCCAGCCCATGTGGCCGTGTCCGGTGTTGAGGAACAGGTTGCGCTGGCGCCCGCGGCCGAAGATCGGCGTTCCCTCCGGCGTCATCGGCCGCAGACCGGCCCAATAGCTGGGCTGGCTGTAGTCGGCCGCATCGGGGAACAGGTCCTGTGCCGCCGCCAGCATGGCCTGGAAATCGGCCGGGCTGTGGCGCTTGTCGTAGCCGGCGAAATCGGCGGTCGCGGTGATGCGCAGCCGGTCGCCCATCGGCGCGTAGGCGACGAGATTCTCCTCGTCCACCCCGCCGATGCGCGGCGTGTTGTTGCGCCCGGCCACCGGCACGGTGACCGAATAGCCCTTGATCGGATAGATCGGCAGCGACAGGCCGAGCGGCTTCGCCAGCGCCGCGCTCTGGCAGCCCATCGCCAGCACATAGGCGTCGGCGGTCAGCGTGCCCTTGTCGGTGACCAGCGCGGTCACCTCGCCGGCGGCGGTCTCGACGCCGCGGATCGTCGTGCCGTAGAGGAAGCGGACGCCCCGCTCCGCGCACCAGTCCGCGAGGTTGCGGGTGAACAGCCGGGCGTCGCCGCTCTCGTCGGACGGGGCGTAGATGCCGCCGACGATGCGGTCCTTGGTGGCCGACAGCGCCGGGTCGATGGCGGCGGCGCGGTCGCGGTCGACCACCTCCAGCGGCAGGCCGTTGTCGGTCAGGATCCTCATCTTGGCGACACCGGCATCGAAGGCCGCCGGGCTGCGGTAGAGGTAGAGCAGCCCACCCTTGGCGCCGTCGAAGGCGACGCCGGTGTCCTCGACGACCCGATGCAGCATGTCCTGCGAATAGAGGCTGAGCCGCACCTTGCGGGCGGTGTTGACCGCCACCCGGTCGGACCGGCAGTTGCCGAGAAACTTCAGCGACCAGGCCCACAGCGCCGGGTCCAGCCGCAGCCGGAAGCGCAATGCCTGATCGTTGCGCCACAGCGACTTCAGCAGGATCCTCGGCGCCTTCGGCGACGCCCAGGTGTAGGCGTGCCCCGGCGCCACCAGCCCCGCATTGGCGAAGCTGGTCTCGTCGGCGGCGCCGTCATGCCGCTCGACGACGGTGACCTCGTGTCCATCCTTGAGAAGGCAGTAGGCCGTCGTCACGCCGACGACCCCGCTGCCCATCACGATGACCTTCATGAACGCCTCCTTCCTCCCTGGCCTGAGCGCCTCCTGGCTGGAGCGGTCACAGCGCCGCGGTCACCTGGATTTCCACGGTGAATTGCGGGGCGGCGAGCCTGGCCTCGACGCAGGCGCGCACCGGCGTGTTGCCCGGCGCCACCCAGGCGTCCCACACCCCGTTCATCTCGGCGAAACCGGCGATGTCGGCGAGCCAGATGGTGGCGGTCAGCAGCTTCGTTTTGTCGGTGCCGGCGGCGGCCAGCAGCTCGTCGATCCTGCCGAGGATGTCGGTGGTCTGCTCGGCCACCGTGGCGCCCGGCGCGCGCAGCGCCACCACGCCCGCCGTGTAGACCAGACCGCCGCAGACGACGGCCTGGCTCATGCGCGGGCCGACCTCGATACGCTGGATGCTCATGATTCTCTCCCCAAAAGCCGGCGGGCCGGGAGGCGGCACCGCCCTCCATTCACACGATACGTAACTGTATACAGAATAGTCCACAGAATTTTTTCGATGCTGCACCGCCCAAAAATCGGGCCCGATTCCTGTGCAACTGCACAAATGTTCGCCCCATCAACAAAGTCGTTGACGCCCCCTTGCGGACGACGATACGCTTAAGTGTATACAGATTGTCATTCAGCTTAACATTCACCGGCAGGGAGATGTGCGATGGCGAGGATGAACGGCATGACGCGGCGCTCGGCGGGGGGCGCGCTGCTGGGCGCGATGGCGCTGGCGATGCTGAGCAGCGGTGCGGCGCGGGCGCAGGACACGGTGACGCTCGGCGCGGTCCTGCCGCTGAGCGGGGCCAGCGCCACCATCGGCGAGGACCAGCGCCGCGGCATCGAGCTGGCGGTGGAGAAAATCAACGCCGACGGCGGCGTGCTCGGCCGCAAGCTGGCGGTGGCGGTCGAGGATTCCGGCGGCCGGGCGCAGAGCGCCGTCGACGCGGCGCGCAAGCTGGTGTCGGTGTCGAAGACCCCGGTGGTGATCGGTGAATATTCCTCCGGCAACACCATCCCGGTCGGCCAGTATCTCCAGCGCGAGGGGATCGTCCACATCAACCCCGGCTCCTCCTCGCCGGCGATCAAGACCATCGGCGACCGCTCCTTCAGCACCATCGGGCTGGACGACGTCGCCGGGAAGTTCACCGCCCAGGCGGTCTACGGGATGGGCCACCGCAAGGCGGTCTTCCTCGCCCCCAACAACGCCTACGGCCAGGGCGTCTACAGCGAGACCAAGGCGGCCTTCGAGGCGCTGGGCGGCCAGATCGTCGCCAACCTGCTCTTCACCGAGGGGCAGTCGAACTACCGGCGCGAATTGCAGCGCATCGCCGCCGCCAAGCCCGACGTCATCATCTATTCCGGCTACGGCCAGGAGGCGGCGACGATCAACCGCGAGGCCTTCGAGCTGGGCCTGTCGAAGACCCCCTGGTTCGGCATCTACCTGTCGATGTGCACCGCCGATTCCCGGCCGGAGACGGTCGAGGGCCAGATGGGCATGGAGGTCAACTATGTCGGCCCCGACGGCGCCTGGTACCGCGATGCCTACAAAAAGAAGTTCGGCAAGGAGTTCGCCACCACCTTCAGCGGCTACACCTACGACGCCGTGATGATGGCCGCCGCCGCGATCAACAGGGCCGGCAGCACCGAACCCGCCAAAATCCGCGAGGCGCTCGCCGCGCTCGGCGACTATGCCGGCGCCACCGGTCCCATCGCCTTCGACGCCCAGGGCCAGCGCAAGGCCCAGCCCTACATCGTCGTCTCCTACAAAGGCGGCGAGCTGAAGACGGCCGCCAAGTAGGCCCCGCCGCCCCAGATCGGACCTCCCGCACGCGAAGGGTTCCCCGGCCGCCCGGCCGGGGGCTCTGCCCCGCCCGACCGGAGATATGTCCCTTGATTCAGATATTGATCGACACCCTGATCCGGACGAGCGACCTCGCCCTGATCGCGCTCGGCCTCAACCTGTCCTACGGCGTCAGCCGCTTTCCCAACGTCGCCCATGTCGAGATGGCCCCGCTCGGTGCGGCGGTGGCGCTGGCGGTGGCCGCCCTGTTTCCCGGCGGCGGGCTGGTCGGCGCCGCCGTCGCCGGGGCGCTCGCCGCCGGGCTGGCGGCGATGCTGCTGCACCGCTTCGCCTTCGAACGGCTCGCCGGCGCCGGTCCGGCCAGCGCGCTGATCGGCTCGCTCGCCATCGCCATGATGCTGCGCGCCGGCCTCCAGGCGGTCTTCGGCACCCGGCCGCAGCAGTTCGACACGCCCTTGACCCCACCGCACGACCTGTGGGGCGCCATCCTGTCCGATCTGCAGATCGCCGCCATCGCCATCACCGCCGTCTGCCTGATCGGCTTCTTCGCCATGCTGCGGCTGACGCCGCTCGGGCGTTCGATCCGCGCCATCGCCGCCAATCCGGCGCTGGCCACCGCATCGGGCATCGACGCCCGCCGCGTCACGCTGATCACCGTCTTCCTCGGCGGCACGCTGGCCGGCATCGGCGGCATCCTGCTGGCGCTGGTCACCCAGCTCGACATCGGCATGGGGCAGATGCTGCTGCTGCCGGTCTTCGCCGCCGCCATCGTCGGCGGGCTCGGCAGCCTGCCGGGTGCCGTGATCGGCGCTTTCGCCATCGCGCTCGCCGAGACGCTGGTGATGCGCATCGATTTCGGCCTGCTCGCCGCCGACGGGCCGCGCTACCTGCCGCTCGGCTACCTGACCGGCATCGGCTTCGCGCTCATCGTCGTGACCCTCGTGTACCGCCCGGAAGGGCTGCTGAGCCGGGGAGGACGCCGTGCTTGAGTTCTGCCTGCATGTGCTGATCATGGCGGCGATCTTCGGGATCGCCGCGGTCAGCCTCAACCTCCAGGCCGGCACCGGCGGCCTGCTGAATTTCGGCCAGATCGCCCTGTTCGGCATCGGCGCCTACGCGGTCGCCATCCTGACCCGCGCCGGGCTGCCCTGGCCGGCCGCCCTGCTCGCCGGCATGGGCGCCGCGGCACTCGGCGGTTTCGCCATCGGCCGTCTCGGCCGCGACCTCGCCGCCGAATATTGGGCGCTGGCGACGCTGGCGGTCGCCGAGCTGGTGCGGCTGGTCGCCCTCAACGAGGATTGGCTGACCGGCGGTCCCCAGGGCATCGGCGGCATCGCCGGCCTGTTCCCCGGCCTCGACGGCGTGGCGCGCGCGCTTGCCACCCTGGCGCTGGCGGCGCTGCTGCTGCTCGGCACCGCGCTGGCGGCGCGGCGGCTTGGGCAAACCCAGTTCGGCCGCGTGCTGCGGCTGATGCGGGAGAATCCCGACCTCGCCACCGCGCTCGGCCACGACATCGTCGCCTGCAAGGTCAAGGTTCTGGCCATCGGCGGAGCGATGGCCGGGCTGGCCGGCGGGCTCTACACCCTCTACCTCGCCTTCATCGGCCCGGACCAGCTGCTGCCTTTCGAAACCTTCCTGATCTGGACGATGGTGGTTCTCGGCGGGCTCGGCAACGTGGCAGGGGCGGTGGTCGGCGCCCTGCTGGTCACCGCGCTCTATGCCGGCATTCCCTTCCTGAAGGATGTCGTCGCCCTTCCGTCCGACCTGACCGGCAGCCTGCGCGTCTTCGCCATCGGCTCGATCGTGCTGGCCGTTTTGATGCTGAAACCCCAGGGGCTGGTCCCCGAACGGCTGCGGAGGTTCCATGCTCAGCGCCCATGACGTCACCCGCAGCTTCGGCGGGCTGACCGCGGTCAACCATGTCAGCCTGGAGATCGGGCCCCGCGAGATCGTCGGTCTGGTCGGCCCCAACGGCTCCGGCAAGACCACCCTGCTCAACCTGCTGAGCGGCTTCCTCGCCCCCACCAGCGGCGAGATCCGCTTCGACGGCACCGCGGTCCGCGCGCGGCGCGCCTGGCAGCCGAGCCGGCTCGGCCTGCGCCGCACCTTCCAGCTTCCCAAGCTGCCGGCCCGCATGTCGGTGCTGGAGGTGATGCTGGCCGGCGGACGGCTGCCGGCCGGCGCCTCGCCCTGGCGCTCGCTGCTGACGCCGGGAGCCGTGCGGCGCGAGGAGGCGGCCTTCATCGGCAAGGCGATGGGACTGCTGGCCGAGGTCGACCTCGCCGGCCTTGCCGACCACCCGGCCGGCGGCCTGTCGGGCGGCCAGCAGAAGCTGCTCGGGCTGGCGGCGGCGCTGATGGACGACCCGGCGGTGCTGCTGCTCGACGAGCCGACGGCCGGCGTCAACCCATCGCTGCGCCGGCGCATGGCCGACCATCTGCGCCGCATCCGCGAGGGCGGCACCGCGCTGGTCATCGTCGAGCACGACATGGGCTTCATCGGCGACCTGTGCGACCGCTGCCTCGCGCTGGACAAGGGAGCGGTGATCGCCAACTGCCGCCCCGACGAGCTGAGCGGCAACCAGCAGGTGGTCGAAGCCTATCTCGGCCGCCGCCGCCCCGGCGTCCCGCTTCGGATCGTTGCCGGTGGAGCGGTGGGAGGAACGGCCGGCACCAAAGCCAGTGGAGCCAGAGCATGACGCTTTCCGTGCACGAGGTGCGCGCCGGCTACGTGCCGGACGCCGACATCCTGAACAGCCTGTCGATCACGGTGCAGCCGGGGGAGATCGTCACCATCCTCGGCCCCAACGGGTCGGGCAAATCGACCCTGCTGAAGACCGTCGTCGGCCAGCTCCGCCCGCGCGCCGGCCGGGTCGTCGCCGACGGCCGCGACCTCGCCGGCATCCCGGTGCACCGGCGGATCCGCGACTGCGGCGTCGCCTATGTGCCGCAGCTCGACAACATCTTCGGCCCGCTGACCATCCGCGAGAACCTGGAGCTGGGCGGCCAGTTCGTTGCGCCCGCCGCCCGCAGGACCCGGCTGGAACAGCTGCTGGAGCATTACCCCAACCTCGGCCGCAAGGCCGGGGCGCGGGCCGACAGCCTGTCGGGCGGCGAGCGGCAGATGCTGGCGCTGGCGCGCGCGCTGATGCCGGGGCCGCGCCACCTGCTGCTCGACGAGCCGTCGGCCGGCCTGTCGCCGCTGATGATGGACGAGCTGTTCGCCCACATCCGCCGCATCCGCGACCGCGAGGGCGTCTCGGTCCTGATGGTCGAGCAGAACGCGGCGGAATCGCTGGAGGTCTCCGACCGCGCCTATGTGCTGGTGATGGGGCGGGTCCACCGCGAGGGCACCGCCCGCGAGATCCTGGAGGACGAAACGGTCGGCCAACTCTATCTGGGGGCCGGCCCGGCGCATTGACTCTCCCCGTCCCGCCGAATCGGTCGCAGTTGTGTATACTGGCCTGCATATTCCACCGGTGTTATGGTCCCGCGCGACGCGCCGCAACGGTGCGTCGCCGGGCACTCCATCGCCGGAACCCGGCATCGGTATTCGGGTGTTGTCCCACCGGCACCGCAGGAAGCACATAGGACGATCATGGCGGGAACCCCGCGCAAGAAGACCATCAAGGCGGCTCCCAAGGCGGCGCCCGCGCCGCGCGCCGCCGACAGCGTCAACCGCGTCTATGCCGCGATCCAGCGCATGGCGGTGAATTTCGAATTCCGGCCGGAACAGCGGATCAACGAGGTGGAACTGGCCGCCACCCTGGGCGTCAGCCGGACCCCGGTGCGGGAGGCGCTGAACCGGCTGGTGATCGAAGGACTGATCACGCTGGTCCCCAACAAGGGCTTCTACTGCCGCCCCTTCGACGCCGAGCAGATCATCGGCCTGTTCGAGGTGCGGGCGTCGCTGGAACGGCTGAGCGTCGAACTCGCCGCCGAGCGCGCCAGCGACGTCCGCATCGCCGAACTGATGGATTTCTGGAACGGCGTGCGGGCGAGCCGCGCGGCGATGGACGCCGAGGAGCTGACCAGCCGCGACGAGGAGTTCCACATCCGCATCGCCGCGATGGGCGGCAATCCGGAACTGGTCCGCATGCTGGAGAGCATCAACGCGCGGATCCGCTTCGTCCGCCGCATCGAGATCGAGAACCCGCTGCGCCGCACCACCACCTTCGACGAGCATCTGGCGATTGCCGAGGCGCTGAAGGCGCGCGACCGCGGCCGCGCCGTGGCCTGCATGTCGGACCATATCGGCATCAGCGTGGCCGACGCGGTGGCCGCCATGAAGGAAGGGCTTGCGCGCATCTACATGGGCCGCATGGCCAGCTGAGCCGGCCCGGACAGCGGCAGGATCCGCTGCGGGAATGCCGTCTCCGGAACCGGCTCCAGAACCGGCCCCAGAACCGCCGTTGACCCTCGCCGCAAAGTGTGTACACTTCAGAACACACAATGACACCGAGGGAGGACGCACATGCCGGACGGCGTGGCGATGACGGGCGCGGTGACCCTGGACGACAAGTATTTGGCCGAACACGGCCGCGTTTTCCTGAACGGCACGCAGGCCCTGGTGCGGATGGCGCTGCTCCAGAAACGGCGGGACCGCGCCGCCGGCCTGCGCACCGCCGGACTGGTGAGCGGCTACCGCGGCTCGCCGCTCGGCACCATCGACATGGAGATGGGCCGGGCGCGCAGCTTCCTCGACGCCCACGACATCCGCTTCGTTCCCGGCGTCAACGAGGATCTGGCCGCCACCGCGCTGTGGGGCAGCCAGCAGATCCATCTGCAGGACAAGCCGGACTGGGACGGCGTCTTCGGCCTGTGGTACGGCAAGGGGCCGGGGGTGGACCGCACCGGCGACGCCTTCCGCCACGCCAACCTTGCCGGTTCGGCCGGGCGGGGCGGCGTCCTCGTCCTGGCCGGCGACGACCACACCTGCAAATCCTCGACGACCTCGCACCAGAGCGAATATGCGCTGGTCGATGCGATGATGCCGATCCTGAGCCCGTCCGGCATCCCGGAGATGATCGAATACGGGCTGCACGGCTGGGCGCTGTCGCGCCTGTCGGGTTGCTGGACCGCCATGAAGGTGACGGCCGACCTGACCGACCGCAGCGTCTCGATGACCCTCGACCCGGCCCTCCCCGTCATCCGGCTGCCGACCGATCTCGTCCTGCCGCCCGGCGGCCTCAACATCCGCTGGCCCGACAGCCCGCAGGAGCAGGAGGCCCGCCTGCACCTGCACAAGATCCCGGCGGCGCTGGCCTATGTCCGCGCCAACGGCCTGAACCGCGTGGCGCTCGGCAGTGGCGGCGGGGGTGCGGACGCGCGCTTCGGCATCGTCACCGCCGGCAAGGCCTATCTCGACGTCCGGCAGGCGCTGGCGGAACTCGGCATCGACGAGGACCGGGCCGCGGCGCTCGGCATCGCCGTCTTCAAGGTGGCGGTGCCCTGGCCGCTGGAACCGGACAGCCTGCGCAGCTTCGCCGCCGGCCTCGACGAGATCCTGGTGGTGGAGGAAAAGCGGCCGCTGATCGAGGGCCAGATCAAGGACATCCTCTACGGCCTGCCGGCGGATCGGCGCCCGCGCGTCATCGGCAAGCACGACGAGTCCGGCGCGCCCCTGCTGCGCTCCCACGACGAGCTGTCGGTCGCCGAGATCGCGGTGGCGGTCGCACGGCGGCTCGCCCGCTGCGGCGTGGAGGTGGACGCCGACGCGCTGGCCCGCCTTCAAAACACCACCGGCACCGCCAACCGCCCCGGCGGCCCGGTTGCCAAGCGCACGCCCTATTTCTGCTCCGGCTGCCCGCACAACAGCTCGACCAAGGTGCCGGAGGGCTCGCGGGCCCATGCCGGGATCGGCTGCCACTGGATGTCGCAGGCGATGGATCGCGACACCGCCACCTACACCCACATGGGGGCGGAGGGTGCCAACTGGGTCGGGCTGGCGCCCTTCGTGCCGACCCGCCACATCTTCCAGAACATCGGCGACGGCACCTATTTCCATTCCGGCCTGCTCGCCATCCGCGCGGCGGTCGCCGGCGGCGTCAACATCACCTACAAGATCCTGTTCAACGACGCCGTCGCCATGACTGGCGGCCAGTCCCACGACGGCCAGCTCACCCCGCAGGCCATCGCCTGGCAGGTGCGGGCCGAAGGGGTGCAGCGCATCGCCGTCGTCAGCGACGAGCCGGAGAAGTACGGCCTGTCCTCCGGCCTGCCGCCCTACGTCACCATCCACCACCGCGACGACCTCGACGCCGTGCAGCGCGAGTTCCGCGAGGTGCCGGGCGTGTCGGCGCTGATCTACGACCAGACCTGCGCCGCCGAGAAGCGCCGCCGCCGCAAGCGCGGCAAGCTGCCCGACCCCGGCCGCCGCGTCGTCATCAACGAGCGGGTCTGCGAGGGCTGCGGCGACTGCTCGACCCAATCGAACTGCCTGTCGGTGGTGCCGGTCGACACCGAGTTCGGGACGAAGCGGACGATCGACCAGTCCTCCTGCAACAAGGACTTCTCCTGCCTGAGCGGCTTCTGCCCGTCCTTCGTGACGGTGGAGGGCGGCACGCTGCGCAAAGCGCGCCCGGGCGCCGCCCCGACGCCAGACGCCAAGGCCAGGGCCGATGCCAACTCAGGTGCCGACGCCCTGCCCGACCCGGTGGCACCGCCGCTCGACCAGCCCTACCGCCTGCTGGTCACCGGGGTCGGCGGCACCGGGGTGGTGACCATCGGCGCGATCCTCGGCATGGCAGCACATCTGGAGGGGCTGGCCTGCTCCATCCTCGACCAGACCGGCATGGCGCAGAAGGGCGGTGCGGTGATGTCGCACATCGTGCTGGCGCGTCGGGCCGACCAAATCCATGCCGCCCGCATCGCCCCCGGCGGCGCCGATGCCGTTCTCGGCTGCGATCTGCTGGTCGCGGCCGGCGAGGATGGGCTGAGCCGTATGCAGGCCGGCCGTACCCGCGCGGTGCTCAACAAACATGAGACCGTCACCGGCGCCTTCACCCGCAATCCGGAGGAACGGCTGCCGTTGCCGCTGTTGGTGCGCCGGGTCACCGACGCCTGCGGCGGCCCGGCTGCGGTCGATGCGCTGGACGCCACCGCCATCGCCACCGCGCTGTTCGGCGACGCGATCATGGCGAACCTCTTCCTGCTCGGCTACGCGTGGCAGAAGGGGCTGATCCCGCTGTCCGCCGCGGCCATCGACACGGCCATCGTCCTCAACGGCACCGGGGTTGCCGGCAACCGGTCGGCATTCGCCTGGGGACGGCGCGCGGCTGCCGATCCCGGTGCGCTCGCGGCGGCGCACCCGGCCAAGCCTTCGAGCGTGGCCGCTCCGCCACCCGACGATCTCGACGGGCTGATCGCCCGGCGCGTCGAACAGCTGACCGCCTACCAGAACGCGGCCTATGCAGAGCGCTACCGCCTGCTGGTCGACCGGGTCCGCCGGGCCGAGACGGCGGCGGTGCCGGGCAGCAGCCGGCTGACCGCGGCGGTGGCCCGGTCCTTCTACAAGGCGATGGCCTACAAGGACGAGTACGAGGTCGCCCGCCTCTACACCGACGGCGCCTTCCTCGCGCAGCTGGCCGGGCAGTTCGAGGCCGGCTTCCGCCTGCGCTTCCATCTGGCTCCGCCCCTGCTTGCGGGGCGCGACGAGCGGACAGGCCACTTGAAGAAGAGTGCCTATGGCCCCTGGATGCTGCCCGTGTTCAAGGTGCTGGCGAAACTCAAAGGACTGCGCGGAACGCCGCTCGATCCGTTCGGGCGCACCGCGGAGCGTCGGGCGGAACGCCGGCTGATCGGGGATTACGAACGGGCCATCGCGGAAATGCTGGCCGGCCTCACCCCGGAAAAGCTGGATTTGGCCGTGCGGATCGCCAACCTCCCGGACCGGATACGCGGATATGGCCATGTGAAGGACAAGGCCATGGCCCAGGCGGTGATGGATTTGCGCGACTGGCTGGCGCAGTTCCGCTCCACGACGCCACAGCGTCTGGCGGCGGAGTGAGCGGCTGAGTGAACCGCCCAGAGGAACCGCCCAGGGGGGACCGCTCAGCTCTTGGCGATCTCGCCCAGCACATCCTTGGCGAGGCTGCGGATATGCCGCTCCATGGCGGCTCTGGCCTCCGCCGGGTCGCCGCTCTCCAGCGCGGCGATGACGTCGAGATGCTCGTCGCAGTCGGGACGGATGCGCGACGGCAGGCCGGACAGCTCGAACAGGCGCGTCGTCACCCGCAGGTCGCGGATGATCTGCGCCAGCACCGCGTTGCCGGACGCCTCGGCGATCAGGGTGTGCAGTTCCTCGTCAGCCGCCCAATGATCCTCGAAACGGATCTTGGGCTCGTCGCGCAGGCGAAGCATCTCGGTCTTCATCGCCTGCAAGCGGACCGGATCGACCCTGGAGGCGGCGGCGGCGATGGCCTCCCCCTCCAGGATCTCGCGCAGCCGCATGCTCTGGAAATACTCGCGGTTGGAGACCTCGCGCACCCGGTAGGGGCGGTTGAACTCCTTGCGGATCAGCCCTTCGCTGGCCAGCCGCACCAGCGCCTCGCGGATCGGCGTGCGCGAGATGCTGAGCGCGGTGGCCAGCCGGTCTTCGACGATCACCTCGCCACTGGGGATGCGGCGGTCGAGGATCATCTCCAGGATGGTGCGGTAGGCCATGCTCGCCAGATTCACGCCGGCTGCGGCCGGCGTCGCGGCTTTGGAGGCTTCGATGTCCATGCTCATACCAAGTCCTGCCACCTGACGCTGATCTTCCCCTAACAAAGCAGACGAACCGTTGTCCTGCAAAGGTTCTGATCGGCCTGACCGGCGGGATAGGGTCCGACGCCCCTCCCGGGCAGGAGTCAGTGCTGCAGGATCTTGGCGAGGAACTGGGCGGCGCGCTCCGACCGCTGGGTCTCGAAGAACTCGGCCTTGGTGCAGTCCTCGATGATGCTGCCATGGTCCATGAAGATCACCCGGTGGGCGACCTTGCGGGCGAAGCCCATCTCGTGGGTGACGCAGATCATCGTCATGCCCTCGTTCGCCAGCTCGACCATCACGTCGAGCACCTCGTTGATCATCTCGGGGTCGAGCGCCGAGGTCGGCTCGTCGAACAGGATGGCGATGGGGTCCATCGCCAGGGCGCGGGCGATGGCGACGCGCTGCTGCTGACCGCCGGACAGCTGGCCGGGGAACTTGTGCGCCTGGGTCGCCAGCCCGACCCGCGCCAGCAACGCCTCGCCCTTCGCCTCGGCCTCCGCGGTCTGGCGGCCCAGCACCTTGCGCTGCGACAAGGTCAGGTTCTGCATGATGGTCAGGTGAGGGAACAGCTCGAAATTCTGGAACACCATGCCGACGCGGGCGCGCAGCGCCGACATCTTCGTGCCCGGCGCGCCGACATCCATGCCGTCCACCTCGATGCGGCCCGACTGGAAGGGCTCCAGCCCGTTGACGCACTTGATCAGCGTCGATTTGCCCGAGCCGGAGGGGCCGCAGACCACCACCACCTCGCCCTTCCGCACGGTGGTCGTGCAGTCCTTCAGGACCTGGAAGGTGCCGTAGTTCTTGCTGACATTCTCGATGGCGATCATGGGGACTTCTCTTGGCGATGGGTGGCGCCATGGCGCCGGGCGTTGAATGGATGAGGAAACGGGTCAGCCGAACCGGTCGATCAGGAAAGGCGTCGGGTCGATGTCGGTGCGGCCGTCGAGCAGCAGGTCGGCGGTCATGCGGGCGACGACCGGTGCCAGGGTGAAGCCGTTCGAGGTCACCGTGTTGAAGAAGCCCGGCAACCCCGGCACCGGGCCGAGGATCGGCGCGCCGTCGATGTTGATGTTCATCGCCGCCCAGGCGCGCACCACATGCAGCCCGGCGATCTGCGGCAGCACATGGCGGGCGACCCACAGGTTGCCCTCGATGCTGGAGCGCGACACCGTGTTGAAGCGGCGCGCCGGATCGAAGACGGCGGTCCAGGCGCCGCCGATGATCAGCCCGCCGGTGACCGCCTGCTTCAGGCTGAGATGGCGGTCGGCATGGGCGACGAGCTGGCCGACCAGCTTGGGCGCCGGCTCGGTGACGATCATCTGCAAGGGCGCGCTGTGCACCGGCACGTCGATGCCGACCAGCCGCCCGGTCTCGCGCGCCCACGGGCCGCTGGCGTTGACGATCTGTTTGGCGCGGATGCGGCAGCGCGAGGTCTCGACCCGCCAGCCGCCGCCCTCGACGGACGGCAGTGCGGCGATGCCCGTGACATTCACCCCGCGCAGGAAGCGGGCGCCCTGGCGGCGCGCCTGCTCCAGCACCGCATAGGTGGCGCGCAGCGGGTTGATCTTGCCCTCCTGCGGGGCGTATTCGGCGCCGATCAGCCCGCCCGACAAGGCGGGGGCGAGGCGGCGCAGCTCGGCTGCGTCGATGATGGCGTTCTCGACGCCGTAGCGCCGCTCCAGCGCCGCCTTGGCGCGCAGGAACTCCATGCCGGCCGGGCTGTCCGCCACCATCAGCCCGCCGGTGACGGCCAGCTCGAAGTCCGCCCCGCAGGCCGCCTCCAGCTCCCGCCACAGCGCAATGGAGCGCGGGCCGAGCGTCAGCGTCGCCGCCGCCGGCCCGCCGCCCGCCTCGGCCTTGGCGCCGAAGTCGAAGGACAGCAGCTGGACATGCAGGCTGCCGGCATTGGCGCCCGAGGCCTGCAAATTGGTGTCGCCGCGCTCGACCACCAGCACGTCGCGCCCGGCCTGGGTCAGGTAGTAGGCGAGGCAGGAGCCGACCACGCCGCCGCCGACGATCAGGATCTCGGCCTCCTGGTCGGGCAGCGGACCGTCCTCCAGCGGGCGGGCGAGGTTGGGGGTGATGGCGCGCTGGTGGCCGCCCCATTCCGGCTTCTCGAAGGCGAGGGCGCCGGCCGGCGTCGGCTTGGCCGGCAGGCGCGGCGCCAGATACTGCTCGGGCGCCCGCTTCCTGCCGGTCGTCTGCTCCAGCAGCAGGGCGGCGGTCGCCGCGCAATAGCGGCCCTGGCAGCGCCCCATGCCGAGCCGGGTGTTGCGCTTCAGCGCCGCGAGGCTGTCATGGCCGGCGGCGATCTCGGCGCGGACCCGGCCGAAGGTGACCTCCTCACAGCGGCACAGCATCGCCTCGTCGGGCACGGTGTCGAGCCGCGGCGGCGGGGCCTGGTAGATCGACCACAGCGCCGCCTGGAAGCCCTCGGCCCGCTGCAAATCGGCCAGCGCCCGCCGGCCCTCCTCGGGGTCGCTGTCGCTCAGGCCGATCTGGGTGGCGGCGGCGATGCCGGCGAGGCGTCCGCGCGCCTGCGCCACCTTCGACCCGCCGAGATCGACACCGTCGCCGACGGCGAAGACCCCCGGCACGCTGGTGGCGCCGTCCACCGCGATCTCGGTGGCGAGATAGCCGAGATGGCGATCCTCGACCAGCCGGTGGGCACAGCCGAGCGCGCGGGCGATCTCGGTCGAGGGGATGAAGCCGTAGCCCAGGCACAGCGCATCGGCGGCGACGGTGACCGCCTCGCCCAGCCGGGGAGCGCCGTCGGCGCCGAGCGGCGCATAGCGCACCCGCTCCAGCCGCTCCTCCCCTTCCACTGCCCCTTCCGCCGCAACGATGCCGTGCCCCCACAGCACCGGCACCCCGGCACGCCGCAGCCTCAGCAGATAACGGGCGCCGTCGCCGATCAGGCCGGGAGCGGCGCGCAGCGCGGTCAGCATCTGCCGCCATTGGGCGGGCGACGGGCGCGGCGCGCTCTCCAGCACGGCGGCCACCGTGACGCCGCCCTCCACCAGCTCGCAGGCCAGCTGCAAATTGAGCGGACCGTTGCCGGCGATCACCACCCGGCGGCCGGGGGCGACGCGGTAGGCGCGGGCCAGGGTCTGCCCGGCCCCCGTCGTCATCACGCCGGGCAGCGTCCAGCCCGCGAAAGGCGCCGGCCGCTCATAGGCGCCGCCGGCGATCACCAGCCGGCGCGGCCGGTAGACGGTCTCGCGCCCGGCAACGACGGCGACGACCTCGTCGGGGGCATGGGCACCCCACACCGTCGCCTCCTGGACGATGGCGGCGCCAGCCGCCTTCGCCGCGTCGAGCAGGGCGAGGCCGGCGCGGAACTGGCGGTCGGTCGGCCGGTCGGCGCGGTGCGAGGGGGCGAGCGGCTTGAAATACTGCCCACCGCTCTGCGGCCGCTCGTCGAGCACCACCACGTCGGCACCGCGCCGCGCCGCCGCTTCCGCCGCCGCCAGACCGGCCGGGCCGGCACCGATCACCAGCAGGTCGACCGCCCGTTCCTCCGGCGCGTCGCCCACCGGCGGCGGCACCAGCGGGACCAGCGGATCCTCCGGCGTACCGGCCGGCGGCTGCGAGCGGATGGTCTGGCCGTCGGCCACCTTGGTCAGGCAGGCGCGCTGGCTCGCCTTGCCGTCGACCGTCACCAGGCATTCGAAGCAGGCGCCCATGCCGCAATAGAGGCCGCGCCGGCCGCCGTCGCGGCTGTGGCGGTAGGTGGCGACGCCGTGCGCCGCCAGGGCCGCCGCCACCGTCTCCCCAGCCAGCGCGGGAATCCGCTCGCCGTCATAGGTGATCTCGATGGGGGCGCCAGTGCGGCGGACGCTTGGATGTTCGAGGCGCATGGGCGGTCGGCTTTGTCCGGATGCGGTGGAAAGCGCTTTTCGAGGCTGCGTCAATTAGCGCTGGATTCCTGTATACAGGTAGTATACGAGTAGTATTTAGGCAAGGTCAAAAATTAGGCAGGAGCTTGGGGGAACCCATGACGGCATTGCGCGGCACCTACACGGTCCTCATCACCCCCTTCACCGCCGATGGCGGCGCGGTGGATGTTCCGGCCTTGAAGAAGCTGGTGAACTGGCAGATCGAGCAGGGCATCCACGGGCTGATCCCGCTCGGCAGCACCGGCGAGTTCCTGTCGATGACCCCGGAGGAGCGGGCGCAGGTCATCGAGATCTGCGTCCAGGAATCGGCGGGCCGCGTGCCCGTGCTGATCGGCACCGGCGCCGAATGGACGCGCGACGCCGTCGCGCTGGCCAAGGAAGCGGAAAGCATGGGCGCCGACGGGGTGATGGTGATCCCGCCCTACTACAGCTCGCCGACGCCCGACGAGCTGTTCGAGCATTACCGCCGCATCGGCGAGGCGATCTCGCTGCCGGTGATGATCTACAACAACCCGGCGACCGCCAACGTCGATCTCACCCCGCCCATCGTCGCGCGGCTCAGCGAGATCGACAACGTCCTCTACATCAAGGAATCGACGCTGGAGGTGACGCGGGTCCGCGACATCATCGAGCTGTGCGGCGACCGCATGACGGTGTTCGCCGGCATCCTCGGCTACGAATCCTTCTGGCTCGGCGCCCAGGGCTGGGTCGCCGTCTGCTCCAACCTGATCCCGCGCGATTCCGCCCGGCTGTTCGATCTGGTGGCCGACCATGGCGACAAGGATCAGGCGCTGGCGCTCTACAAGAAGATGCTGCCCATCGTCCGCTGGGTCGGCGGCCACCGCTACGTCGCCGCCTCCAAGACCGGGCTGGGCATGATGGGACTGCCGGTCGGCGACCCCCGCGCGCCGCGCCTGCCGCTGCCGGAGGCCGACGCCCTGGCCCTGCGCGCCGATCTGGCGGCCTACGGCCTGATCGATTCCCTCGCCTGATCGCTTCGCCCGAATCCAAGATCCGAACACGAGAGAAGGGGTTTACGATGACCATTCGCACGCTGCTGATCGCCGCCGGCCTGACCCTGTTCGCCCTTCCTGCCGCCGCCCAAACCGCCGCCTGCAAGCCGGCGGTCGCCGATTCCGAGCTGGTCAAGCCCGGCACGCTGGTGATGTCGACCAACCCGACCCTGCCGCCGATGCAGTTCGTCGACAGCAGCGGCCAGTTGAAGGGCATGCGCATCACGCTGGGCAACGAGATCGCCAAGCGCCTGTGCCTGACGCCGGAATATGTCCGCATCGAGTTCTCGGCGATGATCCCCGGCCTCCAGGCCGGCCGCTGGGACCTGATCAACACCGGCATCTTCTGGACCGAGGAACGGGCCAAGATGATGCCGATGATCAATTATGAATCGCAGGCGATCAGCATCTCGGTGACCAAGGGCAACCCGCTGAAGATCGCCAAGCCGGAGGATCTGTCGGGCCGTCCGGTCGGCGTCGAGCTGGGCGGCTTCGAGGAGCGCAAGCTGCGCGAACTCGACAAGATGGTGGTCGCCAAGGGTCTGAAGCCGATCGAGATCAAGACCTTCGACAATTTCGCCACGGCCTATCAGGCGCTGCGCGCCGGCCAGACCGAGGCGTCGGTGGCCATCGACCCGACGGCGGCCGAATACGCCAAGCGCGGCGATTTCGAGCGCGCCCTGCACGGCCTGTTCCCGACCCCGGTCGCCCTGGCGATGAAGAGCAAGACGCTGAGCGAGGCCGTGGTGGGCGTCCTCAACGACATGCAGAAGGACGGTTCGTACAAGAAGCTGATGGACGAATACGGCCTGCTGCCCAACGACGGCGCCTTCAAGGTCAACGGCCCCGGCATGTGAGACGCGTAACGCGGGCGGCGGCAGCGGGCTTGTCCCCCGCCGCCGCCCGCGCATCGGACAAGAGTGAAAGGGTGACAGAATGACCAGCGGCTGGAACTGGGACGGTTTCTTCGAGTACCTGTTCAACGGGTACCTGTTCAGCGGAGCGATCACCACCCTGTGGCTGACGCTGGCGGGCATCGCCGGCGGCCTCGTGGTCGGCTGCGTGCTGGGGCTGCTGCGGCTGTCGCCCTATCGCTGGGTCGCGCGGGTGGCGCAGACCTACATCTGGGTGTTCCGCGGCACGCCGCTGCTGGTCCAGCTCATCATCATCTACACCGGCCTGCCGCAGATCGGCATCAAGCTGTCGGTGACGGAATCGGCGCTGATCGGCCTGATCCTCAACGAGGCCGCCTATCTGGCCGAGATCATCCGCGGCGGCATCCTCGGCGTCGCCGCCGGGCAGAGCAACGCCGGCCGGGCGCTCGGCCTGAATTCGGCCCAGGTGATGGCCTACATCGTGCTGCCGCAGGCCGTCCGCATCATCATTCCCGCACTCGGCAACAGCGTGAACGGGCTGCTGAAGACGACCTCGGTGACCTCGGTCATCTCGATGGAGGAGCTGCTGCGCAGCACCCAGCTGCTCATCCAGGAGCGCTTCATGGTGCTGGAGCTGTTCACGGTGGCCGCCCTCTACTACCTGCTGATGACCTCGCTGTGGGACATCGTCCAGCGCCGCATCGAGCGTCATTTCGGCCGCGCCTACCGCAACATCGCCATCGTCGACGGCCAGTGAAGGGCGCTCGGCCATGAGTCCCCCTCTCCCCCCGGCCTTCCCGCCATCCTCCCGGACCGCCAACCTTGGCGACCGCGCCTTCGCGCATCTGCGCGAGCTGATCCTCAGCCGCGAGATCCCCGGCGGCGCCGAGGTGCCGGAGGGGCGGCTGGCCGAGCGGCTGAACGTGTCGCGCACGCCGATGCGCGAGGCGCTGGTCCGGCTGGTCGGCGAGGGGCTGCTGGAGCGCACCAGCGAGCGCAGCTACCGCGTCCGCATCGTCTCGGCCCGCGAGTTCTTCGAATGCATGCAGATGCGCGAGCTGCTGGAGTGCCACGCCATCGAGACCGCGGTGCCGCTGGTCGGCGACGCCGATCTGGCCGGGCTGCGGCGCGGGCTCGAGGCGCTGGAGGACGGCGAGGACGACATGCAGCACTGGCTCTACGACAACCATTTCCACAGCTTCTTCGCCCATGTCAGCGGCAACGCGACGCTGGCCGAGACCATCACGCGCATGCGGGTGGTCGCCCGGCTGTTCCGCATCTCCAGCAGCTTCCACCGCAAGGGCGAGATCGACACGGAGCACCGGGCGGTGCTGGACGCGGTGGAGCGGCGGGACGCTGCCGCCGCCAAGGCCGCCATGCTGGCGCATCTGCGCAACCTCCAGGACGACGCCCGCCGCGCCATCGCCGCCGAGGCCAATCCGGGCGGCTATTTCCTGTAATTCCGGTTTTTTGTGATCCCGGCAACCGCAAGACCCGTCCTTCGGGACCGAGGGAGAGTTCCATGCCGCAGTTCGACACCGTAATCCGCAACGGCACGCTGGCCACCGCGTCCGACGTGTTCGCCGCCGACCTCGGCGTGATCGGCGGCCGCATCGCCGCCATCGGGGCCGGGCTGGGGCCGGGAGCGCGCGAGATCGACGCGACCGGCAGGCTGGTGATGCCCGGCGGCGTCGACGGCCATTGCCACCTCGACCAGCCGACCAGCGACGGCTCGCAGTCGGCCGACGATTTCGAGACCGGCACGCGCTCGGCGGCCTACGGCGGCACCACCACGGTCATCCCCTTCGCCTGCCAGTTCAAGGGCCAGTCGCTGCGCGACGCGGTGACCGACTACCACCGCCGCGCCGACGGCAAGGCGGTGATCGACTACGCCTTCCACCTCATCGTCAGCGACCCGACCGACCAGCTGCTGGGCCAGGATCTGCCGGCGCTGATCCATGACGGCTACACGTCGTTCAAGATCTACATGACCTACGACGACATGAAGCTGAACGACCGGCAGGTGCTGGAGCTGCTCAGCGTCGCCCGGCGCGACGGCGCCATGGCGATGATCCACGCCGAGAACGCCGACTTCATCGGCTGGCTGACCGACAAGCTGCTCGCCGCCGGCCACACCGCGCCGCGCTACCACGCCGATTCCCGGCCGATGCTGGTGGAGCGCGAGGCGACCCACCGCGCCATCGCCATGGCCGAGCTGGCCGACGTGCCGATCCTGATCGTCCATGTCTCCGGCCGCGAGGCCATCGAGCAGATCCACTGGGCGCAGGGCCGCGGCATGCGCATCTACGCCGAGACCTGCCCGCAATACATGGTGCTGACCGAGCACGACCTGCACGGCCACGGCATGGAGGGGGCCAAGTGCATCTGCTCGCCGCCTCCGCGCGACAAGGCCAACCAGGCGGCGGTCTGGGACGCGCTGGCCGGCGGCACCTTCCACATCGTGTCGTCCGACCACGCGCCCTTCCGCTACCAGGACCCCAAGGGCAAGATGCTGCACGGCGCCGACACGCCCTTCAACTGGATCCCCAACGGCGTGCCGGGCATCGAGACACGGCTGCCGATCCTGTTCTCCGAAGGGGTGAAGAAGGGCCGCATCAGCCTCCAGCGCTTCGTCGAGCTGTCCTCGACCAACCCGGCCAAGATGTACGGCCTGCACCCACGCAAGGGCAGCCTCGCCATCGGCGCCGATGCCGACATCGTCATCTACGATCCGGACCGCAAAGTCACCATCACCAACGCCATGCTGCACCACAATGTCGACTACACCCCCTACGAGGGGCTGGAGGTGACCGGCTGGCCGGAGACCGTGCTGTCGCGCGGCGAGGTGGTGGTGGAGGGCGGCGCCTGTGTGGCCCAGCCCGGCCGCGGCGCCTTCCTGCGCTGCGACACGCCGGATCTGGCACGGCCGAAGGTCGGCGCCGCCTGAAGAGACGACTGCCCTTTCCTGAATTTCAGACACGAGGATCACCGACCATGGACACCCTGACCATCACCGCTGGCCCCTTCACCTTCGGCGCCCGCTTCGAGACGGCCGCCGCGCCGAAGACCTGCGCCAAGTTCCGCAGCCTGCTGCCCTACGAGGGCCAGATCGTCCATGTCCGCTGGAGCGGCGAAGGGGTGTGGATTCCGCTGGGCGACACCGATTTCGGCCTCGGCTACGAGAACCACACCAGCCACCCGGCGCCGGGCCAGTTCATCCTCTATCCGGGCGGCATCAGCGAGACCGAGATCCTGCTGGCCTATGGCGGCGTCCAGTTCTCCAGCAAGATGGGCCAGCTCGCCGGCAACCACTTCATCACCATCACCGACGGGCTGGAGAACCTGGCGGAACTCGGCAAGCGCACCCTGTGGCAGGGCGCGCAGCCGATCCGCTTCGAACTGGCCCGCTGACGCGGCCAGAGGGCATTGGCGGTCAGAACGACATCAGCAGCCGGGCCTGGGCGGTGACGGTGCCGCGGTCCGTCTCCGGCCCGTCCGTCAGGGCGACGCCGACGCTCAGCCCGCCCTGCAGGCTCCGGCCAAGCGTGTAGTCGAGCCCGAGGCCGACGCCATGGCGGCGTGACTCAACACAAACCGTCCCCAGGAAATCCGGGGCGGTTCAATCAAGAAAATCGATCAATTAACGTGCAAGTTCGACCCGGTTCCGCCCCGTCCGTTTGGCGGCGTACAATGCGGCATCGGCTCTTGAGAGCGCGGCGTCCAGGCCATCGGTTCCGATCCCGGAAATCCCTATGCTGGCAGTGATCCGAAAGGTGGAGCCATTGTGATCGATGTTTGTCGTCTCAATCGCCGCACGAACGCGATCGGCGATGGTGACCGCGACGTAGGGGTTCGTCTCCGGCAACAGCACAGCGAATTCTTCGCCGCCAAACCGACCGAGCAGATCGTTCGGGCGTAGGGATGTCTCGCAGGCTTCGACAAAACGCGTCAACGCCACATCGCCGCCTGCATGACCCCAGGTATCGTTGACCGATTTGAAGTGGTCGATATCCAGCAACAGGATCGACAACGAGCGCTGATGCCGATCGGCCTCGCCGACAGCGATCCGTGCACGCTCCAGGAAGCAACGTCGGTTGATCGCGCCAGTCAATGAATCGGTCTCTGCCAAGCGAATGATCCGGTTGCGCATTTCCACGATCCGAGCGCCCGCACGAAGACGTGCGATAAGCTCCGCCGGGATCAAAGGCTTGCGAATGAAATCATCGGCACCACCGTTCAACGCCTGGATCAGGCTGCTCTGGTCGTCACGGCCAGTCACCAGGATCAGATGCCCGTAGCTCGTTCTTGGATGTTCCTTCAATTGCCGGATGACTTCCATTCCGGTCAGCTTCGGCATCTCCCAGTCCAGGATCGCAATATCGAAGCCACCATGGAAAGCAAGCTGCAGCGCTTCCGCACCATCCTGTGCAACAACTGGAGTAAACCCCATCTCTTCAACACAATGCGACAACATCATGCGCATAACGATAGTGTCATCTGCAATCAAGACGCGCATATAAGTCTCGCCCAATGAAGTGCTTTGATCTCTGGCTAATAATACATGGATCGACAATGACACGAGACCGTTAACGCGGCATGAAGCAACCGGAACGTGCGATCGATCACAAGGGAAAAGGACGGAGCCGATGACGGGGAAGCGTATCCGGCGGAGCGGTCCTTCCTCCGTGCCGGCCAAGGCGACGCCACGGCTTCCCCGGACGGCCATTGCGATCGGCCATCCCTTCCCATCGACTGCCGAAACCGGATTCAGCCTCGGCGCCTCGCACCGTCTTCCAGCTCCTCCTGGATGGCGTGTGCCAAGTCCTCGATCCGGTAAGGCTTGGACAGAACCCGCACGGACTTCGTCGCCGCCAGATCCTCGCTGTAGCCTGTGGTCAGCAGGATGCCGAGGTCCGGCCAGCGTTGCCGCGCCTCCTGTGCCAGAGCGACGCCGTTGATCGAACCGGGCATGACGACGTCGCTGAACAGAAGATCGACCGCCGCCTCTTCCAGCCGGCGCAGCGCCTCCTCGCCGGTGGCCGCGCGGGTCACCCGATAGCCAAGATCCTCCAGGGCTGCGGTCACCACCGGCGCCACCACCGGGTCGTCCTCGACCAGCAGAACATGGATGTCGGCGGCCGACGGCAGAACCGGCGGCGCGTTCGGCGTCTCCGATGCCACCGTCGCTTCGGCGCGGGGCAGCAGCAGGGACACGACGGTGCCCTTGCCTTCGACACTCTCCACGGTCGCGGTGCCACCGGACTGCCGGCAGAAGCCGTAGACCTGCGCCAGGCCCAGTCCGGTGCCCTTGCCCACCGCCTTGGTGGTGAAGAAGGGTTCGAACACCCTGCCAAGGGCGTCGGGCGCGATGCCGCGACCGCTGTCCCGCACAAACACCTTCAGGAATTCTCCCGACAAACCGTCCATTCCATCCAGCACCACGTTATCCGCCCCGACCACCACCGCCCCATCCGCATCGATGGCGTCGCGGGCGTTGGTGGCAAGGTTCAGCACCGCCAGGTCGAACTGCACCGGGTCGGCCATCACCGGCCACAGCCCGCCCTGAAGCGCGAATTCCAGCCCGATGTCGGCGCGCAGAGCCCGGTCGAGAAACAGGCGCAGGCCGAGCAGACGGTCGCGCACATCGAATGCCTCCGGCTGCAGGCTCTGGCGACGGGAAAACGCCATCAGCTGCCGGATCAGACTGGCGCCGCGGTCGACCGCCTGACGTCCCGCGTCGAGGATAGGCTCCACCTCCGGGGCATGGCCGACCCGCCGGCTCACCAGCTGGAGGCAGCTGGACATCGCCTGGAGCAGGTTGTTGAAGTCATGCGCCATGCCGCCGGTCAGTTGGCCGACCGCTTCCATCTTCTGCGACTGGCGCAGCTGTTCTTCGGTCTTCCTGAGCGTCGCCGCCCGCTCCTTCTCTTCGGTCACGTCGCGGGCCACGCAGAACATCAACTCATCCGCCGGAGTGGCAGTCCAGGCGAAGTCGCGATAGTGCCCGCCCCGCGTGCGGAAGCGGTTCTCGAAGCGAAACGTGCTGCCGCCACCGGCCAGCTTGCGCACCTCCCTGCGCGTCTTGTCGCAATCGTCGGGATGCTCCATCCACTCCGACGTGCGGCCGAGCATCTCCGCCTCGGTCCAGCCGAGGATTTCGGTCCAGGCCGGGCTGGCGCTCAGCCAGCGGCCCTCCCGGTCGGCGACGAGAAAAGGATCGCGGGACAGCCGCCAGAAGCGGTCACGCTCCCGGGTGCGCTCCTCGACGCGGCGCTCCAGCGCCTCGTTGGCTTGGCGCAGCTGTTCGGCCGTCTCCCGACGCAGTTCCGCCAAGCGCAGCGCACCTTCGACGCGGGCCAACAGTTCTCGGGCACTGAAGGGCTTGACCAGATAATCGTCGGCTCCGGCCTGCAGCCCCTCGATCGAGGATTCCTCGCCGGCCCGGGCCGACAGCAGGATGATCGGCAAATCCCTGGTGTGGGGATGCCCGCGCAACGCGGCGATCACGCCGAAGCCATCCAGGTGCGGCATCATGACGTCGGACAGCACCAGATCCGGCGGCGCCGCCTTTGCCGTCTCGACGGCGGCGACCCCGTCACCGACCGTTTCGACCCGATAGCCGGCAGCGGTCAGCAGCCGCTCGACATAGCTGCGCATGTCGGCGTTGTCGTCCGCCAGCAGAATGGTCGCGTTCCGCATCCGCTCCGGTGCCGGTCCGCTGGACGCACCGTCGACCAACGCGGGCGCGGACTGCTCTCCCTGCTCCTGGGGCAACCAGTGCAGAGCCTCGGCGACGAAAGCGTCGGCGCGGGTCGCGGTGGAGGCCGGTATCGGCCCGGCCGGTCTTTCCGTTGCGGGAACATGCGCGTTGCCGAAGGGAAGCGTGACGGTGAAGGTGGAGCCTCGGCCGACATCGCTGTCGAGCGCAACGGTGCCGCCGTGAAGCTGGGTCAGATCCTTCACCAGGGCCAGACCGATCCCGGTGCCCTCATGGGTGCGCCCGCTCTGGCCTTCGATGCGATGGAAGCGGTCGAACACGCGGGGCTGTTCCTCGGCCGGGATGCCGACGCCCGTGTCGCGCACGGTCAGCACGGCCCTCTCGCCGACCGGCTGGACCGCCACCGCAACGCCACCGCTCAGGGTATACTTGAAGGCGTTGGATATGAGGTTGAGAACGATCTTCTCCCACAGGTCGCGGTCGATCCAGACCGGCTCCGGCAGAGGCGGGCAATCGATGCGGTAATCCAGCCCGGCCCGGTCCATGGCCGAGCGGAAGCTGCTGGCCAGTTCGGCGGTGAAAGCCGCCAGATCGACAGGCTCGAAGCGGGCCTTCATCCGGCCGGCCTCGATGCGCGAGACGTCGAGCAAGGCGTTGACCAGCCGCAACAGGCGCTGTCCGTTGCGGTGGACCAGTTCCAGCGCATCCCGTTCGACCGGAACCGCCGCCCGGTCTTCCGCCGGAGAGCGCTGAAGCATGTCTTCCACCGGCCCGAGCATCAGGGTCAGCGGCGTGCGGAACTCGTGGCTGGCGTTGGAAAAGAAAGCCGTCTTGGCGCGGTCGAGTTCCGCCAGCATTTCGGCGCGGCGTCGTTCTTCCTCATAGGCCTCGGCGTTGGTGATCGCGGTGGCGATATGGCCGGCGGCCCGCTCGAACAGGGTGACATAGGGCGCATCGATGCGCCGGCGTGGGCTGATCCCGGTGACCAGGAAGCCGTGCGGCGCGTCGGCGCGCGCGCTGAGGATCGGCACGACGAGCGCCTGCTCGACCGCCTCGGGCCAGGGCGTGCCCGGCAGGCGGCCGGGACAGCGGAGCGTCAATCCCTCGACCGTCACCGGCGCTCCGGTCGCCAGGGCTTCGGCGAACGGCCAGGGGGTCGGGTTGCAGTCCGGCAAAGTCCGTTCCGGCGCCAGATCGCCGCCGGGCGGCAATCCCTCGCTGGCGACACGCTGCAACGCTCCGCTGGAGGCGTCCCGCAGATAGGCGAGCGCGAACGGCGATTCTTCCGGCAAGGTGACAAGGCATCCGACCGCGGCCTTGCATGCCTCGGCCGCCGAACGGGCGCGCGAGGTTGCTTCCGACACACCGCGCAGCAGGCGCTCTCGCCGCTCGGCCAGCACCCGCTGGGTGGTTTCGGTCACGGCGGTGAAGATTCCCTCGACGCGGCCGTCCTCGCCCCGCACCGGGCTGTAGCTGTAATAGAAATAGCATTCCTCGACATAGCCGAAGCGGTTCAGCGGTAGCAGCTGATCCTCGGACCACGTCGCCTCGCCTGCGGTCATGACATGGTCGAACATCGGGCCGATGATGTCCCAGATCTCCGCCCACACCTCCCGGCCGGGGCGGCCGAGAGCCCAGGGATGCTTGTTCCCCGGCACCGGGCTCCAGGCGTCGTTGTAGATCAGAGCCCGCGTCGGCCCCCAGTAAAGGACGATGGGGAAACGCGAGCCGAGACAGATGCCGATGGCCGAACGCAGGGCGGGAGACCATGTCTCGACCGGGCCGAACGGCGTTGCCGCCCAATCCTTGGCACGCATCAGGGCGGCCATGTCTCCGGGACCGTTCAGGAAGGCGCGGCTGGTGTCTGCGGTCACGGAGGCCCCGAGCGATCACTGTGGACGAAAAGCGGTACAAGCGCCGCCTCGGCAGGAACGGCGTCACGCGTGAGAGGCTTGGCGCGCAGAGTCCCGATCCACGGGGGCAGGACGGCGCGACATGACGCATTCGTCCCGCTCCAGCAAGCGCAACGCGGCGCGGACCACTTCGCTGGCGCTGCCATAGCGGCCGGTGGCGACGCGTCCGACGACAAAGCGCTCCAGCTCCGGAGTGAGCGAGACATTCATGGTTTTACGAAATGGCATGGTCCCATCGAAAGCTACTCGTGGTCGCATGTCAAGGTGTGACACAGATTACAGAAATAAAACTATGAATTTAGCCCTATGCAAATCGAATAAACCCATTCCGTGTCCTATATCGAGCGCATCTCGGAGAAAAAAACGCCCCTGCAATAACATAGGATAATAAGCATCGGGAAATCACCCATTGGGCATCGCCAGTTTCCGGGGACATTTTTCCATGCAGGCTGGCCGCATCGAATTGCCAAGCTCCAGATTGCATTCCGGCATTCCTTGGTCCGGTTGCTGTTTTTGTGCGATGCCGGAGAAGGAGCGCAGTGGCTGAGACGGTTCCAATGCTGTCCTCCTTCGCTGGAACGCCCGGTCCACAACCCACGGCATCCCCCTCTGCAACGCATCGCCAGCCGCTTCCGACCCTGCCACCGACAACCGGGAAGCGCACGGGCACCTCAAGGCCAACGCCTATATATTCAGCAACAGATCGTTTTCGGACGCCTCGATCTCCTCACTGTGGTAATAGTCGCTGAGACCATTGTCTGGAGAACTGGATATATGACAAATAGGAAAGCCGACAGTCGCAACCGGCCCCTTTCCGTGTTCCGGGAATTTCTGGAAAGCGAAGCGTCTGGTGGTTTGCTTTTGATGGGAGCTGCCGCGGCGGCTCTTGCCGTTGCAAATTCTCCATTGTCCGATATCTATTTCCGAAGTCTCCATGCTTACTTTCTTGGCCTGAGCGTCGGTCACTGGATCAATGATGGGCTGATGGCGGTCTTCTTCCTGCTTGTCGGTCTGGAGATCAAACGCGAGATGCTGGACGGCCAGCTCTCCACCTGGCCCCGCCGCATCCTGCCCGGCTTGGCGGCGGCGGGCGGCATGCTGTTTCCGGCTCTCATCTACACAGCCTTCAACCGTGGAAATCCCGACACCATGAGCGGTTGGGCCATTCCCACCGCAACGGACATCGCCTTCGCCCTGGGCGTGCTGTCCCTGCTGGGGCCGCGGGTCCCGACATCACTGAAGATCTTCCTGACGGCGCTCGCCATCATCGACGACCTCGGCGCCGTCCTCATCATCGCGCTGTTCTACACGGCCGACCTGTCGTTGCCGGCGCTCGGCGGCGCGGCGGCCATCCTGACCGCCCTGGTTCTGCTGAACCGGTCCGGCGTCGAAAGGCTCTGGCTCTACCTGATCCTGGGCGTCGGGCTGTGGGGAGCCGTGCTGCTTTCCGGCATCCACGCGACGCTGGCCGGCGTCGTCCTGGCGCTGACCATTCCGCTTCGCCCCGCGCCCGGCCGGCCGGACGACATGCAATCCCCGCTGCACCGGCTGGAGCACGGCATCCATGGTTGGGTCGCCTTCCTCATCGTCCCCCTCTTCGGCTTCGCCAACGCCGGCGTGTCCTTCGCCGGCATGGATGGCTCGATCCTGACCGGCTCGCTGCCGCTGGGCATCGCGTTCGGCCTGTTTGCGGGCAAGATGGTCGGCGTGTTCGGCACTGCCTGGATCACCGTCCGGCTCGGCTTCGCCGACATGCCGGCGGGAGCCTCGACGACCCAGCTTTTCGGCGTGGCGCTGCTGTGCGGCATCGGCTTCACCATGAGCCTGTTCATCGGCGCCCTGGCCTTCCCAACCGCGCCGGAGCTTGGGGATGCGGTCAAGGTCGGGGTCTTCGCCGGCTCGCTCCTCTCGGCAACCGCCGGAGCCCTGCTGCTTCGCTACGCACAGCCGGAGAAACGGCCGGTTCCAGGACACTCGTAACCCCATTCCTGACCCGTGTCATCGCCGGTTCCTCCATCGCGGACGGTGGAGTGCCGTTCATGCCTCAATTCCGGAAGACGTGATCCACGCTCACCCCGGTCGGACCGTTCCGCGCCGTGGCGTGTTTGCAGACGCGGAACCTGGAAGCACCATGTCGAAGGAGCTTGCGGCTCGGATGGACCAATCAAGGTCGGCCGGCGGCAAGCAGCAGCGCCTCGGCGTCGGCCACGGACAGCGGGCGGGCGAACAGGTAGCCTTGAGCATAGTCGCAGCCGATCCGGGTCAGGACCGCCCGCTCCTCTTCGGTCTCGACCCCTTCGGCGACGACCTCCAGCCCGATGCGGTGGGCCAGCTCGACGATGCCGCGCAGCAGCGATTCCTGCCTGGGATCGCTGCCGAGCGCGCTGACGAAGCTCTTGTCGATCTTCACGATATCGAAGGGCAGGCTGCCGAGGTGCGACAGCGAGGAATAGCCGGTGCCGAAATCATCCATGCACAGCGCCACGCCCAGCGCATGAAAGCGTTCCAGGATGGCGCGGGCCTGATCATGGTCGGCGACGGTCATGCTCTCCGTCACCTCGACCTTCAATCCGTCGGCACGGCCGCCGGCCAGAAACGCCAGCATGTCGTCGACATAGCGTTCGTCCCACATCTGGCGGGCCGACAGGTTGACGTTGACGGTCAGGGCGGCACCCCCGGCCATCCGGCGCCAGCGGCCGAGCTGCTCCACCGCCCGTTCCAGCACATGGCGGCCGAGAGGCAGGATCTGGCCGGTCTCCTCGGCGATCGGGATGAACTGGGCCGGGCTGACCGGACCGAGGTCGGGGTGGCGCCAGCGCACCAGCGCCTCGAACCCGGTGAGCCGGCCGTCGGGAAGCGAGACGATCGGCTGATAGACCAGGAAGATGTCGCCGGCCTCCAGCGACGGGGTCAGATCGCGTTGCAGGCGGCTGCGGATCAGGATCGCCTCGCGCAGGGAGGCGTCGAACAGCACGGTCCGCCCCTTGCCATGCTCCTTGGCACGGTAGAGCGCGATGTCGGCGTCGCGCAGCAGGCCATCGGGATCGTCGCTGGTGCCGTCGTCGACCGCCAGCCCGATGCTGAGTCCGACCCGCAGTTCCATGCCGCCGACGCAGAGCGGGCGCTGGAAGGCGGTCTCCAGCCCCTGGGCGCGGGCGATCGCCGCCTCCCGCCCGGACGGGACCGCGACGACGAATTCGTCGCCGCCCAGCCGGACGACGAACTCCCCTGCCTCCATCAGGCCGGCGATCCGCTCCGCCGTCGCGACCAGCACGCGGTCGCCCACCGCATGGCCCAGGCTGTCGTTGACCACCTTGAAGCCGTCGAGATCGAGGAACAGCAGCGCCAGGTCGCTGCGGCCGATACCCTCCGCTGCCCGGCTCCCGCGCAGCCAGTGGATCAGATAAGCGCGGTTGGGCAGACCGGTCAGGAAATCGTGGGTGGCCTGATGGACCAGCCGAGCCTCGTAGGATTTGCGGTCGCTGACATCGGCGGCGGAGCCGGCCAGCCGCGCCGACCGGCCGTCCGGACCGGCGGCGACGATGCCGTGCAGATGCAGCCAGCGGGTGGCGTCCTCCGGCGTTGGACCATCCGGCTTCGGGTTGGGCGGCAGGACGCGGAACTCCACGTCGAAGCTGGCGCCGTCCGCCCCATGCTCGCCCTGACGGATCGCGGCGAGCACGGCATGCCGGTCGTCGGGATGGATGTGGGCCAGCAGGGCGGCGAGGCCGGGATCGCCGCTGTCGGCCGGCAGATGAAGCATCTGGCGCAGGCGGGCCGACAGGTAGAAGTCTCCGCTCTCCAGGTCCCAGTCCCACAGCCCGTCGTTGGTCGCGGCGGCGGCCATGGCATAGCGGCGTTCGCTCTCGCCCAACCGGCGTGTCTTCTCCTCGATGGCGGCGAACAGGTCGCGCAGGGCGGTCCGGCTGTCCTCCAGGCTGCGGCCGAGCAGGCCCAGCTCGTCCCGCCGGAAGCCCGGTTCACGCCGCCGGCCCCAGCCCTGGAACGGACGGTCGAGGTCGCGGCGGGCCAGACGGCGGGCGTCCTCCACCAGACGGCCGAGCGGGCCGACGATGCGGCTGCGGGTGAACCACACGGCGGTCCCGGCCAACGCCAGGACCAGCGCGGCGATGATGCCGCCGCCGACCGCCATCAGCCGTTGCAGGTCCTCGATGTCGGTCAGGGTGGCGGCGGTCAGCCGCGCACGCTGCGCACTCAAATGGCTGTTCAGCGCCGCCAGCCCTCTGACCGCGTCGCGGCGGCAGGCGTCGAACGCCTCCGCCGGGATGGCCGCCGCCGGGTCCTCCATCTGCACCTGGATGGCGTCGAGAAAGGCGGCGATGGCGGCGATGGCCCGCGCCTCGTCCTCGCCGGGGGTGACGATGTCGCGGTAGATCGCAAGATTGGCCCGCGACAGCGCCAGGGCGCGGTCCAGCGCCGCATGGTCGCCTGCCGCATGGCCTGCCGTGCCGGCCTGCGCGCCCTCGCGGAAATGGTCGATGACGCCGCCCAGGCCGAGATGCCCGCGGACCTCCGACAGCGCGTCCGACTTGGTGGCGGCCTGCAGGTCGTAATCGCGCCAGCCGTCGGCCACCCTGTCCATGCCCTGCATCAGTTGCAGCCCGACCGCCAGCATCACGGCCAGACAGACGACCAGGGCCGCCGCCAGCAGCAGCGCCGAGCGGGCGATGGTCAGGGTCCGGCGGCCCGTTCCGGAGCCGCTTCCGGGGCCTGCTCTGTCATGCATGCCACCGGGCAGGGCTCCGGACTCTTCACTGACGATGTCGGTCACCCCGGTCTTCCCCCCACCCTCTGGAAATCACGCGCGCAACGCCTGGGAGAAGCTGTGCGCCGCCCCTTCCAGCCGCTTGGTCTCGCTGCCGAGCGATTGTGCGGAGGAGAACATGCTTTCCGCAACCATTCCGGCCTGTTCGGCTGCCTGTGCAACCTCGGAAATCGCGGCGCTGACCGCGCCGGCCGCACCGGCGGTCTCCTGGATGTTGCGGGCGATCTCGCGCGTCGCCTCGTCCTGCTGGGTGACGGCGTCGGCGATCTCCTGCGCCATGCGGCAGACCTGCCCCAGGCTGCCGCCGATGCCCTGGATGGCGTCGACCGCGCCGTCGGTGGCGCTGCGGATCGTCGCGATCTGCTGGGTGATGTCCTCGGTCGCCCGGGCGGTCTGGTTGGCGAGGTTCTTCACCTCCTGCGCCACCACGGCGAAGCCCTTGCCGGCCTCGCCGGCGCGGGCGGCCTCGATGGTGGCGTTCAGCGCCAGGAGGTTGGTCTGGCTGGCGATGGCGTTGATCAGCCCGACCACCTCGCCGATGCGCTGCACCGCCTCGGCGAGGCTGGCGACGGTGGCGGAGGAGCGGTCGGCCTGTTCGACCGCCGCCGTGGTCATGGCGACCGAGCCCTGCACCCGCTGGCCGATCCCGGCGATGGAGGCCGACAGCTCCTCGGTGGCGGCGGCGACCGCCTGGACCGTTCCGGCGGTGCGGGCGGCGGCGGCCGAGACCTCCTGCGTGCTGCCGATGGTCCGGCTGGAGGAGGAGGCCAGATCCTGCCCGGTGCGGTGAAGCGTGCCGGCCCGCCCGGCCAGCGCGGCGGCCAGCGTGCCGATCTCCGCCTCGAAGGAACGAAGGTTGCGTTCCAGCGCCTCCTGGCGCCGGCGGGCCTCTTCGGCTTCGGCACGTTCGCGATCCCCGGCGGCGCGCAGCCGGACCAGCCCGTCGCGGAACACCTCGACGGTGCCGGCCATGGCGCCGATTTCGTCGCGGCGGCCGACCAGCGGCACGGCGCCGTCCAGATCGCCGCCGGCCAGCCGCTGCATATGGGCGGCAAGCCGGGCCAGCGGACGGACGATGCGGTGATGGGTGAACCACAGGAACAGGCCGGCGATGGCGACCAGCAGCACCAGCGCCACGCTGCCGCCGGTCAGCACCGTGCCGGTCAGCCCGGCGATTCCCTGGCGGTTGGCCTCGCCGAGAGCGGCGCGCGCCCGCGTCAGCTCGCCGTTCAGCGTCCGCATCGCCGCCACCGCCGGCGCGGTGTCGAGTGCCGCGGTGCGGGCCAGCCGGTCGAGCGGGGTGTGCGCCGCCACCGCGGCCTCCGCCTCCGTCAGCTTGCTGTCCATTTGCGCCATCGCCGCGGCGATGCTGTCGAGGGCCTTTTCTTCCGCCACGCTCAGCTCGCCGGCATAGCGGTAGACCTCCAGATTGGCGGCAGCGGATTTCAGGCTCTGCCGGACGTCGGCGGCGCGGGCGGGATCGCCCGTCAGCAGATAGTCGCCGAAGCGGTGGATCACCCCGCCGAAGCCCAGCGCGCCGCGCAGGTCGGACAGGGCGTCGGCCTTGGCCGCGGCGCCCAGGTCGTAGGCGTTCCAGCGCTCGTCGACCTGCCGGATGCCCTGCACGGTGACGAGGCTGACCGCCAGCACCAGCGCCAGCACGGCGACCAGCCCGGACGACAGCAGCCAGCCGAGCCGGGCGATCCGCCGGTGAGCGGAGAGCGGAAACCTGTTCTGGTGCCTGTTTTCGACGGCGGTCATTGACGGTCTCCCATCCGGCGGCGGCTGAGGTGAAGGAGCCAGCGGTCGACCGACAGCCGTCCGCCGCCGCGAACGATCAGGCCGGCGAGGAGCAGCATCCAGAAATAATGCTGCGGGTTGCTGAAGGCCGGGTTTGCGGCACCCAGCACGAACTGGATCGTCAGCGCCATCGCCAGCAGCGGCAGCGCCGCCAGCCGCGTCGCCAGACCCAGCACCAGCAGGACCGGCATGGTCAGCTCGGTGGCGGCGGCCAGCAGGGCGGCGATATCCGGCGGCAGCAGCGGCACCCGGTATTCCTCCTGGAACAGGAAGAGGGTGGCCGGCCAGTCGCCGACCTTCTGCAGGCCGGAGCGGAAGAAGATCGGCGCCATCGTCAGCCGGACGGCAAGGTCGAGCAGGGGGGCCGCATACCGGTCGAGCCATCCGGCGCCATGGTCGCGGAGGTCCGACAGCCGGGCGAGCCCGGAGGGATGCTGCGCCCAGGAAGGCGTCCGGGGACTTGCGGGCGATGACGTCATGGGTCGTTCCCTTCGCGTCCGGTGAGGGAGGGAGGCCGGTCCAGCGCGAAGCCGGCCAGCAGCCGGTTCTGCAACAGCAGCGCCAGCAGGGATTGGAGGTCGGCGCCGGCGGCCGCCTCGTCCGCGGTGGCCTCATCCAGGGTGGCACCGGCCAGCAGCCCGGCGGCGAGCGCGCCGTCGGCCGCGGTCAGCCGGGTGCAGCGCACCTCGCCTTCGCCGCAATCGTCTCCGTCGCCGGGAACCCGGCCGATCAGGACCGCTTCCGGCAGGGGCGCCGGTGTCGCGGCGGCATCCTTCCACAGCGCATGGATGTTCCAGCCCGACCGCACCAGCCGCAGCGACGGGTGCGGCGCCAGCCGCAGGGAGCCCGCCTGGTCCGGCGGGATGGCGGCGAGGCGGGCGAGGTCGAGCGGTTCGGCGTCGGCGGCGAACAGCGCCTCGTGCATCGCCCAGTCGAGCCGGGCGAGGTCGGGCGCCCAGGCTGGGATTTCGGCGGCCGGTTCAAGATCGGCAAGCCAATCGGCGAAGCCGGCGCCGTAGCTCCACAGCATTGGCAGGCGGGGCGGTGCCTCCGCCGCGAAGCGGCAGGCGAGCATGGTGAAGGGCTGCTCGCCCGATTGGGCGCCCAGTACCCGACGCAGGGTGGGATGGGCATGGCCGAGAACGGCGGCCAGCGACCCCATCACCGTGTTGCGGTAGACCGCCAGCCGCCCGGCCGGCAAATCCGGGCGCAGGGCCCCGGCGACCGCCGGATCGCCGCGCAGCAGATAGGCGGCGAAGTCGCGCTGAAAACCAGCAAGTTTCGCGTCAGCCGGCACGATGGACCTCCGCGATCTTTGCCGGCGTTTGAACTTGCCGCATCCGGGCATCGAGCAGCCGCTGCGCCCTGCCCGCCTCGGCCAGAAGCCCGTCGAGCGGCGGCAGGTCGTTGTCCCATTCGATCAGCACCGGCCGCGGGCCGATGCGGTCCAGCACCTCGGCGCAGAGCGCCATCACGGGCTCGCCGACCGCGCTGCCATGGTCGTCGATCAGCAGCTCCTCGCCGCCGAGCGTCATGCGGGCGTGACCGGCCAGATGCAGTTCACCGACCGCCTCCGCCGGGATGGCGTCGAGCCATGCCGACGGGTCGAAGCCGAGATTGGCCGAGGAAACGTAGAGGTTGTTGACGTCGAGCAGCAGGCCGCAGCCGGTGCGGGCGGCCAGTTCCGCCAGGAATTCGGCTTCGGGAATGAGGCTGTCGGCGAAGGCGAGGCAGGCCGCCGGATTCTCGACCAGGATGCGCCGGCCGAAAGCGTCCTGGGCGTGGTCGATGTTGCGGCGGACCCGGTCCAGGCTGTCCTCGGTATAGGGCAGCGGCAGCAGGTCGTTGAGGTAGATGGCGTCGGTGACGCTCCAGGACAGATGTTCGGAGATCAGCCCCGGCTCCAGCCGGTCGTAGAGGGCACGCAGCCGCATCAGATGGTCGGGGTCGAGACCGCCGGCACTGCCCAGCGACAGGCCGACGCCGTGGCAGCTCACGGCCATGTCGCGGCGGACCCGCAAGATGCCGGCCAGACGCGGGCCGCCGGGAACCAGATAGTTTTCCGGATGGATCTCGACCCAGGGGATGGGCCAGGGAATGGGACAGCCGGCCGCGACGAACGCCTCCCGATGCGGCTCGCGCAGGCCGATGCCGGCGGCGACCGGCACCGGCCGGGGGAGCGTGGAGGGCGCCGCCGCGGCCATCGCCTCAGCCCTTCTTCTTGGTGTTGGCGCCGTCGAACGGCTTCAGCGATCCCATTTCCTCGGCACAGGAGCCGGCCTTCACCAGTTTCCAGTCGCCGCCGTCGAAGGTCAGGTTGCTGTTGCCGGCGCAGGAATGCAGGCCCTTGGCATGGGCGCAGCCATTCTCGCCCGGCTTGGAGATGCCATAGCATTTCTCCATGTTGGACTGCGCGGCGGCCGGGCCGGCCATCAGGGCCATGGCACCGGTAAGCGCGCCGGCCAGGGCGCCGGCGATCGGGAGCAGGGCCAACGTCTTCGCGGGGGTCTTGGTGGCGGTCATGGTCGTGTTCCTCCGTTGCGGGATGACTGGGGTTTTGGAAAGGCTGGCGCCGGTCAGGACGCCGGGACGCGGTCGTGCAGCAGATCGACGAGCGCCTGCGGCTCCGGGCGTTGGGTGAAGTCGGCGTCGATGGCGGCGAAGCGCACGACGCCGCTTGGCGACAGCAGGTAGGTCGCCGGGATCGGCAGCTGCCAGGGCTCTCCGGGCGGGCGGCCCTGGCGGGCGTTGAGGTCGAGGCCGCGGTCGCGGTAGAGATCGCGCAGCTCGTCCGGCACACGGAAGACGAGGCCGTAGCTGCGGGCCACCATCGCCCCCTGGTCGGACAGGATGTCGAAATCCAGCGCGTTGCGCTCCGCCAGCGTCAGGCTGTGGTCGGGCAATTCGGGCGACACCGCCACCAGCCGGGCGCCCCCGGCGGTCAATTGCGGCAGCGCCAGCTGCATGGCCCTGAGCTGGGCGCAACAATAGGGACACCACTCGCCGCGATAGAACAGCAGGATGACCGGCCCCCGTTCCAGCGTCTCGTAGAGGGAGACCGTGCGGCCCAAATGGTTCGGCAGGGCGAAGTCGGGAGCCTGAAGTCCGGGGCGCAACGCCCCCAGCTCGACCCCGCGCGCCTTCAGATCGGCAATGACCCGGTCCATCATCGCCATCACCCGCGGTGGCAGGGTCTTGCCGGCCTGCGCCCGGATGTTGCGGAGTTGGCGTTGAAGGCGCATTGGGCAATTCCCTGCCGGCGTGTCCGTTGCTCCGATCCTGTCAAAAGCCGGACTTGTGAAACATATGGGGACACGCACAATATCTTTGCGCAGAACGCAAGAATGCGCACGGGCCTAATGGACGCGGAGGACGCATGGACCGGCTGGATGATCTGACGGTGCTGGTCGAGGTGGTGGACAGCGGCAGCCTGTCTGCGGCGGCGGAGCGGCTGGGTCTCTCCGCGTCGGCGATCAGCCGGCGCATCGCCCAGATGGAGAACCGGCTGGGCACCCGCCTGCTGGCGCGCACGACGCGGCGGATCGCGCTGACCGACGCCGGCGCCACCTTCTGCCTGCGGGCCCGCGCCATCCTGGCGGCGTTGGACGAAGCGGAACAGTCGCTGACCGAGATGGGTGAGGAGCCGCGCGGCACCTTGCGCATCACCATGCCGGTGCTGTTCGGGCAGATGCGGGTGGCGCCGCTGCTGGCCTCCTATCTGCGCCGTTACCCCGGCGTGTCGCTGGAGGTCAGCCTGAACGACCGCGTGCAGCGGCTGGTCGAGGAGGGGTTCGATCTGGCGATCCGCGCCGGACGGCTGGCCGACTCCAGCCTGATCGCCCGCCGGCTGCGGCCGTTGCGCCGCCATGTGGTGGCCAGTCCGGACTATCTGGAGCGGCGTGGCGTACCGCAGTCGCCGGCCGATCTCGTCCGTCATGAGTGCCTGACGCTGCTGTCGGGTTCCGGACGGACGGAATGGGAATTCATGGCCGGCGACCGGCGCGAGATCCTGCGGCCGTCCGGCAGTTTCCAGGCCGACAGCCTGTGGCTGCTGCGCCATGCCGCGGTGGGCGGGCTGGGGCTGGCGCGGCTGGCCGACTTCATCGTCGAGGAGGACATCCGCGCCGGCCGCCTCGTCCCGCTCCTGTCCGAACTGGAGGTGACGGACGAGGCCATCCATGTCGTCTACCCGGCGACCCGCCACGTCTCGCCGAAGGTGCGCAGCTTCATCGAGCATCTGCTCACCGGATTGAACAAACCGGAATCAGCCGACCCGATCGACACCTCCGGCGCTTGAGACTGCGACAGGCCGGGTTTCCCAGAGAGAATCATGTCAGCTCCGTATGGATCGATTGTGGGAATGGGACCTGTCGGATGGGGACAGGAACAGCGCTGTGCCTTGCGTCGGGCGACGGCGGGCTTGCTCCACTCGTTGCCCTTCATGAAGGCGTCGAGCGGCGTGTGGGTGATGTGGTTGGTGTAGTTGCTCATCACCTTGGTGGCGACGCCGAGCACTACCTCCAGCACGTTGCGGCGGGTGAAGCCGGCCGCCAGGAAGGCATCGACGTCCGCGTCGGCGACCCAGCCGCGATTGCGCACCACCAGCGTGGCGAAGCGGTGCAGCGCCTCCAGCCGGGTATCGGGCAGTTCGCTGCCGGCGCGCAGCGCGGCGATCACGTCCTCGCCCATCTTCTGCATCCGGGCGAGCGTGGTGTGGCCGGCCATGCAGTAGTGGCACTCGTTCTCGAAATTGGCGGTCAGATAGACGACCTGCTGCTCATACGTGGTGAGCGTGGTCCTGGAGAACAGGTCCCACAGCGCCGTGTAGCCGGCCAGCAGTTCCGGCGATTCCGCCATATAGGACTGCAGGTTGGGCACGAAGCCGAAAGCGGCCTTCACGCTCTCGAAAATCGGCTTTGCGGCATCCGGGGCGGTGTCGAGGGTGTGGCTGGTGAACTGGGTCATGGTGACGGTTCCTTGTTCCGACGGGACGGACCCTGACCCATTGCGGGGGCGGCGCGTAGGCGGGCCGCGCGACTAATGCCTATGCCTCCTGGGAATGATCCTGCTGGGAATGACCTCCACACAAGTCCGCTTCCTCCGCCGGCGCCCCTTCGCCGTTCACGATGCCGGCGACGAACTCCGCGAAGGCGCGCGCCTTGGTGCTGGCCAGCCGGCCGGTGGGGAACACCGCCCACAAATCGATCGGCGGCAGCGTCCAGTCTTCCAGCACGCGCCGCACCGACCCGTCGGCCAGCTCGGGACCGAACATCCAGTCGGACGCGACCGCCAGCCCCAGATCGGCCAGAACCGCTGCCCGGATCCCTTCCGCCGCGCTGACCCGTAGGCGGCCGCGCACCACGACCGACGCTTCGGTCCCGCCCTGCCGGAATGCCCAGCCGTTGCTGAGCTGGCTATAGACCACCGCATCATGATCGGCGAGGTCGGCCGGAGTCCGCGGCACGCCTTCCAATCGCTCGGAGCAAACCTGCTCGCCATTTCGCCACAGACTGCCCCGAACAGCCGCAAGTCGGTGCGCCAGAACGCGCTCGGCTTCCCGATCCTCTCGGATCCGCACAACGACGTCGCCGCCGCGTTCGGCCTGCGCTTTGCGCTGCCCGATTATCTGGTCGAACTCTACAAGGGGCTGAAGAACGACCTGCCGGCGTTCAACGGCGACCCGAGCTGGACCCTGCCGATGCCGGCCCGCTTCGTCATCGGCCAGGATGGCACGATCCTCTACGCCGAGGTCAATCCGGACTACACCCGCCGCCCCGAACCCGAGGACATGCTGCCGGCCCTGCGCGGCGCCAGCCGGACGGCGGCCGCCTGATCTCCGGCGATCACAACCTCGTCCTTTAGAGTGTGATCGGTTCAAGCGGAATCGCTTGAAGCGTGAATCACACGGAAAACCAAAAGGTTAGAGTCTGTCTGGTGCTTCAATAAGCATCAGACAGACTCTAAGCGACGAACCAAGCCGTGTGCCTGCGCAGAACCGCCGGTGCGGTTCACCATTTCAGGAACCGGCGTCCGGCGAGACAGCCCGCAACCCCCATGACGAGGATGGCGGCGGAATACCAAGCCGCCACGAAAAGCGGGCTGTCGTCGGGGCAATGCAACGCGTAGAAGGTGGCCGCGATGCCGCCCGCTGCCAGACCGGCGAACCCGCCCGCCAGCGCCGGCCGCTCCGGAGCGCCCCGCCGCATCACGCCGATCAGGAGGGCAAGCGGCCCAATGGCCATCAGAGGGATCAGGCTCAGGCAGAAGCCGGCGTTGGCGCCGACGAGGCGCGACTGCCAAAGGGTCGCCGGAACCTGATGAAGCTCCAGCGCGACCGCAGCCGCCAGGAGGACCGGAACGGCGCCAAGCACCAGCCGCCAACCGCCAGCCGCCATTCCCGGCCGGCTCAGGCGCAGGGCGACGCCCAGGGCACCCAGGGCCAACGGCATCGTCGCGACAAACTTGAACAGGAAACGTGCGCTCTCCGCCGCCCGTCCGATGTCCGGCCGGATCCCGATCACGGCGAGGAAGACGCCGCCGGCAACGAGAATGCTCAGCAGGGTCGCCGTCAGGAAGGCCGTACCGAAGCCGAAACGCGGCGGCGGGTCGAGCGCCAGCCGGTCGATCAAATCCTCCGTCCTCATGTCGACTGGATCCGGCACAGCTGCGCCAGGGACTTCAGCGCCCGGTGCAGCGCGACGCGCACTGCGCCCTCGGTCATCTTGAAGCGGTTGGCCGTTTCGCGGATGCTGTCGCCATCGATAGAGATCGAGCGGACGATGTCCTGCTGGCGCCGCTTCAGGGTGGCCAGATGGCTGTCGATGTCCAGCTGCGCCAAGCCCCCGGCCTGCTCCTCGGCCGCTAACGTGTCCATGACGTCCTCAATCGGCACATTCGTCCGCCGGCCCCTCCGGCGCAGCGCATCGATGATCTTATTGCGGACGATCGCCCCAATCCAGGGACCGATCGGCCGTGACGAATCCCAACTCCCACGCTTGAGATGGATCGCCAGCAGAACCTCCTGCACGATGTCCTCGGTCTCGCTGTCCGGCGCCCCCAATGCCCGGCAGCGCGACCGCGCCATCGCCCGCAGATGCGGAGTGATGCAGAGCAGGAACTGGCGGTAGGCACCGGAATCGCCTGCCAGCGCCATACGCATCAGGTCCGCCCATTCCTGCTCCAATCCCTGGTTCCACATGCTCGTCCCCCGGTCCGGATGCGATGGCGGTCAGGCCGAGGCTTCATTGTATTGCACCCGATCCGAATCGCGAAATCACCGTCGGTCACAAAGGCGTGATCGGCAGAAAGCCGGCCTGCGCGCTCGTACGGCTTTCAGCTTCCGGTTTCCGTGTGTTTTTGCCAACGCAGGCTTTGTAACGAACCCGTGCTTCGCGGCGTAAGGACCTGAAGGGGGATACTCCCGGCCTCGATGGACCGGTCTCCCCGCCCCAGGGAACGCGGAGATCGGGAATGCCGACCGGACACATTGATGGCGCACGGCGCAACGGGGGGCGCCCGTCCTCAACGGCGGGAGATGGCGATGCGGATGATGTCGTCGTCGGCGATCACGGCGCCGTCCGCCTCTTTCCAGCTGGGAAGCGAGGGGAAATCCTTCCTGGGAATGTCCAGGACATTCAGGTGCCGCGCGAGGATCGCCACCGTCTCGATGGGGATGCCGACCAGACGCCCGCCGTGGCCGAACCAGTCGTCGCACCGCGACACCAGCACGATCCTGCCGTTCGGCATCCGAACCACCTCCGTCACATGGCCAAGCGTACGATCGTCCTCGTCGAGCAGGGGAAGTCCCCGCAGATCGCCGACCCGGACTTTCTGCGGGAAGCGCCGCTTCATCCGCTCCTCCGGCGTCGAGCTGTCCGTCTCCGGCTGCATCTGGGTGTGGGCTCCTCCCTCCGCTCGCTTGGGCTTGGCATCGTCGGCATGGGCCGGGCTTCGGATCGGGCCCAGAGTCATCGCAGCGAGAAAAAGGACAGCCATGGCGGATCGCATGATGATGCCTCATGGAAAACTGGAAGATTTGAACAAAGAAATAGATCATCCAACGATCTACGTCAATATTCGACGTAGAATATAAATATCTTCCAAATAAATAAGGAGATAACCGAAAATGAAATCTTCAAGAATCATGCATCCGCTTGTGGTCAGGCTGATGCATTGGACGAACGCGGCGGCGATGATCGTCATGATCATGAGCGGATGGAAGATCTACAACGACGAGGTTCTGTTCGGCTTTCTGCATTTCCCCGAGGAGATCGTGCTCGGCATATGGGCGCAGCACGCCCTGCAATGGCATTTCCTGGGCATGTGGATCCTGGTGCTGAACGGGCTCGCCTATCTGACCTACGGCATCCTGTCCGGCCGGTTCCGCCGGCTGTTTTTCCCGATATCTCCGCGTGAACTGGTCCGCGAGGCCGTGGCCGCCTTGAGATTCCGCCTCAAGCACGCCGACCTCACCCACTACAACGCCGTCCAGAAGAGTCTCTATGTCGGCGTGATCCTCGTGGTGGCGCTTCAGGTCGTTTCCGGCCTCGCCATCTGGAAGCCGGTGCAATTCTCTTTCCTCGTGACGCTCTTCTACGACTTCCAGGGGGCGCGTCTGGCCCATTTCGCCGGAATGACGGCCATCCTGCTGTTCGTCCTGGTCCATGTCTCGCTGGCGATCCTGGTGCCGCGGACCCTTCTCGGCATGCTGACCGGCGGACCGCGCCTCGATGCCGACCGGGAGACTCCGGTGACGCCCTCCCAAGCCTCGAACCCGTGACGGATGCCGACCATGCCTCTGCGCCGCCCCTTCACCTCGCTCTTCCGGCCGCAACGCGGACCGGACCGGAGCATCCTCGCCGAACACCGCGGACTCGTCGAGACGATCGACCGCCGCAAGCTGCTGCGCGGCACCCTCAGCCTCGGCGCCCTGACGATGCTGACCGGCTGCAACATCTCCGACCGCGATGCCGTCCAAACCGTTCTCCGGGCTGTGTCCGGCTTCAACGACGGGGTCCAGGCCCTGCTGTTCGATCCGAACAAGCTGGCACCGACCTATGCCGCGTCCCAGGTCGTGAAGCCGCCGCGCTTCAACGCCTATTACGAGATCGAGGACCTGAAGCCGGTCGACATCGACGGCTGGAACCTGGAGCTGAGCGGACTGATCGCCGACAAGCGGCCCTGGAGCCTGGAGCGGATCTACGCCCTGCCGGAACAGGAAGAAATCATCAAGCACATCTGCGTCGAGGGCTGGGATTACATCGGCCAGTGGTCGGGACCCAACCTCCGCGACTTCCTCACACGGGTGGGGGCGGACCTGACCGCCAGATACGTCGTCTTCCACGGGAACGACGATTACATGGAGAGCATCGACATGCCCTCGGCTCTGCACCCCCAGACCATCCTGGCCACCAGATACGCGGGCGAGCCGATCACCGATCCCTTCGGCTTTCCTCTGCGCCTGCGCACGGCGGTGAAGCTCGGCTTCAAGAACCCGAAATGGATCCGTGCCATCGAGGTCACCAACAGCTACTCACCCGGTTTCTGGGAGAAGCAGGGCTTCAACTGGTTCAGCGGGCTTTGACCATGCCGGAAGCCGGATAAATCGTGCCTTCGCTGTCCCTCGCCGCCCTCTGCATCGCGACCGGCCTTGTCCTGTGGATGGCCAGCGGCTACGCGCTCGCGCGGTCGCTGGCGTTCGACCGTGCCGTCGCCTTGGCGCTGGCGCCCGTCCTGGGCTGGGCGGTGCAGAACGCCCTGGCCCTGCTGCTCTCGCTCGTCGTCGGATTCTCGCCCGTTGCGACCGTCGGCGCCGTGGCCCTGATCTGTGCGGCCGGGCTCCTGCGGGGCCGTCGAGACGGCAGCGGGAGCGACCAAAGCATCCCGCCCCTCACCCTGTGGGTCTGTCTCGCCGCCGCGATCATGGCGGCCGGACCGGCGCTTGCGGTGCTGCCGAAATTCACCGGCGACGGCGTCGCCGTGGCGCCGGCACTCTTCGATCACGCGAAGATCGCGCTGATCGACCAGATCGTCCGGGAGGGCGTTCCGCCGGTCAACCCGGTCTATGGCGGGGCGGAGGCGCCGGCCGGGGTCGCCTACTACTATCTCTGGCAGTTCGGCGCCGCGCAGCTTGCCCAACTCACCGGCGCGACCGGCTGGGAGGCCGACGCGGCGGCAAGCTGGCTGACCGCCTTCTCGACCCTGCTGCTGATGGCCGGGCTCGCCTGTCACTTCAGCGGCAGCAGCCTCGCCCCCTTCCTCGCGATCGGCCTCAGCGGCCTTGGTTCGCTGCGGCCGGTCCTGGCCGCAATGGTCGGTGAGGAGACGCTTGAACACTGGCTGCAGCCTGCCACCGGGCTCGCCGGATGGCTGTTCCAGACAAGCTGGAGCCCGCACCATGTCCAGGCCGCGGGCTGCGTCGTGGTGGCGGTGATGACCATGGTCCGGCTCGCCCGGCAGCCCGGAGCGCTCACGACCGTCACCCTGGCGCTGCTGGCGGCGGCGGCCTACCAGAGTTCGATCTGGGTCGGCGGGGTGGTCTTCGCCCTGGCCGCCGCCGGATGCGCCCTTTTCCTGGCACGCTCCCGCCCGGCTCGCTCCCACCCGGCCGGCGGGGCGGGGACCTTCCTCCTGCTCGGCGGCATCGCGGCGGTCGTCGCCATCGCCATCGCCTCCCCGCTTCTGGTCGAGCAGTATCGCAGCGCCGTTGCCCGGGGTGGCGGCCGTCTCATCGCCATCGATCCCTTCGAAGTGCTGGGGCCTGCCCTGCCCCAACCGCTCGGCCGGGTGCTCGACGTGCCGGCCTACTGGCTGGTGCTGCTGGTCGTCGAGTTTCCGCTCGTCTATCTCGCGGGGGCCATCACGCTCGCGCGGATGGCGGCACGGCCGGACGCGCCGCCGGATGGCCCGCTCGTCCGCGCCCTCGCCATCCTGACGGCAGCCAGCCTCGGCACGGGCTGGCTGCTCGTCAGCACAACCGGTGTGAACAACGATCTCGGCTGGCGTGCCGTGCTGCCCGGTCTGATGGTGCTGACGGCCGCCGCCGCGGCCGGGCTGGCCCGCTGCATGGAGCGGCGGGCGGCGCTCCCTTTGGTCCTGGCGATGGCCGCCGCGACGGCGACGCTGCCCGACGGGCTGCGCCTCGCCACCGAGAATCTGGTGGGCAAGCCCTCCCCCTCGGCCGCCGCGTTCGCGCGGTCGCCGGCCCTGTGGCAGGCGGTCCGGCGCCATGCGCCGCCCGACGCCCGGGTCGCCAGCAACCCCGCCTTGTTCGCCGACATGACGCCCTGGCCGGTGAATTTGTCCTGGGCGCTGTTCGCCAACCGCCGATCCTGCTTCGCCGGGAACGAACTGGCCATCGCCTTCGCCGCCCTGTCGTCCGAGCGGCGGACGGCGGTCGCCGACCAGTTCCGACGGGTCTTCGCCGGTGACGGGACGCCGGACGACATCCGGGCACTCGCACGGACCCATCGCTGCGACGTGGTGGCGGTCACGGTCTTCGACGGCGCCTGGAGCCATGACCCCTTCGCCGCAAGCCCCTTCTACCGCCTCGCCGAAACCGAACCCGGCCTGTGGCGGATCTACAGTGCCGACCCCCGGATGGCAGGCAACTGAACACGGCCCCGAAATAAATCCGACCGGGCTGTAACGACGGGCCGCCAACCACCGTATCCCCCCATGAGCCATCCGTTTCGCCCCACGATCCCCCCCATCGGCGACCACCGGAGCAACATCCTGAGGCCCTCAATCTTGACGCCACGCACACCGATGCCACGCACGCTGACAGCGCGGGCCCTGGGCGCCGGCCGTTCCCTGGCCGCCTCGCTGACGCCGCCCATCGACGTGAGCGCCACCTACGTGCGCGACGCGGACAACGGCTACAGCTCCGGCCACGTCTACGGGCGCAAGGACAACGCGTCGGTCCAGCAGGCGGAGCGTCAGATCGCCGACCTGGAACACGCCCGCGAGGCGCTGCTCTTCGGCTCGGGCATGGCGGCCGCCACCACCCTGTTCCTGGCGGCGTCGCCCACCCACATCGTCGCTCCGCGGCACATGTATTGGGGGCTGCATGTCTGGCTCGCCGAGGCCCATCGCTACGGGCACGAGGTGACCTTCGCCGACATGGCCGACCTCGACGCCGTCGGCCGCGCCATCCGGCCGGGCCGCACCGGCATTGTCTGGATCGAAACGCCGAGCAACCCGCTCTGGACCGTCACCGACATCGCCGCCGTCGCCGAACTTGCGCACCGCGCGGGTGCGTTGGTCTGCGTCGATTCCACGGCTGTCACGCCCGTGCTGACCCGGCCGCTCGATTGCGGCGCCGACATCGTGATGCATTCCGCGACCAAATACCTCAACGGTCACTCCGATGTGGTCGCCGGCGCCCTCGCGGCCTCGGCCCCATCGGGTTTGTGGGACCGGATCGCGGCCATCCGCGACCAGCACGGCACGACGCCCGGTCCGTTCGACGCCTGGCTCTTGATGCGCGGCCTGCGGACGCTCGACCTGCGGGTGCGCGAGCAGAGCCGCAGCGCCGCGACCCTGGCCGGCCGGCTGGCCAGCCATCCGGCGCTGTCCACCGTGCTCTATCCCGGCCTTGCCGACCATCCCGGCCACGCCATCGCCGCCCGCCAGATGTCCGGCGGCTTCGGCGGCATGCTGTCCATCCGCGTCAGGGGCGGGGCGGCGGCGGCGGTGAAGGTGGCGGCCAATGTCCATCTCTGGCGGCGGGCGACCTCCTTCGGCGGCATCGAAAGCCTCATCGAGCACCGGTCCTCGATCGAGGGCGAGGGATCGCCCTGCCCCGACGATCTGCTGCGCCTGTCGGTCGGGCTCGAAGACCCGGACGACCTGTTCGGCGACCTGGAGCAGGCGCTCGCCCCCATCAGCTGATCAGTCCTCCCTCATTCCGGCGGAGACCCGACCCATGACGACCATAGCGGTGGCCATCATCTGCAAGACGCCCAGCCCCGGCAAGTCCAAGACCCGGCTGTCGCCGCCCCTGCCGCCGGAGGACTGTGCCGAAATCTCCGGCTGCTTCATCGCCGATCTGGCCGCGACCATCGCCGGCCTGTCAGAGGGGGGCGACGCGCCCGGCTATGCGGTCTATACCCCGGCGGGCTCCGAAGAGGAGCTGCGGCACCTGCTTCCCGACGGATTCGGGCTGGTCCTCCAGGGCGAGGGGGATCTGGGCCGGCGGCTGGACCGGGGCATCACCGACCTTCTGGCGCAGGGCCATGCCGGCGCCATCCTCGTCAACTCCGACAGCCCGACCCTGCCGCGCCACATCCTCCGCGCCGCGGTCCAGGCGCTCAAGTCCGGCGACAACGCCGTCATCAGCCCGGCACTCGACGGCGGCTACACGCTCATCGGCCTGTCGCGGCCCCATCCCGGACTGTTCGTGGACATCCCCTGGAGCACCGACACGGTCTACAGCCTGACGCTTGAGCGGGCGCGCACGCTCGGCATTCCGGTGATCGCGCTCGACCCCTGGTACGACGTGGACGATGCCCGGTCCTACGCCATGCTGGAGGATGAACTCGACGGCCGGCCACCGCCCTTCTCCGCCGCGGGTTGGCCGATGCAGGAGGCGCCACGCACCCGCGCGTTCGTGCGACGCCGCCAGACGGCGATGGCGTCATGAGCAGCGCCCAGCCGCTTGAAACCGTGGCCGTCGTCATCCCCTGCCTCGACGAGGAGGACTCCATCGCCGACGTGGTGCGGGAGGCGATGGCCGAGGGCGTCGGCGAGGTCATCGTCGTCGACAACGGTTCCACCGACCGGACCGCCGAGCGGGCCGCCGCGGCGGGCGCCCGTGTCGTGATCCAGCCGGTGCGCGGCTACGGCCGCGCCTGCGCCGCCGGGCTGGCCGCCGTCCGGCCCGGAACGGAGATCGTCTGTTTCCTCGACGGCGACGGCAGCGACGTGCCCGGCTTCATCCCGCAGGTCATCCGGCCGGTCGCCGACGGCGAGGCGGACTTCGTCATGGGCTCGCGCCTGCGCGGGCGACGCGAGCGCGGCTCGATGACGCCGCAGCAGATCGTGGCGGGATGGATCGCCGGGGCGCTGCTGCGGCTGACCTACCGGGTCCGTTTCACCGACATGTCGCCCTTGCGCGCGATGCGGGTCGACCGCCTGCGCGCGCTGGGCATGACCGAGGAAACCTACGGCTGGAACCTGGAGATGCAGATGCGGGCGGCGGCCGGCCTGCGTTGCCGGGAGATCCCGGTCGATCACCGCTGCCGGCGCGGCGGCCGGTCGAAGGTGTCCGGCAACCTCGCCGCCAGCCTGTCCGCCGCCTGGAAGATCGGGACCACCTTCCTCCGCCTTGCATGGCGGCAGCCCGACAACGCCAAGCCCGTGAACGCCAAGCCCGCCGACGCCGGAGGCCGGCCGACGCAGACCATGGTTCGGAGGTAAAGACATGCGCGTTCTCCTCACTGGCGGGGCCGGTTTCATCGGCGGGCATGTGCTGGCCGAGCTTCTGCGCCGGGACCACGAGGTGCGTGTCCTGGACTCGCTGCGTCCCGACGTGCACCCCACCCCAACGGCCTGGGCCGCGCCGGCTGGCGTCGAGGCGCTGATCGGCGACGTGCGGGACGCCGCGATTCTCGACCGGGCCGTCGCCGGCGTCGACACCGTTATCCATCTCGCCGCCAAGGTCGGGCTGGGCGTCGCCATCGGCGACATGCCCGACTACGCCTCCTCCAACGAGGTCGGCACGGCCGAGCTTCTGGTGGCGATGGCCCGCGCCGGCGTATCCCGTCTGACGCTCGCCAGTTCGATGGTGGTCTATGGCGAGGGCTTCGGCCATTGTGCCGAGCATGGACGGGTCCGGCCGGCGCCGCGGCTGGAAAGCGCGCTGGTGCAGCAGCGGTTCGAACCGCCCTGCCCGCTCTGCGGCCAACCGCTCGAAAACCTGCTGGTCGCCGAGGACACGCCGTTCGACCCGCGCAACGCCTACGCCACCAGCAAGGCGGCGCAGGAATTCTACGCCGCCAACTGGGCGCGGTCGACAGGCGGTACGGTCGCAATGATGCGCTATCACAACGTCTACGGGCCCGGCATGCCGCGCGACACCCCCTATGCCGGCGTCGCCTCCATCTTCACCTCCGCGCTGCGGCGCGGCGCGGCGCCGCGGGTCTTCGAGGATGGCCGGCAGAGACGGGACTTCGTGCATGTCCGCGACGTGGCCTCCGCCACCGTCACCGCCTGCGAAGGACAGACGGCCGGGGTCGCGGCCTACAATGTGGGATCCGGCACGCCACGCACGGTCGGCGACATGGCCGAGGCGCTGTCCAGGGCGCTGAACGGCCCGCCTCCCGTGGTGACGGGGCAGTACCGGTTGGGCGACGTGCGTCACATCACCGCCGATTCCTCGCGGCTGTGCAACCGCTTCGATTGGCGCCCGCGCATCGGGTTCGCCGAGGGCATGGCGGAACTCGCCCATCTCGACCCTGCGTCTCCCGGTACCATGGTGCGCCTCCCATGAGCCGCAGCATATTGCTCGGTCTGATCCTGACCAGCGTGACGCTCAACGCGTCCGCGCAGATTATGCTGCGGTGGGGCGCCCGGCAGGGATTCGGCGTAAGCGATCCATTGGGAACCGGAAGCCTTGCCGCTATGATCCGGCACCCGGCCATCCTCGGCGGGCTCGCCTGCTACGGCTTCAGTCTGCTCGTCTGGCTGCGGGTGCTGAGCAGGGCGGATGCGTCATTCGCCTATCCTTTTCTCGCATTCGGCTTCGCTCTCGTCGCCTTCGCCGGCTGGTGGGTGCTCGGCGAGCCGATGACCGTTCGCCGCTTGGTTGGAACGGCGATCATCGTGGCTGGGGTGATCGTACTCGCGGGGGAGTGATCGTTACCCGGAAAGCCATTTCTCGCCAACCGCCAACCGATTTTCGCACCGACGCCATCCCGGACGATCCGGTGATTGCACGGGCAGCGGGCTGCCATCCTGCTCTTTCCGTGTCTCCATCGGAGGCCCCGTCAACCGGTCGGCCGACAGGTTGACGGGGCCTCCGTTCCCGATGGGTCAGTGGCTGATCATCCACGGCCTTGCCGTCGGAAACCCCTTCGCCCCGTCGGAGGTACGCAGCACCGACCGCCCCTTTCCGCCGCCGCTTCCGCAGCCGCAGCCCGGGCCATGCTTATGCTTAGGCCCGACCTCGGACAGCAGGCTCGGCCGGTCGGCGCTGCGCTCGTTGGTGGCGTGTGCCGTCCTGGTCGCGGCGGAGACGGTGGAGAAGGCTGGCGTCCTGCGGATCACCCGCCGCGACGGCACCTCGCAGGAGGGGCAGGGCCGCGGCAGGCTGCTTTCCGCCATCGGCCGCATCTCGGTGAAGTCGCCGCAGGTCGGGCACTCGTAGTCGTACATCGGCATGGCGCCGCCTCCCCTTGCTTGGTTACACGCGGTCCGGCGCGACCGGCATGTCGACGTCGCCGCTGATGAACTTGGTCGGGCCGTCGGCGTTGGGCGTGATGTCGAAATCGAAGATCTGCGTCGGCAGGAACAGGGTGGCGCAGGCGTTGGGCACGTCGACCACGCCGCTGATGTGGCCCTGCACCGGGGCGGTGCCGAGGATCGAATAGGCCTGGGCGCCGGAATAGCCGAACTTCTTCAGGTATTCGATGGCATTCAGGCAGGCCTGACGGTAGGCGACATGGACGTCCAGGTAATGCTGCTCGCCCGCCTCGTCGACCGAGATGCCCTCGAAGATCAGGTAGTCGTTGTAGGTCGGGACGATCGGGCTCGGCTTGAAGATCGGATTCCTGATCCCGTACTTCGCCATGCCGTCCTTGATCAGGTTCACCTTCAGGTGCGCCCAGCCCGCCATCTCGATGGCGCCGCAGAAGGTGATCTCGCCGTCGCCCTGGCTGAAATGCAGGTCGCCCATCGACAGGCCGGCGCCCTTCACATAGACCGGGAAATAGATGCGCGAGCCGCGCGACAGATCCTTGATGTCGCAGTTGCCGCCATGCTCGCGCGGCGGCACGGTGCGGGCGCCCTCCGCCGCCGCCTTGTCGCGGGCGTCGCCCTTCAGCCGGCCCATATGGGCGGTCGGCGCATAGGGCGGGTTGGCGAGGCCGGGGACGCGGGTCGGGTTGGTGTCGATCAGCGCCTGCTCGCGCTTGTTCCACTTGGCCAGCAGGTCGTGCGACGGCAGGCAGCCGATCAGGCCGGGATGGATCAGCCCGGCGAAGCGCACGCCGGGGATGTGGCGCGACTTGGTGAACATGCCCTCGAAGTCCCAGATCGACTTCTGGGCCAGCGGGAAATGCTCGGTCAGGAAGCCGCCGCCGTTCTGTTTGGAGAAGAAGCCGTTGAAGCCCCACTGCTGCTGCGGGAAGGCGCCGATGTCCAGCAGGTCGACCACCAGCAGGTCGCCCGGCTCCGCCCCCTCGACCCCGACCGGGCCGGACAGGAAATGGACCTGGCTGAGGTCGACGTCGCGCACGTCGGCGGCATCGTCGTCGTTTTTGATCTGGCCGCCGGTCCAGTCGTAGCATTCCAGGATGAAGTCGTCGCCCGGCTTCACCGTCACCGCCATCGGGATGTCCGGATGCCAGCGGTTGTGGATCATGTCGTTCTCGTAGGGAGACTGCGACAGGTCGGCCTTGATCAGGGTGTCAGCCATGGTTTGCTCTTCCTTATCGATGGACTGATGGGTGACGGGGAAAGGCGGCAGGACGCGGAGTGCGGAACTCAGGCCGCCAGCTCCCGGAAGCCGTCCGGGAAGGGGTTCGGCTCGATGAGGTCCCGGGTCTCGAAGACCACGTCGAACTGGCCGTCGCGCCGGGCGCGGCCGATGCGGGTCCGGGTCCACAGGTGATGGTTCTCGTGGATGCGCAGGGGACCGGCCGGCGCTCCGGCGAACTCGATGCCGGGCGAGGCGGCGACGACGCGCGCCACGTCGAAGCTGCCGGCCTTCTCCACCGCCAGCTTCCACAGCCAGGGGCCGAGCCAGGCGTTGTGGGTGACGTCGCCGATGACGCTGTCCGCCCCCCACATCGCCTTGAAGGCGGCGACGAAGGCGCGGTTGGCCGGCAGCTCCAGGCTCTGGAAATATTTGGCGCAGGTGAAGGCCCCGGCGATGTTCTCGCCGCCGATGCCCATCATCTCGTCCTCGGTGACGCTGTTGGTCATCAGGATCTGACGGTCCAGCTCGATCCCGGCCGCCTTCAGCTGCTTGTAGAAGGCGACGTTGGAGCCGCCGACGACGATGGCGTAGATCACGTCGGGCTTGGCCGCCTTGATCCGTGCGACGATGGTCTCGAAACGGGTGTCGCCGAGTTCGGCATACTCCTCGCCGACGACGCGGCAGCCCTTGGCCTCGATGTGGCGGCGGGCGATGGCGTTGGAGGCGCGCGGCCAGATATAGTCGGACCCGATCAGGAAGAAGCTCTTCGCCCCCTTCTCGCGCATCACCCAGTCCAGCCCGGCCAGGATCTGCTGCGTCGCCTCCTGCCCGGTGTAGATGACGTGTTTCGACTGCTCCAGCCCCTCGTAGAAGGTCGGGTAGTAGAGCAGGCCGTCGTGCTTCTCCAGCACCGGCAGCACCTCCTTGCGCGAGGCGGAGGTCCAGCAGCCGAAGATCGCCGCCACCCTGTCCTGCGCCAGCAGCTTATCGGCGCGGGCGGCGAAGATCGGCCAGTCGCTGGCGCCGTCCTCCTGCGCGATCTCGATCCGCCGGCCCAGCACGCCGCCGGCCTCGTTGATCTGCTGGATCGCCAGCATCTCGGCCTGGATCGACCCGCCTTCGCTCAGCGCCATGGTGCCGGTGACGGAATGCAGGATGCCGACCTTCACCGCCTCGTCGGTGACGGCGATGCCGCTCCTGTTCACCGCGGCGGTGGCCGGTGCACCGGGCGCCAACCCCTGGGTGCGCCGCACCGTGGCCACCGCCATCCGCCCGGCAACCGAGGCGCGGCGGCGCAGCGCCGCTTGCAGGCTGACCTCCGCCAGGAAATTGTTGACCTCGCGGCTCAGCTCGTCGGCATGGCCGGCGACCTGGGAGGCGACGCCCAGCACCTGCCCGGCCGCCACGCCGGTGTCGGAGGCTGCCTCCGAGACGCCGGCGATGTTGGATGCCACGCTTTCGGTGCCGCGCGCCGCCTCCTGCACGTTGCGGGCGATCTCGCCGGTGGCCGCCCCCTGCTGTTCGACCGCGGCGGCGATGGCGGCGGCGATCTCGTTGATCTCGGCGATGGTGCCGGCGATGGAGCGGATGGCGGCCACCGCCTCGGCCGTCGCCGACTGGATGGCGCCGACCTGGGTGGCGATGTCCTCCGTCGCCCTGGCGGTCTGGTTGGCCAGCGTCTTGACCTCGCTGGCGACGACGGCGAAGCCCTTGCCGGCCTCCCCCGCCCGCGCCGCCTCGATGGTGGCGTTCAGCGCCAGCAGGTTGGTCTGGCCGGCGATGCCCTGGATCAGCCCGATCACCTGCCCAATCCGCCCGGCGCTGTCGGCCAGGCTCTGCACCACCGTGTCGGTGCGGCGGGTGTCGGCGACCGCCTTGCCGGCGATGGCGGCCGATGACGCCACCTGCCGGCCGATCTCCTGGATCGAGGCCGACAGCTCCTCCGTCGCCGTCGCCACGGTCTGGACGTTCATCGACGCCTGGGCCGAGGATTGCGACATCGCCGCCGACAGCCGGTTGCTGCGCCCGGCGGTCTCGCTCATCGCCGTGGCGGTGCCGGTCATCTCGGCGGCGGCCGACGAGACGGTCTGCACAAGCCGGCCGACCTTGCTCTCGAAGGCGCGGGTCAGCGCCTCCAGCCGGGCGGCGCGCTCCTCGGTCGCCTTGCGTTCGGCCTCGCGCTCCGCCTCCCGCGCGTCGCGCAGCTCCGCGGCGGCGGCGATGCGGTCGAGCGCGTCGGCAAGCTCCCGCACCGGGTCGCCGCCCGCGCCACCGCCTGTGCCACCGCCCGAACCGGACAGTGCCGCGGCGCGGGTGCCGAGCGAGCCGAGCGCAGCGTCCCGCCGGTGCGCGAAGGTAGCGGCGGCGGCGGCCAGCGCCGCGGAAACGACGAGGCCGGCGGTCGCCACGCCGGTCGAACCGGTCAGCGGCACCGCCATGGCGGACAACAGGGCGACCACGGCACAGGCGGTGGATGCGGACTTCGCGGGAGTCATGGCGCTTCCCTCTGCGGTGGAGAGGCGGGATGCGGAAAGGCGGAGGGACGGCAACCTGCCGGGCGGTCAGACCGACAGCAGCCGCGCGACCTTCGCCTCGTCGATGCGGTCGCGGCTGTCCTCGTGGACGATCTCGCCGTTCTCGATCACCAGCACGCGGTCGGCGATGTCGAGCGCGAAGCTCAGCACCTGCTCCGACACGACGATGCTCAACCCCTTCTCGTCGCGGATGCGGCGCAGGGTGCGGGCCATCTCGCGGATGATCGACGGCTGGATGCCTTCGGTCGGCTCGTCCAGCAGCAGGACTTTCGGCTTGGTCGCCAGGGCGCGCGCGATGGCGAGCTGCTGCTGCTGGCCGCCCGACAGGTTGCCGCCGCGCCGGCCCTTCATCTCCAGCAGCACCGGGAACAGCTCGTAGAGATCGCCCGGCACGCTGCGCCCGCCATGGACGGTCAGGCCGGTTTCGATGTTCTCCTGCACGGTCATCGCCGGGAAGATCATGCGGCCCTGCGGGACATAGGCGACGCCCTTCGCCACCCGCTCGTAGCTCTTGAGACCGGTGATCTCGGTCCCGCCGATGCGGACGGCGCCGGACCGGGCCGGCACGATCCCCATCAGCGACTTCATCAGCGTCGTCTTGCCCATGCCGTTGCGGCCCATGACGGCGACGATCTCGCCCGGCGCCACCGTGAAGTCCAGCCCGTGCAGAACCTCGCTCTCGCCGTAGGACACGCGCAGTTGATTGACGGACAGCATGTCGGTTCCTCCGGTCAATGGCCCAAATGACTCTGGCCCGAATGAATCAATGCCCGAGATAGACTTCGACGACCTTGGGGTCGTTCTTCACCCGCTCCATGCTGCCTTCCGACAGGATCTTCCCCTGGTGCAGCACGGTGACGCGGTGGGCGATGTCCTCGACGAACTTCATGTCGTGCTCGATCACCAGCACCGACCGGTTCTGGATGATCTTGTTGAGAAGCTCGGCGGTCTTCTTGCGCTCGTTGACGCTCATGCCGGCGACCGGCTCGTCCAGCATCAGCAGCTCGGGGTCCTGGATCAGCAGCATGCCGATCTCCAACCACTGCTTCTGGCCGTGGCTGAGATATTCGGCGCGCTGGTCGAGATGGTCGGCCAGGAAGATCATCTCGGCGATCTCGGCCACCCGCTCGCGCACCGCGGCGTCGCGCTTGAAGGCCAGCGCGCCGAACACGCTGCGGCCGCGGGGATAGGAGATTTCCAAATTCTCGAACACCGTCAGGTCGTCGTAGATCGACGGGTTCTGGAACTTCCGCCCGACCCCGGCGGTGACGATCTGGTGCTCCTTCATCGCCGTCAATTCCCGGTTGCGGAACTTGATGGAGCCGCCGGACGCCCTGGTCCGTCCGCAGATCAGGTCGAGCACCGTGGTCTTGCCGGCGCCGTTCGGGCCGATGATGACGTGGATCTCGTTGCTGTCGACGTAGAAGGACAGGTCGTTGACCGCCTTGAACCCGTCGAAGGAGACGGTCAGCCCTTCGACCGCCAGCAGGTAATCGGTGGGGTTCGCCATGGGATCCGTCCCTCCTCAGTCGGCGGCGGTGTGCGGCGGGATGATCGGCGCGCCGGCACCGGACCCCGTGCGGGGCAGGAGGCGACCGAGCCTGGGGGCGATGAACTGCTGGTAGAGCCCGGCCAGCCCGTTGGGGAACACCATCACCACGCCGATGAACAGGGCGCCCATGGCGAACAGCCACAGCTCCGGGAAACTCTCCGACAGCATCGTCTTGGCCCAGTTGACCAGCAGCGTGCCGTAGACCGCGCCCAGCAGCGACAGCCGGCCGCCGACCGCGCAGTAGATGACCATCTCGATGGAGGGCACGATGCCGACGAACGACGGCGACATGAAGCCGACCTGGAGCGTGAACATGGCGCCCCCCACCGCCGACAGCGCCGCCGCGAAGCAGAAGACGAAGATCTTGAAGTTGGCGACGTCGTAGCCGGAGAAGCGGACCCGGTCCTCCTTGTCGCGCAGCGCCACCAGGATGCGGCCCAGCTTGGAGCGGCGGACATAGAGGCAGAGCAGGATGCAGCCGATCAGCAAGGCGGCGTTGACGAAGTACAGCACCAGCTTCGCCTCGTCGGTGCGGATGTCCCAGCCCTTCAGCGTGCGGAGATCGGTGATGCCGTTGATGCCGCCGGTGTAGCCCTGCTGGCCGACGATCAGGATGGTCAGGATGGCGGCGAAGGCCTGGGTGATGATGGCGAAATAGACGCCGCCGACCCGCCGCTTGAACATCGCCAGCCCGACGATGAAGGCCAGCAGCGCCGGGACCGCCACCACCGCGACGGTGGCGAAGGTCAGGCTGTGGAACGGCTCCCAGAACCAGGGCAGCGCCTTCAGCTGGTTCCAGTCCATGAAGTCGGGGATGCCTGGGGTGGACTGGATCTTGGTCGCTTCCGGGCTGGAGGCCTCCAGCTTCAGGAACATCGCCATGCAATAGCCGCCGATGCCGAAGAAGATGCCCTGCCCCAGCGACAGGATGCCGGCGCTGCCCCAGCACAGCACGAGGCCGAGCGCCACGAAGGCGTAGGTCAGGTATTTGCCGACCATGTTCAGCCGGAAGATGTCGAGCCCCAGCGGCAGGACGACGATCAGCAGGGCGGCCAGCAGCAGGATGCCCGCGATGTCGCCGTCGATGCGCCCGAGAAGGCGGCCCCGAGGGAGACTGTGTGGGGTGCGCGTCATGGATATGCCTCCTCAGCGGCGGACTTTGAGGACGAACAGGCCCTGCGGGCGCAGCATCAGGATCACGACGACGGTCAGCAGGGTCAGAACCTTGGCGGTCGAACCGCTGAGGAAGAACTCCATCGTCGACTGCGCCTGGCTGATGGTGAAGGCAGATGCGATGGTGCCGATCAGGCTCTGGGCGCCGCCGAACACCACCACCAGGAAGGTGTCGACGATGTAGAGCTGGCCGGAGGTCGGCCCGGTGGAGCCCACCATGGTGAAGGCGCTGCCCGCCACCCCGGCGATGCCGCAGCCGAGACCGAAGGTGTAGCGGTCGACCTTCTCGGTGTTGATACCGACGGCGCCGGCCATCACCCGGTTCTGCATCACCGCCCGCACGCCCTGGCCCCAGCGCGAGCGGAACATCACGGCATAGATCACGACGGTGATGGTCATGGTCAGGCCCATGACGAACAGGCCGTTGATCGGCACCTCAATGGTGTCGGTGACGGCGACGGAGCCCATCAGCCAGTCGGGCAACACCACGCCGACCTCGCGCGCGCCGAAGACGGAGCGGAAGATCTGCTGGAGGATCAGGCTCAGCCCCCAGGTCGCCAGCAGCGTGTCGAGCGGCCGGCGGTAGAGGAAGCGGATCATCGCCCACTCCACCAGCATCCCCAGCGCCCCGCTGGCGAGGAAGGCCAGCGCCATGGCGATGAAGAAATAGGCCGGGAACAGCGCCGGCGCGGTGCTGGAGATGAAGTTGGAGCAGAGATAGGTCACGTAGGCGCCGAGGATCATGAACTCCCCGTGCGCCATGTTGATGACGCCCATCTGCCCGAAGATGATGGCGAGGCCCAGCGCCATCAGCACGAAAACGGAAAACAGGATGAGCCCCGCGAATCCCTGCATGGCAAAGATCGACCCGAGCTCGGCCAGGCTGTAGCCCTCGAACATGATGGGAACTCCCGTCAGAGAGACCCCCGCTCCGGCCCGCCGCCGTTGGACGGGGAAAAGCCGGAGCGGGGGCAGGTCCAGCCCCGCCGCCGCTTACTGGTAGCCCTTGGGGAAGGGGTTCGGCTCGATCAGGTCGGCGGTCTCGAAGACGACGTCGAACTGGCCGTCGGTGCGGGCGCGGCCGACGCGCGTCTTGCTCCACAAATGATGGTTCTCGTGGATGCGGACATAGCCTTCCGGCGCGCCGGTGAACTCGATGCCGGCCGACGCGGCGGCGATCTTGTCGATGTCGAAGCTCTTGGCCTTCTCCGCCGTCAGCTTCCACAGCCAGGGGCCGAGATAGCCCGCCTGGGTGACGTCGCCGATCACGCTCTCCCCGCCCCACATCTTCTTGAAGGCGGCGACGAACTTCTCGTTGTTGGGGTTCTTCAGCGACTGGAAATACTTCATGCAGGCATAGGCGCCGGCGATGTTCTCGCCGCCGATGCCCAGCATCTCGTCCTCGGTGACGGAGATGGTCATCAGCGTCTGCTTGTTCAGGTCGATGCCGGCCGCCTTCAGCTGCTTGTAGAAGGCGACGTTCGACCCGCCGACGACCGAGGCGTAGATCACGTCCGGCTTGGTCAGCTTGATCTTGTTGATGACCGAATTGAACTGGGTGTGGCCGAGCGGGAAATACTCCTCGCCGACCACCTTCTGCCCATGCATCTCGATGTGCTTGCGGGCGATCTTGTTGGAGGTGCGCGGCCAGATATAGTCGGAGCCGATCAGGAAGAAGCTCTTCGCCCCCTTCTCCTTCGTCACCCAGTCGAGCCCGGCCAGGATCTGCTGGGTGGCTTCCTGCCCGGTGTAGATGACGTTCTTCGACTGCTCCAGCCCTTCGTAGAAGGTCGGGTAATAGAGCATGCCGTTATACTGCTCGAACACCGGCAGCACCGCCTTGCGCGAGGCGGACGTCCAGCAGCCGAACACCGCCGCCACCTTGTCCTCGACCAGCAGCTTGCGCGCCTTTTCGGCGAAGGTCGGCCAGTCGCTGGCGCCGTCCTCCTGGATCACCTCGATCTTGCGGCCCAGCACGCCGCCCATCTCGTTGATCTGGGCGATGGCCAGCTTCTCGGCCTGCACCGACCCGGTCTCCGAGATCGCCATGGTGCCGGTGGTGGAATGCAGGATGCCGACCTTCACCGTGCTGTCGGTGACGGCCAGCTTCGTCGTGTTGACGGCGTCGGTCGGCAGCGCCTGGGCCAGCGCGCCGCGCGGCAGCAGGCCGATGGCCGGCAGCGCCGCCATGCCGAGGAGGAGCTTGCGGCGGAGCGGCGAGTGAGCGCCGCCGGTGAGCTTGTCCGCATCGATCTTGTCCGAGGACATGAAACCTCCTGATGTTGGCCGTTGTCGCCCTGCAAAGACCGCCCGCAACCGGGGGACGGCTGTTTTGAAAGGCGCTTTTTTTCGGGGGGAGTTGGCGGAACCATCCGCGACAGGACGCCCCGATGGTTGGCCGAACGGTGCGGTGCAGCAATACGTGGATTTGCGTATAGGGGTGGCGGGCGGCAAATCGTTATAAAATCGCGACAGTCCGAATTCGATCCGGCGCTCGCAACCACCCAAAAGCGAGTGACGCCTCCGTGTCCTCTCGCAGACTATACCGATCCTCAGCCCTTGTTGTTCGGTGCCTTTATTTCTGACAGACTGGCGGAACAGCCGATTTTACTATGAGAGCGGCGAATCAGGGGAAATCTTAAAACAATCTGTACCGCAAACTGATTTCACGGAGGGCGAATGGGGCCGATGGCGGGGCGCCAGAGGGTGATCGCGGTCCGGCGGACCTACAACAGGTGGGTCGCCAACCAGACGCTGGAGGATTACGCGCTGCGCTTCACCGCGCGGAAGGCGCGGCGCTGGTCTCCGTTGCGCGTCGCCAACACCGCGCTCGGCTCGATCTCCTTCCTGGCGCTGGAGGCCATCGGCGGGGCGGTCACCCTGAATTACGGCTTCACCAACGCGCTCCTCGCCATCCTGACCGCCGCCGCCCTGATCTTCGCCAGCGCCCTGCCGATCAGCTATTACGCCAGCCGCTATGGCGTGGACATGGATCTGCTGACGCGCGGCGCCGGCTTCGGCTATATCGGCTCCACCATCACGTCGCTGATCTACGCCTCCTTCACCTTCATCTTCTTCGCCATCGAGGCGGCGATCATGGCGACGGCGCTGGAGATGGCGTTCGGCCTGCCGCTGGCCGCCGGTTACGTCGTCAGCTCGCTGCTGGTGATTCCGCTGGTCGCCTACGGCTTCACCGTCATCAGCCGCCTCCAGCTCTGGACCCAGCCGCTGTGGCTGGCGCTGCACGCCCTCCCCTTCCTGTTCATCGCCGTCCAGGACGGCGAGGCCTTCGCCGCCTGGACCCGCTTTCCCGGCCGGGCGCCGGATGCGGGCGCCGGCGGGGGTGGCGGGGGCTTCGACCCGATGCTGTTCGGCGCCGCGGCGTCGGTGGTGTTCTCGCTGCTGGCGCAGATCGGCGAGCAGGTCGACTTCATCCGCTTCCTGCCCTACGACCCCGACGCGAAAGGCCGCAAGAAACTGTACTGGTGGACGGCGCTGGTGGCGGCCGGGCCGGGCTGGATCGTCATCGGCACGATCAAGCTTCTGCTGGGCTCCTTCCTGGTGGTGCTGGCGTTGCAGAACGCCGTGCCGCTGGAGCTGGCGGCGGAGCCGACGCGGATGTATCTCGTCGCCTTCCAGTATGTGACGCCGTCGCCGCAGCTGGCGCTGGGCCTCACCGGCCTGTTCGTCGTGCTGTCGCAGCTGAAGATCAACGTCACCAACACCTATGCCGGCTCCATCGCCTGGTCGAACTTCTTCTCGCGCCTGACCCACAGCCACCCCGGCCGGGTGGTGTGGGTGGTGTTCAACGTCGTCATCGGCCTGATGCTGATGGAGCTGGGCATCTACAAGACGCTGGAGCCGGTGCTCGGGCTCTATTCCAGCGTCGCCGCCTCCTGGATCGGCGCGCTGGTCGCCGATCTGGTGGTGAACAAGCCGCTCGGCCTCAGCCCGCGCCATGTCGAGTTCAAGCGCGCCCATCTCTACGACATCAACCCGGTCGGCGTCGGCGCCATGCTGCTGGCGACGGTGCTGTCGATGCTGGCCTTCCTGGGCGGGCTGGGGACGACGCTGAAGGTCTGCGCCCCCTTCCTCGCCTTCGCCGCCGCCTTCCTCGCCGCCCCCGCCATCGCCTGGGCGACCCGCGGCCGCTACTACATCGCCCGCCGCCCCTTCGAGGACTGGAACGGCGAGGAGGCGATCCGCTGCCGCATCTGCCAGCACGCCTTCGAACCCGACGACATGGCCTTCTGCCCGGTCTATGCCGGGGCGATCTGCTCGCTCTGCTGTTCGCTGGATGCCCGCTGCGGCGACGGCTGCAAGAAGGACGCGCGGCTGGGCGTGCAGCTGCGCCACGCGCTCGACGCCATCCTGCCGCCGCGCGCCGCCACGGCGCTGAAGGCCCGGCTCGGCCATTATCTCGGCGTCCTGCTGATGCTGGCGCTCGCCATCGGCGCCGTGCTGTCGCTGGTCTATGTCGAGGTCGCGTCGGTCAATGCCGAGGCGCAGGCGCTGATCCGCAGCACGCTGTGGAAGGTCTTCTTCATCCTGATGATCGTGGCCGGCGTCGCCACCTGGCTGTTCGTGCTGGCGCGTGAAAGCCGCAAGGTGGCGCAGGAGGAGACGCACAGGCAGACCGACCTGCTGATGCGCGAGATCGAGGCGCACGAGCGCACCGACGCCCAGCTTCAGAAGGCGAAGGAGGCGGCGGAGGCGGCGAACCTCGCCAAGAGCCGCTATCTGGTCGGCATCGGCCACGAGTTCCGCACGCCCCTGAGCGCCATCTTCGGCTATTCGCAGATGCTGGAGCGCGATCCGGCCATGCCGCCGCACCGGGTGGATGCGGTGCGCGTCATCCGCCGCAGCGCCGAGCATCTGTCCGGACTGCTGGACGGGCTGCTGGATGTGTCGAAGATCGAGAGCGGCCGGTTGCAGCTGAACCGGGCGGAGGTGCGCTTCGGCGATCTGCTCGACCAGCTCGTCGGCATGTTCCACCTCCAGGCGGAGGCCAAGGGCATCGCCTTCCGCTTCGAGGCGCCGGAGGATCTGCCGCCGGTGGTCTTCACCGACGAGGGCCGCATCCGCCAGATCCTGATCAACCTGCTGTCCAACGCCATCAAGTTCACCGACAGCGGCGCCGTCTGCCTGCGCGTTCGCCACCGCAGCCAGATCGCCGAGTTCGAAGTCGAGGACACCGGTCCCGGCATTGCCGCGGCCGATCTGGAGCGCATCTTCCAGCCCTTCGAACGCGGCTCGGCCGCCAACCCGATGGTGCCCGGCATGGGGCTCGGCCTGACCATCACCAAGCTGCTGACCCAGGTGATGGGCGGCGAGATCACCGTGACCAGCACGCCCGGCGCCGGCAGCCTGTTCCGGGTGCGGCTGATGATGTCGGCGGCGATGCTGTCGACCGCCTCGTCCCAGCCCGATCTTCCGATCCGCGGCTATCGCGGGGGGCGCCTGACCGTGCTGGTCACCGACGACGACCTCGCCCACCGCAACCTGCTGGCCGATCTGCTGGCGGAGCTTGGCTTCACCGTCTTCAAGGCGACAGACGGTCCGACCTGCCTCGCCATGGCGGAGCGGCACCGGCCGGACATCCTGCTGCTCGACATCTCGATGCCCGGCATGAACGGGCTGGAGGTGGCGAAGCGCCTGCGTGCCTCCGGCCATGGCGACACCACCATCGTCCTGGTGTCGGCCGACACGCGGGAGGACCGTCCCGCCACAGGCGAGGGGGCCGGGACCGGCGCCGACAGGAGCCAGCCGCATGACGGCTTCGTCGCCAAGCCGGTGTCCATCCCGAAGCTGCTCGCCTGCATCGGCCGGCTGCGCGGCATCGACTGGGAGTATGACGCGCCGGCCGGCGCGGACGACGGCCCGGCGGATTTCGCCGCGTCCGAACTGCCGCCGCAGCACCACATCGCCGAGCTGATCCATCTGGGCCGCATCGGCTATGTCCGCGGCATGCAGGCCAAGCTGGCCGAGATCGCCGCCGCCCATCCGGAGCTGGAGCGCTTCGTCGGCCGCATGCGCACGCTCGTCAGCAATTACGACCTGAACCAGTATATGGCCGCGCTGGAGGCGGTGTACCGCGATGACAGCCATGACGATGCCAGCCATGACGATGAAATCCGTAACCAGACCGCGTGACGTCGTCCTCGTCGTCGACGATTCGCCCGAAGCCCTCAGCTTCCTGACCGACGCGCTGGAGGAGGCCGGGGTGACCGTGCTGGTCGCGCTGGACGGCCGCAAGGCGCTGGCCCTGCTGGAGCAGGTGACCCCCGACGTGATCCTGATGGACGCCATCATGCCGGGGCTGGACGGCTTCGAGACCTGCCGCCAGCTGAAGCGCAGCAGCCAGGTCGCCCATGTCCCCGTCATCTTCATGACCGGCCTCACCGAGACGGAGCATATCCTGAAGGGCTTCGCCGCCGGCGGGGTCGATTACGTCACCAAGCCGATCGTCGCCGAAACGCTGATCGCCCGCATGTACGCCCATCTCGCCAACGCCCGTGTCGCCCAGAGCACGCGGGCGGCGCTGGACGTCACCGGCCGCACCCTGCTGGCCGCCAACCACCGGGGCGAGGTGTTGTGGTGCACGCCGCAGACCACCCGCATGCTGGAGGCCGCCTTCGGCACCTCCTCCGCCGACGGCCACGCCACCGGCGTCTCGCTGCCGGAGGAGGCGCGCCGCTGGCTGGCCGACCGTCAGGCCGGCGGCGCCGGGCGCAAGCCGGACAGCGTGGTGATCGCCACCCTTGCCGACGGCCGCCGCCTGCGCCTCAGCCCGGTCGGCCAGACCGGCCCCGACGAGATCCTGCTGCAGCTGGCCGAGGAATCCGGTGCCGGCGAAGACAGGCTTCTGAAGGACAAGCTGTCGCTGACCCCGCGCGAGGCGGAGGTGCTGATGTGGGTCGCCAACGGCAAGCCGAACCGCGACATCGCCGAAATCCTCGGCCTCAGTCCGCGCACGGTCGACAAGCATCTGGAGCAGATCTATGCGAAGCTCGGCGTCGAGAACCGGGCCGCCGCCGCCGCGATGGCGGTGCGGGCGCTGAATGGCCGGTAAATGGACGGCCGGTAGGTCGGCGCAAACCTGGGGGGAGGATGATACGGCGCGCCCGGCAGGCAGCGCACCGGATGTGCGATGAAGTGGCGGGGGCATTGTCACGCCAACCTTGGCGGCGGCCAGGCGATGAGGGTACGTTCCTCCGAAGACGCCGATCTCGTATGTTCGCCACCAGAGACCGCTGCGGCGTGAGCCTGTCGGGAAATAGAAGTTTGCTGCGCGCCGGCCCAGTTTTCGTGACAAAGCCCTCCCGCTCGCCATCCTGACACCACCGGTCACGTCAGGAAGCTGTCAGGTTTCGCCCACATACTGTCAGCAAGAGCCGCAATGCGCGGCATCAGCAAAACGACAGGCTGTGTTGGAGGAAACGATGAGCAGGACGTCGCAGACGGTCCGTCCCGCCCCAGTGGGTGCCGTGGGTGCCCCGGCCGATCCGGTGGCTGCCACGGTTCCGGCTACCCCGCTGCTGGAGGTATCCGGCGTCACCTTGCAGTACAAGACCACGGATCATCTGGTGACCGCGACCTACCGGGTCGATTTCCAGGTCTTCAAATCCGACCGCTATGTTCTGCTCGGGCCCTCCGGCTGTGGAAAATCCACCCTGTTGAAAGCCATCGGCGGTTATCTGGAGCCGGTGGAGGGCGCCATCCGGCTGAACGGGCACGAAGTGACCAAGCCCGGTCCCGACCGCATGATGGTGTTTCAGGAATTCGACCAGCTGCTGCCCTGGAAGAGCGTGCGCGAGAATGTGCTGTTCGCGCTGACCACCAGCGGCCGTGCCAAGGGGGCGGAGGCGGCGGAGCGGACCGACCATTACATCAACAAGGTCGGTCTGGCGAAATTCGCGCACAGCTTCCCGCACACACTGTCCGGCGGCATGAAGCAGCGCGTCGCCATCGCCCGCGGCATGGCGATGGAGCCCGACGTCCTGCTGATGGACGAGCCCTATGCCGCGCTCGACGCCCTGACCCGCCGCCGCATGCAGGACGAACTGCTGCGCCTGTGGGACGACACCAAATTCACCGTCCTGTTCGTGACCCACTCCATCGAGGAGGCGATCCGCGTCGGCACCCGCATCCTGCTGCTGTCGCCGCATCCGGGACAGGTGAAGGCCGAACTGAACAGCATCCCGCCGGAGCAGCTCGGCACCGCCGCCCAGGCGGAGCTGGAAGCCCGCATCAACGACATGCTGTTCGTCCACTGAGGCCCGCCATGACCATGCAGTCCACCATGCAGTCCATCCTCGTCGAGCGTCCGGAGATCGTCCGCGACGTCTCCCGCTCGACCGTCATCGCCGATGTCGAAAAGCCCTTGAGCGCGTGGGAGCGGCTGTACCGCGTGCCGCTGCTGCGCAAGGGGCTGATCCTGCTGGCGCTCGCAGTGATCTGGGAGGTCTACGGCCGCTGGCTCGACAACCCGCTGCTGTTTCCGCCCTTCACGGCGATGCTGGAGGCCTTCGTCGCCGACCTCGGCAACGGCATCATCCCGGCGCGCACGCTGGTCTCGCTGCAGACGCTGGTGATCGGCTATGCCATGGGCATCCTGCTGGCGGCGCTGCTGACCACCGTCGCCATCGGCTCGCAGATCGGCACCGATCTTCTGGAGACGATGACCTCCATGCTGAACCCGCTGCCGGCCATCGCCCTGCTGCCGCTGGCGCTGATCTGGTTCGGGCTCGGCTCCGGCAGCGTGATCTTCGTGCTGGTCCATTCCGTGCTGTGGGCCATCGCGCTCAACACCCATGCCGGTTTCCGCTCCGTCTCCAACACGCTGCGCATGGTCGGCCGGAACTATGGGCTGAGCGGCCTGGGGCTGGTCCGCCACATCCTGATCCCGGCGGCCTTCCCGTCGATCCTGACCGGCCTGAAGGTGGGCTGGGCCTTCGCCTGGCGCACGCTGATCGCGGCGGAACTGGTGTTCGGCGTCAGCTCCGGCTCCGGCGGGCTCGGCTGGTACATCTTCGAGAACCGCAACCAGCTGGAAACGGCCAACGTCTTCGCCGGCCTGTTCACCGTGATCCTGATCGGTCTCGTCGTCGAGAACGGCGTCTTCGCCACCATCGAGCGGCGCACCATCCGCCGCTGGGGCATGCAGCACTGATCCCAACAGCAAGAATTCTTATGGGAGGACTCTTCATGACCGCATTCGCGACCCTGCGCCGGGCCGGCGTCCTGGCGACGGCGCTCGTCGCCCTGGCTTCGGGGGTGCTGGCGACCGGCCCGGCCTGCGCCGAAGCCCCGGAACTCCACATCTCCAAGGGCTATGGCATCCTCTACCTGCCGATGATCGTCATGGAGCATGAAAAGCTCCTGGAGAAGCAGGCCAAGGCGGCCGGCCTCGGCGACGTCAAGGTCGGCTGGCTGGAGCTGGACGGCGGCAACGTCATCAACGACGCCATGATCTCCGGCAATCTGGACATCGCCGCCATCGGCGTGCCCGGCTTCCTGACGCTGTGGGCGAAGGTGAAGGGCAATGCCAAGCTGGAGGTGTCGGGGCTGGCCGGGCTCAGCGCCACCTCGCTGTACCTCAACACCAACAACCCCAACATCAAGTCGCTGAAGGACTTCACCGCGAAGGACAAGATCGCCCTGCCGGGCATCAAGACCTCGCTGTCGGCGGTCGTGTTGCAGATGGCGGTCGCCAAGGAGTTCGGCGACGACAATTACGCCAAGCTCGACCCGATGACGGTCGGCCTGCCGCATCCGGAAGCCTACACGTCGCTCGTCTCCGGCAAGACCGAGGTGAACAGCCATCTCGGCTCGCCGCCCTATTCCTTCATGGAGCTGGAAAACCCGCAGGTGCATCGGGTGATGAACTCGGTCGACGTGCTCGGCAACATCTCGCTCGACCTCGTCTATGCGCCCAAGCGCTTCATCGACGCCAACCCGAAGCTGACCGCCGCCTTCCTCGCGGCGCTGGAGGAGGCCGACAAGCTGATCGCCGACGAGCCGGCACGCGCCGCGACGATCTATGTCCAATCGGCCAAGGCCAAGCTGTCGGCCGAGGAGGTCGAACGGATGATCAAGGATCCGGACACCAAGTTCTCGACCACCCCCAACGGCGTCATGCAGTTCGCCAACTTCATGGGCCGCGTCGGCTCGATCAAGACCAAGCCGGCGAACTGGCAGGACCTGTTCATCGCCAACGTCCATTCGCTGCCGGGAAGCTGACCGCCCGGCGGGTCCCGCATCGGCACGAACTGGCCCGGGTCGTCCCCGGGCCTTTTTTTGCCTGCGCCCGTGTCTTTGCCTTCAGGGCTGATGCAGGAACGCCTTCCACTGCTGGAGAAAACGGGCGCGCTTCAGATGGTCCATATAGACCAGCAGGGCGGGGCCGAGCCCGATCCGTTGTGTCGGGCCGCGCATCTCCTCCTGGAGATGGGTCGCCGACATCGGGCCGCCGACCGTCGGCTGGATCGAGTAGAAGGCGGTGCTGCCGGCGACCACCGACTGCCCGCGCTCCGACAGCAGGTAATCGATGAAGCGCCCGGCCAATTCGGGAGCGCTCGCCCGCTGCGGGATGAGGGCGACGCGCGTCATGACCAGCGTGTAGTCGGACGGCAGGACGATCCCGATGTGGGCGCCATGGATCTGCCGCTCCCGCGCGTAGGAGCCCAGCAGATTGTAGCCGATGTAGGTCTCGCCGCGCTCGATTGCGTCGACCATGTCCGATGTGCAGCACATCTGCCTGGCCTGATTTTCGCCGAGCGCGTCGGCGAGTTGCCAGAACTGGCTGGTCAGGACGGAGTCCTGCGTCGCGAACAGATAGCCGATGCCGCTCTCCTCGACATTGTAGGTCACCACCCGGCCGCGGTAGCGCTCCTTGCGGTCGCGCAGCAGATGGATCAGATCCTCGCGGGAACGCGGCACGTCCTCCGCCGGCACCAGATCGCGGTTGTAGACGATGGCCGCCGGCTCCTGGGTGAAGCCGAAGGCGGCGCTGCGCCAGTTCGCCCAGTCCGGAAGCGCCTGCGTCGCCGGGGAGCTGTAGCGGCGCGCGTGCCCGTCATTGACCAGCTTCACCTGCAGGCCGGAGGCGGAGCTGATGACGAGGTCCGGCACGTCGCCGGCGGCCCGCTTGACGACGGAATCGTACAGCTCGCCGGTGTTCATCTCCCGGAATTCGATGGTGACCGTCGGGTTCTCCCGCTGGAAATCCCGGATCAGCGGCTCGATCGCCGGCCGGTCGGTCGCCGCGTCGATGCGCAGGCGCTCCGTGCCGCCTGCGGGGGTGGGGCCCGCGGGTGCAGGATAAAGGACCGGCTCCAGCGCCCGCGCAGGCCCAGCGGCGACCAGCGGCAAGGCCACCGCCAGCAACAGGATCAGGGGAAGCAGGCGCCGCCCGGCCGGGATGCCGTTCGCGGCTCCCTCGCCGGGCTGGGCGGGGGCCGGGAATTCCAGCCGGACGACCAGCCCGCCGCCGGGGCGGTCGTGCAGCGACAGGGCCGCATGATGGGCCTCCGCCACTGCCGCGGCGATGGAAAGGCCGAGGCCGCTGCCGGCGATCCCCTTGGACAGCCGCCCGCGGCTGAAGCGCTCGAACACCTTGGATTTCTCCCCGTCCGGTATGCCAGGACCGCGGTCGGCGATCTCCACCAGCGGGCCGTAATCGCCGGTTCCCGGCCGCACGAGCACCTCGACGGGGTTGGCACCGCCGTATTTGACTGCATTGTCGAGCAGGTTGGTCAGGGCTTCCCGCAGGGTCACGGGGTCGCCGTGCAGCAGCGCGTCCCCCTCGGCCGGCTCGCGCGCCAGGGCGATGGGGGGCGCGTCGGGCCGGCCGGCCATCTGCTGGACGATCTGCCGGAGCAGCGCGTCGAGGTCCACCACCTGGGGCTGGACCGCCTCGGCGCGATGGACGACGGTCGCATGATTGAGCAGCTGTGTGGTCAGCTCGCTCGCCTCGACCGCATTGCGGTGGATGCGCTCGACGCGGTTCCGCAGCCGCTCGACATCCGCCTCGCGCCGCGCCAGTTCGGCCTGCGACCGCAGCGCCGCCAGGGGGGTGCGGATCTGATGCGCCGCGTCGGCCAGGAAGGACTGGGTGGAATCCAGGTTGGCCTTGAAGCGGATCATCAGCTGGTTGATCGCGGCCAGCAGTTGCCCGACCTCGGTCGGCACCGGAGCGTCGATCGGGGAGAAATCCTGTGGAGGCCGGGCGCGGATCAGCGATTCAAGGAAGCCCAGGGGCACCAGCGCCTGACGGACGCCGAACCAGAGCAGAAGGGCGCCGACGACCACGGCGAAGGCGATGGGGGCGAAGGAGTTGGCGACCAGACGGGAGGCCAGCAGATCGCGTGCCTCGCGGGTCTGGGCGACCACCACCGTCACCCATCCCGACCGGGCCACGCCGCTGATGAAACGCCCTGTGACCGCGATCCGCACCGGAGCATCGCTGTAGACGGCGTTCTGGAACACCGGCGTGTCGTCGTGCACCGTGGCGCCGGGCAGATCCTCGTAGCCGGTGACGATCAGGCCGCCCGGCGCCATCACCTTGTAGAAGACGCGGTCGTGCCGGGCCGTGCCCAGAACGCTGAGCGAGGAATAGGGAAGATCGACCGTGATGGCGCCGTTCTCCACCCGCACGGCGTCGGCGATGGACAGGGCGGAGGCCGACAGGAGCTGGTCATAGGCACTGTCCGCCGCCTCGCGCGCGTAAGTGCGGACGAACAGGAACAGGATCAGCGTTACGACGCCGAGAACCACGAACATCCGGGTCAGCAGGCGTCGGCGCAGCGAGCCTCCCGCCACGGCGCGACCCTCATTCGGCATTTTGCTTTTCACCCACATAGCCGACGCCGTGGACGGTGCGGATCACCACCGAAGCGCCCTCAAGCTTGCGCCGCAGCCGGGAAACCGACATCTCCACCGCGTTCGGGGTGACGGCCTGCTCCAGGTCGAAGAGCTGGTCGATGAGCGCGGTCCTGGTCAGCACGCGCCCCATGTTGCCAAGGAACAGTTCCAGCAGCCTGAACTCCCGCGCGCTGAGGTCGAGGGGCCGGCCGTCGATGGAGACCGTCCGCCGTGCCGTGTCGAACGCCAGATTGCCGATGACGGTCTCGGACGAGGCCATCCCGTGCGACCGGCGCAGCAGGGCGCGGCACCGCGCCTCCAGTTCGCGCAGGTCGAACGGCTTCACGATGTAATCGTCGGCGCCGAGATCGAGCATGTGGATCTTGGTGTCGATCTGCGACCGTGCCGTGGTGACCAGCACCGGCGTCCGATTCCCCCGGCGGCGCATCTGGCCGAGCAGTGCCTGCCCGTCCGGTCCCGGCAGCATCACGTCCAGTATGACCAGTTGATAGGTCTCGGTGCGGAGAAGATCCTCGGCCTGATGGCCGTCGGCCGCCCAATCGACGGCATGCCCGAGACCGCGCAGGCTGTCGACGACCGCGTCGGCCAAGTCCTCGGCATCCTCGATAACCAGTATGCGCATCGATGCTCTCTCACAAGCCGGGCACCGATCATACCGCGCGCGTCCGAAAGGAGCCATAAAGGGCTGACGCGGTTCGGCGGGAAGCGCCGGGCCTAGCCCTTGACCGGGGTCAGGTAGGGATCGTGGATGTTGGCACTGGCGAGAGCCAGCAGGCCGCCGACCCACCGGGCAAAAGCCCTCACGACTCATCTCCCTGCCAGTCCACGCGCTGGGTGACGGCCATGACCGCCGACAGGACCAGGAACAGGGCGATCGTCCCCACCAGCAGGGAGTAGTTTTCCAGCCCGATGAGGAGGTGGAGGAAGGCGAACAGGCTGGCCAGCGCCGCCGCGAAGACCAGGGTTGACCTCGCGCGCCGGGTGACCGCCGCGGTGTAGGCCGTCGCCTGGACCAGGACGAGTGCCGCGCTGATCCAGTAGCCGGCGACATAGCCGAACGGTTCGGCGAAGGACACCAGCAGAAGGGAGAACAGCGTCATCGACAGCCCGAGCAGGCCATACTGGACGATGTGGATGCGCACGCTCGAGAGAAGCTCGAACAGCCCATAGACCGTGAAGGACAGCACGACGAAGAGACTGGCGTATTTCGAGGCGCGGTTGATCATGCGGTAGGTGGGAACCGCCTCCAGCAGCTCGACACCGACCGAGGGGAGATACTGGGCTTCGGCGGAGTCCAGCAGCGCCGCGTCGGAGCGGAGCGGCGGCCTGGAATAGTCGGAAACGGTCCACCGCGCCTCGAAGGCATCGGCGGTCACGGTCGGGTCGGACGGCAGCACGGTGCCGACGAAGCTCGGCGTCGGCCATGGCGCCTTGATGGCTGCCGTCGCCTGCCGGCCGTCCAGGGTCTGATGGAAGGCCCCGGTGCCGCGCAGCGTCACCGTCGCCTGGAACTTCATTTCCACACTTGCCGCGGGGGCAGCCGCGATGGTTGGACGGGCGGCGAGCGCGGCGCCCCAGCAGTCCTCGGCGCGGGCGACCAGCTCGTGGCAGCCGCGCCAGGGGATGGTCTCTCCGTTCCAGACCACGCGGTCCTCGGTCGTCATGCCGGCCAGCCCCGACAGCTGGAGCAGGAAGACGCTGTCCTGCCAGGAGATGGAGCCGCCGCGCCCGACCAGCTTCTCCAGGCTGGACGCGGACGGGACCGCGAAGCTGCCGGTCATCTCCAGCGCCGCGGTGTAGACGGTCGCGGAGAACAGGCCGCGCTTCTTGCGCTCGGGCGCCAGGGCCGCCTGCGTCGCCAGGGTCGCGGGCACGATCTTCAGGTAACCGCGGGTCTTGCCGTCGGCGGCGAGATAGGGAACCGCCAGGACCGGCGTCCGCACGGTCTGTTCCGGACTCCAGCTCCGCGCCAGCTCCTCCTGCATCTCGGCCTGCCTATCCGAGCGTTCGCCGATGATGCCGGAGACCGGCAGCCCGGCGATGAGGGTCACCACCAGAAGCAGGACGATCTGCAGGAACTTCGCGGACCGGCGGTTCCGGCGTGCGGGTGGGGGGCTGGCTCCCGCTATTGCGGGGCCAAGTGAAGAAGCGGCCGGGTTGTCGGACGGCACGGTCATTCGGACACTCCACGGGGGGATGGGAAACAGGCCCACAGCGTGGCGTCCCGGCATGCCGCAGTGATGACGCGGCCGTGCAGGCGGGAAGGAATCTCTGTGCAGAACTTGTGCAGATTATCGGATAGGCTTGCGCTGCCATGACCAAGATCCTGCTGATCGACGACGATCCCCACATCCGCGACATCGTCCGCTTTGCCCTGAACCGGGAGGGCTTCGCCGTGGTCGAGGCCGGGGACGGCGTCCAGGGGCTGGCGCTGGCCCAGGCGGACTCCCCCGACCTGATCCTGCTCGACATCGGCATGCCGGAGATGGACGGTACCGAGGTCTGCCGCCGGCTGCGCCGGGACAGCCGGGTCCCCATCATCTTCCTGTCGTCGCGCGACGACGAGATCGACCGGATTCTCGGCCTCGAACTGGGGGGCGACGATTACGTCACCAAGCCCTTCTCGCCGCGCGAGCTGACGGCGCGGGTCAAGGCGGTGCTGCGGCGGACGGTCCCGCCGGAGCCCACGGTGCAGGAGGTGCCGGACCCGGTCCTCCGCCACAACCGCCTGCGGCTGGACCTGGACGGCGTGCGCGCCTTCTGGGACGAGACGGAGGTGGTGCTGACCGCCACCGAGTTCGGTCTTCTGCGCACCCTCGCCGACCGGCCGGGAAAGGTGTTCAGCCGCGACGCCCTGATGGACGGCGCCTATGCCACCGAACGCTATGTCGCCGACCGCACGGTGGACAGCCACATCCGCCGGGTCCGGGCCAAATTCCAGGCCGTTGGCGGCGCTCCGGTCGAGACCGTGCATGGGTTGGGCTACAAGCTGTCGGACTGCCGATGAAATCGCCATTCGGGAGGTCGCCGTCCGGACGGCGGCCGTCGATTGCGACCGTTCTGCTGGTGATGACGGTGGCGGCATTGGTCCTGCCGCTGAGCGGCCTGTGGATCCTCCGTCTCTACGAAAGCGCCTTGATCCGCCAGACCGAATCCGAACTGATCGCCCAGGCCGGAGTGGTCGCGGCCTTCTACCGCGACGCCTGGCGCCGGGCCGGCGGACGTGCGGAGGACCTCGGCCCTCCGGTCGATCCGGCCTGGACACGCCCGCCGGGCTTCGATCCGCCCTGGACGCCCCGCTTCGCCAGCCTCGATCTGGCCGAGGATCCGATCCTTCCCCCCGCCCCCGATCCGGTCCCGGCGGCGGCGAGCGACCCGTCCGCCGCCATTGCCGGATCGACGCTCGGCCCGATCCTGCGCGACGCGCAGCGCATCACCCTGGCCGGCATGAGGGTCACCGATCGCCAGGGGGTGGTCGTCGCCAGCACCGGCGAGGAGATGGGGCTGTCCCTGGAACGGCAGGACGAGGTCCGCCGCGCCCTGACCGGCGAGGCCGCCAGCGTCCTGCGCGAACGCACGAGCCATGACCGCCCCGGCCAAGAGAGAATCGGCTACCGGTCCGGTTCGGACAGCCCGGCCGTGCCGGACCGCAGCCGGTCGGTGCGGGTCTTCACCGCCCAGCCCGTGCTCGACGACGGGCGCGTCGTCGGCGTGGTGGTGGTGTCGCGCACGCCGCGCAGCATCGCCGACACCCTCTACGGCAAGCGCTGGCACCTCGCCGGACTGGCGGTGCTGCTGCTGGTGTCGGTGGGCGTGCTGGCGCGGCTGGGGACGGTCGCCATCGCCCGCCCGCTCCGGGCGGTCACGGAGCTGGCGAAGCGCACGGCGGACGGCGAACGGGGCGTGATGGTCCCGCTGCCCCGCCCGGTGGTGCGCGAGGTCGCCGAACTGTCGGACGCGCTGACCCGGATGGCCAGGACGCTGGAGGAGCGGGCCGACTACATCCGCGACTTCGCCGCCCATGTCTCGCACGAGTTCAAGACTCCGCTGACCACCATCCGCGGCACCGTCGAGCTGCTGCGCGACCATATGGACAGCATGCCTCCCGAAGACCGGGACCGCTTCCTCGCCAACATGGACGCCGAGGCCGGGCGGCTGTCCCGCCTCGTCCGCCGCTTGCTGGAGTTGGCCCGTGCCGACGTGATGACCGTGACCGACGATGCGGTGACCGACGCCGTTCCGGTCGCCGCCCGTCTGGCCGAGCGCCATGGCGCGGATACGTCCCTGCCGGCGTCGCTGCCGGTCGCCATGGGTCAGGAGTCGCTGGAAAGCGTTCTGGCGAACCTGATCGAGAATGCGAGGCACCATGCCGGCGCGGATGCGCGGGTGACCGTCACCCTGCGGGCCGAGGGCGGGCGGGCGATCCTGCGGGTCGCCGACGACGGGCCGGGCATCTCGCCGGCGAACGCCGACCGCGTCTTCGTCCCCTTCTTCACCACCGCGCGCGACCGCAGCGGCACCGGTCTTGGCCTCACCATCGCGCGGGGGCTGGTGGATGCGCATGGCGGACGCATCGCCCTGCTGCCGTCGGAACGCGGCGCCCTGTTCGAGGTCGCCCTGCGCCGGGTCCTACCACTCAGGTAAAATTCCGCCGGGCGCCGCACGGCGCTATGGTGGCCCCGCCCTGGTGGCGTCCGCAGCCGGGAATTGGCCCCAAGCCGAGGAAAGATATGCATCCTATAATTGAGATTCGTGGGTTGACGAAGACCTACGCATCCGGCTTCCAGGCCCTGAAAGGAGTCGATCTCGACATCCGCCGCGGCGAGATCCTGGCGCTGCTCGGTCCGAACGGTGCCGGCAAGACGACGCTGATCAGCATCGTCTGCGGCATCGTCCGGGCGACATCGGGCAGCGTGACGGTGGACGGCCACGACATCCGGCGCGACTGGCGCGCCGCGCGGTCCCTGATCGGTCTGGTCCCCCAGGAACTGACGACCGAGTCGTTCGAGAGCGTCCGGGCGACCGTCAGCTTCAGCCGGGGCCTGTTCGGCAAGCCGCCCAACCCCGCGGTGATCGAGAGGATCCTGAAGGATTTGTCCCTGTGGGACAAGAAGGACACCAAGGTCATGGCGCTGTCCGGCGGCATGAAGCGGCGCGTGCTGATCGCCAAGGCGCTGTCGCACGAGCCGCGCATCCTGTTCCTGGACGAGCCGACCGCCGGCGTGGATGTGGAGCTTCGCCGCGGCATGTGGGAGATGATCGGGCGCCTGCGCGACAGCGGCGTCACCATCATCCTGACCACCCACTATATCGAGGAGGCGGAGGAGATGGCCGACAGCATCGGCGTGATCTCCGGCGGCCGGATCGTCCTGGTGGAGGAAAAGGCCGCGTTGATGCAGAAGCTGGGGAAGCGGCAGCTGACCCTGCAATTGCAGAGCCCCTTGAACGCCATCCCGGCCGAACTCGCCGACTATCCCCTGACCCTGTCGGAGGGCGGGCGGGAACTGGTCTACAGCTTCGACACGCAGCAGGAGCGCACCGGCATCGCCGGGCTTCTCCGCAAGCTGGGCGACCACGGCATCACCTACACGAACCTGCGCACCGAAGAGAGCTCCCTGGAGGAGATCTTCGTCAATCTGGTGAGGGAGCGGGCATGAACCTTCATGCGATCAAGGCCATCTATCTCTTCGAGCTGGCCCGCACCTGGCGCACGCTGGCGCAGAGCATCGCCGGCCCGGTGATCTCCACCTCGCTGTATTTCGTCGTCTTCGGGGCGGCAATCGGCGGGCGTTTCGCATCGATCGAGGGCGTCAGCTACGGCGCGTTCCTCGTCCCCGGCCTCGTCATGATGTCGGTGCTGACGGAAAGCGTATCGAACGCATCCTTCGGCATCTACATGCCACGCTATTCCGGCACGATCTACGAGCTGCTGTCGGCCCCCGTCTCCGCCTTCGAGACGGTGATCGGCTATGTCGGCGCGGCGGCGACCAAGTCCCTCATCCTTGGAACGCTGATCCTGCTGACGGCGCGGCTGTTCGTGGATTTTTCCATCGCGCACCCGGTCTGGATGATCGCCTTCCTCGTGCTGACGTCGGTGACCTTCAGCCTGCTCGGTTTCATTCTGGGCATCTGGGCCGACGGCTGGGAAAAGCTGCAGATCGTGCCGATGCTGATCGTGACGCCGCTCGCTTTCCTGGGCGGGAGCTTCTATTCAATCAACATGCTGCCGCCGTTCTGGCAGACGGTCACCCTGTTCAATCCGGTCGTCTATCTGGTCAGCGGCTTCCGCTGGAGCTTCTACGGCGCCGCCGATATGCCCGTCGCATTGAGCCTCGGCATGACCGCCCTGTTGCTGGCGATCTGCCTTGCCGTCGTGTGGTGGATTTTCCGCACGGGCTACAAGCTGAAGAACTGACCGGCCTTGCCTGAAGCAGGCAAAGAGAAGGCCCCGGCGGGTGAACCGCTCGGGGCCGAGGCCGTGGGCCGAGGTTATGGGCCAAAGTCGGGGAGGAATGAGACGTAACCCGGTGCTCAGCGCTGGCGGACGAGGGCGCCCTGGCCGGCGGAGTTGCCGATGCCGGCGGCGAGGTTCTGCACGTTGGCAAGGTTCGGGGCGGCGAAAGGCGTCCGGCCGCCGGAGCGCTGGAGCACCGTCACGCCCTGCATCGCCGAGTTGCCGATGCCCGCCGCGGTGTTCGACACGTTGGCGGCCGAGCCGCCGGGGAACAGCCCGCTGCTGCGCTGGCCGACCAGCACGCCCTGGCTGGCGGTGTTGCCGATACCGGCGGCGAGGTTCGAGACGTTCGCCGCGTTCGGACCGCCGAACAGCCCGCCGCTGCGCTGCATCGTCGTGACGCTCTGGGTGGCGCCATTGCCGATGCCGGCCGCGGTGTTCGACAGGTTGGACACATTCTGCGCCATGGCGGGGGCGGCGAGCAGGGCCAGGGTGGCGAAGCCGGCGAGCAGGGAGGTGCGGATCATGATGTGGTCTCCTGGGTGGGGCCGGTGCGGTGCATCCGGCGGGTTGTCTCGATGACATGACCCTAGCCGACCCCGCCCGCCGCCGATGTGAGCCGGACCACAACCGGCCGCATCTTTCACCACGCTCCAGAACTCAGCATCGGCGCCTTGCCCGGTCTTCCAGCTCCTCCTGAATGGCGTGTGACGTTGGTGCAGAACTGTGCGCGTTGACGGGCTCCGCCCTGAAAAGTTCTCGTTCAGGCGACCTTGCGTGTGAATCGGCATGGAATAAGGACCCCGTATAGGGGGTGATCGGCATCCAAACGGGACCCCCGAAGCTTTTGGTCCACACTGGCCGCCATGGAGGACATGGAGGCCTGTCGAGGGATGCTGATTGTGGAAACGATCGCGAAGATCCGTCGTGCCTACTTCGTGCAGCAGAAGCCGATCGAGGTGATCTGCCGGGAGTTCGGGCTGTCCCGGAAGGTCGTGCGGAAGGTGTCCGGTCGGAGGCCACGGAGTTCCGCTACACGCGCACGAACCAGCTTTTGCCGAAGATCGGCCCCTGGCGTGAAGAACTGGATGCTCTGTTGCTGGCCAACGAGGGGAAAGCATCACGGGAGCGTCTGACGCTGGTCCGGCTGTTCGAAACGTTACGGTCGCGCGGCTATGAAGGCGGCTACGACGCTGTCCGTCGTTATGCCCGGGTTTGGCGGCAGGAGCAGGGCCCCTCCGTCGCCCAGACCTACGTGCCGTTGAGCTTTGCGCCAGGCGAGGCCTACCAGTTCGATTGGAGCCATGAGGTCGTCCTGATCAACGGAACGACAGTCACGGTGAAGGTGGCCCATGTCCGCCTGTGCCACAGCCGGATGCTGTTCGTGCGGGCCTATCCGCGCGAAAGCCAGGAGATGGTGTTCGACGCCCACGACCGGGCCTTTGCCTTCTTCAAGGGAGCCTGTACGCGGGGCATCTACGACAACATGAAGACGGCGGTCGACACGATCTTCGCCGGCAAGGAGCGTGTCTACAACCGGCGCTTCCTGCAGATGTGCAGCCACTATCTGGTCGATCCGGTCGCCTGCACCCCGGCGTCGGGCTGGGAAAAGGGACAGGTCGAGAACCAGGTCGGCTTGGTCCGCGAGCGCTTCTTCACTCCCCGGCTGCGGGTGAAGAGCTACGAGGAACTCAACGGCTTGCTCCTGGACCGCTGCGTCGCCCACGCCAAGGCGCATCGCCATCCCGAAATACGGGAGCGGACGGTCTGGGAGATGTTCGAGGCAGAACGGCCGAGCCTTGTTCCCTATGCCGGACGGTTCGACGGCTTCCATGCCGTGCCAGCCTCGGTTTCCAAGACCTGTCTGGTGCGCTTCGACAACAACAAGTATTCGGTCGCGGCCGGCGCGGTGGGGCGTCCGGTGGAAATCCGCGCCTATGCCGAGCGGATCGAACTGCGCCAGGATGGACGAATTGTCGGTGAACACGCCCGGTGCTTCGGGCGCGACAGAACGGTGTTCGATCCCTGGCACTATGTTCCGGTCCTGGCGCGCAAACCGGGGGCCTTGCGCAATGGGGCACCGTTCAAGGATTGGGTCCTGCCGGCCGGTCTGGAGCGCGTTCAGCGCAAGCTCGCCGCCGTCGAGGACGGCGACCGGCAGATGGTGGACATTCTCGGCGCCGTGCTGAGCGACGGGCTGCCGGCCGTCGAGGCGGCCTGCGCCGAGGCCTTGCGCGAGGGCGTCCATTCCGCTGCCGTCATTCTCAACATCCTGGCCCGGCGCCGGGAACCGGCGGCGCCGATCACGATCATGACCTCCGACGTCCTGCGGCTCCGGCACGAGCCGGCCGCCGATTGCGCCCGCTACGACAGCCTGAGGAGACCCCTATGATGGAGCGTTCCGAGATCCTGGCCACCATGAGCGAACTCAAGCTCTACGGCATGAAGGCCGCCTACGACGAACTCATCGCCACCGCCGTCAAGCGCCAGCACGAGCCGCAACGGGTGGTCGGCGACCTGCTTGCTGCCGAAATCTCCGAAAAACAGGCGCGCTCGATCAAGTACCAGATCACCATCGCCAAGCTGCCGCTCGCCAGGGACATCGACGATTTCGTCTTCGACGATACGCCGGTCAACGAAACCCTGGTGCGCGATCTCGCCGGCGGCGCTTTTCTCGCCCAGCAGCGTAACGTCGTCCTGGTCGGCGGCACCGGGACCGGCAAGACCCATCTCGCCGTAGCGATCACCCGGGCCTGCATCCGGGCCGGCTCCCGGGCGCGCTTCTTCAACGTGGTCGACCTCGTCAACCGCCTGGAAGCCGAAACCCGGGCTGGCCGGCAGGGCCGTTTGGCCGACCACCTCGCACGCATGGATTTCATCGTTCTCGACGAACTCGGCTACCTCCCGTTTGCCCAATCCGGCGGCCAGTTGCTGTTCCACCTGATCAGCAGGCTTTACGAGCGCAGTTCCGTGATCGTCACCACCAACCTGGCGTTCGGGGAATGGCCGTCGGTCTTCGGTGACGCCAAGATGACCACCGCCTTGCTCGATCGCCTCACCCACCACTGCGAGATCCTCAAGACCGGCAACGAAAGCTGGCGCTTCAAGAACCGCGCCTGACTTCCCCCCCCGATGTCGCCCAGGTGGATCCACAGCGCCTCCCCACGCGTGCCGCTCCGTCGCAGATGAGGGCACTGCGCGGCACGCGCGGGTCCCCTCCATGGACTACCTGGACGACAAGTCCTCGCCAGATCAGGGGGTCCCTTTTCCGTGCCGATCCAGGGTCCCTATCTCAAGCCGATTGACACGCAGAAAGCGCAAGACCGCCAGGAGGCCAGGATCCTCGGTGCCATCCAGCAGCCGCTCGTGCCAATCACGGAAGGCCTCGGTACGGGCAGGGTGAGCGGATGGTTCCGTGCCCTTCGGCGGGCTGCCGAGCCCGAGAACGAAGTGACTGTTGTCCCAGAGGAAGAAGGGCCGGAGCTTGATGCCGGATCGCGTGAAGGAGCGTGGGACCGTCATCGCCTGCCCGCCGCCGCGGTTCCGTCCGTCAGTGGAAAGGCGGAGGTCGTCACAGGCGACGGGCTCACCGTCTGCCGACAGCACCAGCCCGAAGGCAATGCGCTCACGCGTGAAACCGAAGGAGGGGACATCGCAGCGACGTTCCAGCCGACCGTAATGGGAGGTGAGAGAGGCGAGGACCGTCATGGCCGTACCGCCGCGACAAAGGGCGGAACGCTGATGACGCCGTCGCGCAGAATAGCGTGGAAAAACCGGGCGGCGTGATTGTTGGCGTAGTCGATGTCGAGCAGCATCGGGCCGAGATCACGGTCGCGCTGGTCATCGGGCAACTGATGCTCAGGCACCCGCTCTTCCCACAGCACAACGTCGGCCGGAAATTCGCGGGTGCCAAGATAAGGCGAGCGGAAATACTGGCCGCGCCGGGCCCGGCAACGAAAGATGGTAAGGGGTTCATCCAGCCTGTCACTGCTTGGCGCATCATCCGTCAGACGAAGGCGAGCGGAAATCAAATAATCGACGTCAACCAAGAAAGTCGTGGCACGGCGCTGCCGGATGTCCGCGGCGTTCTACGGCAAACTTTGAATATCACCGCTCTGCTTTGCATGGCGTACGGAAATAGCCGAGACGCGGTCACCGATCTCGTTGCCTGTCAGCGACTGAAAGCGAATCGGTTTGAGCACATGAATTTGGTCGATGACCCAAAGCAGTCTGGGACGCCAATAAACAGCCTCAAAAATTCCGCGCGCTGCAGATGGCGTGATGACCGGATAGGAGAAACGCTCAGTCTTGAACTCAGCGCATAAAAAGCAGGCCCGAGCACCAGAGACACGCAATGTGCGCGTCACATCCCATAGCAGCCTCTCGCAAAAAGCACTTATCGGAAGGATAGTTGATTTTTCTCCGCAACAAACTGGTCATCAGTGATAGACTTATGGGAATTATCACCAGAATTTGGCATACTGGGTCCAGATTATTCTAACTTACAGATTTTTTGATGGGAATATAGTAATTAAGATCACGGAATTTTGGTGGACTTTCTCTCAGTGAAACTTTTATTGATTCAAATTTATTATGGTGATATTCAAATGCAGTTCAATTTTCTTCTACGGCCCTTGAAACATAGGTGAGCCAAAACTGGACGACTGAAATTCAGGAACAGAATGTTGTCTGGAAGGAACCATAAAATGCAATTCCGGCCCTTTGATTTCATTGGGGAATCGGCGAAATCTGGAACCATAAAACGCAACGCTGGAACCATAAAATAGTCTCTGGAGGCCGTTTTGGAACCATAAATTAGTTCAGTGAAAACTTGGAAACAACGATGGCAGGCTGTATATTTTGTGAGTGTTTTTATACACCCAGAGCGCGAGTTCTGTCCCGAGCGTTGACGGCTGTAAAGGCACAAAATCATTGATTAGCGTATCAGAACTTTGCCATTTCATTCCAGAATGATTCTAGCGCAGGCAATGACCTTATCGTCGTCTTTGACGCAATGACCAATCGTAAGTTCAGTGACGCCAAAACCGTCGGAAACCAGTATGGTCAATTAGAGTATTTCAGCTGCATACTCCCACATTTCTGATTGATGGCGAGCTTGCCGCTTCAGGCATTTGTCTCTCACCTCCGCGACATTCTGATATTTCCAGATCAGAATGTTCGCTTTATCACTCTTTGACGGACAACCGGCAGGAGTTGGGGCCTGAGCCAACAAGCGGGGGAGGCCGGAACCTCCCCCCTGCCGGTTCAGAGCGTCACGAACCAGGCGCTCGACACCGCAGCGGGCTGGATGCCGGCCAGGGTGACGATGTCGCTGGTACCGTAGACGATCACCGCGTCGCCGTTGCCGTTGGTGTCCACGCTGTAGCTCTGGCCGGCCGCCAGACCGATCCGGTCGCCCTGCGCCGCGTCGAAGTCGGTGATCGTGTCCTGGCTGTCCCCCGAGACGAACGCGAACAGATCGGCGCCGCTGCCGCCGGTCAGCACGTCGTTGCCCAAACCGCCCAGAAGCGTGTCGTTGCCGGCGCCGCCGTCGAGCGTGTCATTCCCGGCATTCCCCACCAGCCAGTTGTCCAGCCCGTTGCCGATGCCACTGGCGTCGCCGCCGCCCTGGAGCACCAGCCGCTCCACGTTGTCGGCCAGCGTGAAGGCCGACAGGGTGGTGCGAACCTCGTCGATGCCAGCGTCGGCGCCTTCGATCACCGTGTCGCCGACGCTGTCGACCACATAGACATCATCGCCGAGCCCGCCGATCAGGGTGTCGGCACCGAACCCGCCATCCAGCGTGTTGGCGCCCGCACCACCCGCGATCAGGTTGTCCAGCACATTGCCGGTGCCGGCGAACGCCGCCATGCCGGTATAGGTCAGGGCTTCCACCCCCTCGGTCAGGATGTAGCCGGTCAGGGCGGTCCGCACCTCGTCGATGCCCTCGCCGGCCAGCTCGACCACCTGATCGCCAAAGCCGCCGACGAGATAGACGTCGTTGCCGGCCCCGCCAATCAGCAGGTTGCTTCCCGCTCCTCCATCCAGGGTGTCGGCCCCATCGCCGCCGCTGAGCGTGTCGTTGCCGAGGCCGCCGGTCAGCAGGTTGTCGAGCGCGTTGCCGCTGGCATTGATGGCGGCAGAGCCGGTCAGTGTCAGGTTCTCGACATTGGCGCCCAGGGTCCAGCTGACCGAGGCGTTCACCGTGTCGGTGCCCTCGCCCTCCAGCTCGACCACTACGTCACCCGCGCTATCGACGACGTAGAGGTCGTTGCCGGTGCCGCCGACCAGGGTATCGGGCCCGCTACCGCCATTCAGCGTGTCATCGCCCTCCAGCCCGGTCAGCAGATTCGCGCCGCTGTTGCCGATCAGCAGGTTGTTGGCCGCGGTGCCGGTGCCGGTGCCGGTGAGGGCGGCCGAGCCGGTCAGGGTTAGGTTCTCGAAATCGGCCAGCAGGGTGTGGCTGATCGAGCTTTGCACCGTGTCGATGGCACCGTCAAGTCGACGGTGGCATGGCGGAAAAGGTATGGGTATAGGGTCGTCATGACGACGCCCCGTGATCGCCGCTACGCCGGCTACCGCTTTCCCGCCGAGGTCATCGCGACGGCGGTGTGGCTGTACTTCCGCTTCCCCTTGAGCCTGCGCATGGTCGAAGAGATGCTGGCGGCCCGCGGCATCACCGTGAGCCACGAGACGGTGCGGAAGT
>NZ_JBCEBL010000014.1:0-177498 GCF_049472615.1 Azospirillum sp. 11R-A | reverse complement strand
CTTGATAAGCGTGAGGTCGGAGGTTCAAATCCTCCCTGGCCCACCATGTTTAGCGATGGCGTGACCATCGGGGGCATAGCTCAGTTGGGAGAGCGCCTGCTTTGCAAGCAGGAGGTCGTCGGTTCGATCCCGTCTGCCTCCACCAGTTTCCGCAAGGAAGATTGGTGTCGAGGGACGCCGAGCCGCTCAGCTTCGAGGACCGTTGGAAGGAACCACAACACGGAAACGTGAACGATAACGAGCGCTTTGGCGCTCGTTATCGTGCCCCAGGCCACAGCGTGGCGCCGGGGCGGGATCATGGACAAGTGAAGATGAAGTGCAAGTGACCGAGGACGCTCCTCGGCCGGCCCAGACCCACAAGGTCGAAGCTGGCTGGGAGTAGCATCGAACGGCGGAAACAGCTGGCCCTGTTGGTCRGCTCGCGAGCAGGCTTGTTCCTGCGCGTGGCGCAAGCGTTTTCGTTGGAGTTGAGATCAAGCGTCTGAAGGGCATCTGGTGGATGCCTTGGCACTGAGAGGCGATGAAGGACGTAGCACGTTGCGATAAGTCACGGGGAGCCGCGAGCAGGCATTGATCCGTGAATTTCCGAATGGGGAAACCCACCGCGCAAGCGGTATCCCATGCTGAATMMATAGGYATGGGAAGCGAACCCGGCGAACTGAAACATCTAAGTAGCCGGAGGAAAGGACATCAACCGAGACTCCGCTAGTAGTGGCGAGCGAACGCGGACCAGGCCAGTCATTCGATCTACATAACCGGAACCGTCTGGAAAGTCGGGCCATAGCGGGTGATAGCCCCGTACGGATAAACCGGATCGAATGCTCGAGTAGGGCGGGGCACGTGAAACCCTGTCTGAACGTGGGGGGACCACCCTCCAAGCCTAAGTACTCCTCAGTGACCGATAGTGCACCAGTACCGTGAGGGAAAGGTGAAAAGCACCCCGACAAGGGGAGTGAAACAGTTCCTGAAACCGGATGCCTACAAGCAGTCGGAGCCTCTTTACGGGGTGACGGCGTACCTTTTGTATAATGGGTCAGCGACTTAGAGTATGCAGCGAGCTTAAGCCGGTAGGTGGAGGCGCAGCGAAAGCGAGTCTGAATAGGGCGACCGAGTTGCATGCTTTAGACCCGAAACCTGATGATCTAGCCATGGGCAGGTTGAAGGTGCGGTAACACGCACTGGAGGACCGAACTCACGCCTGTTGAAAAAGTCGGAGATGACCTGTGGCTAGGGGTGAAAGGCCAATCAAATCAGGAAATAGCTGGTTCTCCGCGAAAGCTATTTAGGTAGCGCGTCGGATATCACCTGCGGGGGTAGAGCACTGGATGGGCTAGGGGGGCGCGAGCCTTACCAAACCTAACCAAACTCCGAATACCGCAGAGTGCAGTCCGGCAGACAGACGGTGGGTGCTAAGGTCCATCGTCGAGAGGGAAACAGCCCAGACCGCCAGCTAAGGTCCCCAAATCACGGCTAAGTGGGAAAGGATGTGGGAAGGCCATGACAACCAGGAGGTTGGCTTAGAAGCAGCCATCCTTTAAAGAAAGCGTAATAGCTCACTGGTCTAGTTAAGCCGGCCTGCGCCGAAAATGTATCGGGGCTCAAGCCGTGTACCGAAGCTGCGGATGCGATCTCAGATCGCGTGGTAGCGGAGCGTTCCGTAAGCCTGCGAAGGGTGTCCGTGAGGCCGCCTGGAGGTATCGGAAGTGAGAATGCTGACATGAGTAGCGACAAACAGTGTGAGAAACACTGTCGCCGAAAGTCCAAGGGTTCCTGCGCAAGGTTAATCCACGCAGGGTGAGCCGGCCCCTAAGGCGAGGCCGAAAGGCGTAGTCGATGGGAACCACGTTAATATTCGTGGGCCTGGCGGAGGTGACGGATTGGAAAGCGTGTACGATCTTATCGGATTGATCGTGCTGTGGACCGGTTCCAGGAAATAGCCCCGCCATATAGACCGTACCCCAAACCGACACAGGTGGACTGGTAGAGTATACCCAGGCGCTTGAGAGAATGGTGTTGAAGGAACTCGGCAAATTGCCCTCGTAACTTCGGAAGAAGAGGGCCCCGTTGTGGCGCAAGCCATGGCGGGGGGCACAGACCAGGGGGTAGCGACTGTTTACTAAAAACACAGGGCTCTGCGAAGCCACACAAGGCGACGTATAGGGTCTGACGCCTGCCCGGTGCCGGAAGGTTAAGAGGAGGAGTGCAAGCTCTGAATTGAAGCCCCGGTAAACGGCGGCCGTAACTATAACGGTCCTAAGGTAGCGAAATTCCTTGTCGGGTAAGTTCCGACCTGCACGAATGGCGTAACGACTTCCCCGCTGTCTCCAACACCAACTCAGCGAAATTGAACTCTCCGTGAAGATGCGGAGTTCCCGCGGTCAGACGGAAAGACCCCGTGCACCTTTACTACAGCTTTGCAGTGGTGCTAGGGACTTCATGTGTAGGATAGGTGGGAGGCTTGGAAACATGGGCGCCAGCTCGTGTGGAGCCAACCTTGAAATACCACCCTTGAAGTCTCTGGCATCTAACCGTGGCCCGTTATCCGGGTCCGGGACCCTGCATGGCGGGTAGTTTGACTGGGGCGGTCGCCTCCCAAAGTGTAACGGAGGCGCGCGATGGTGGGCTCAGAGCGGTCGGAAATCGCTCGACGAGTGCAATGGCATAAGCCCGCCTGACTGCAAGACTGACAAGTCGAGCAGAGACGAAAGTCGGCCATAGTGATCCGGTGGCTCCACGTGGACGGGCCATCGCTCAACGGATAAAAGGTACGCCGGGGATAACAGGCTGATGACTCCCAAGAGTCCATATCGACGGAGTCGTTTGGCACCTCGATGTCGGCTCATCACATCCTGGGGCTGGAGCAGGTCCCAAGGGTTCGGCTGTTCGCCGATTAAAGTGGTACGTGAGCTGGGTTTAGAACGTCGTGAGACAGTTCGGTCCCTATCTGCCGTGGGTGTCGGAGTTTTGCGAGGATCTGTCCCTAGTACGAGAGGACCGGGATGGACATACCTCTGGTGCACCGGTTGTCACGCCAGTGGCATGGCCGGGTAGCTAAGTATGGACGGGATAACCGCTGAAAGCATCTAAGCGGGAAACCCACCTCTAAACCAGAGCTCCCTTGAGAGCCGTGACAGACCATCACGTCGATAGGAGGCATGTGGACCGGCAGCAATGCCTGAAGCTAAGCCTTACTAATCGCTCGATCGGCTTGATCTCACCGGGCGCCATGCACAGCGGTAAGCCGCTTCATGGACGATCTGAAGGCGCATCCCGTCACTTGAAACTCGATTTTATCGCGATCAGCGAAAAGGCCGCCTCCCTTGTGGGAAGGCGGCCTTTTCGCGTTTGGAGTTTGGGCTCTTCGTCTACTCGCCCAATCCTTTGAAGCCCATGTCGCTGTCGGCGATAGTGACGAACCAGTTCTTCGGATCGCCCACCGTACCGGCCAGTTCCGGCTGGTCGAGCGCCGGCCGCACCATCATGCGGGTCGGCGTGCGAAGGCCGTTCTTCAGGCAGAGGAAGCCCATCATCGACAGCGGCCGCGCCGCCTGGGCGTTCAGCGTCCGGCACATCAGCGCAACCATACCCTCACGGCGCGCCAGTTCGGTCATCAGCGAGAAGGCCGCCATCAGCCAGCCCGGCCGGGCCAGATAGTCGCAGACCACGCCGACCGGCTCACCCTTCCAGTGATCGACCCGCAGCACGACATAGGCGAGAACGGTCTCGCCGCGCATGACGTAGAAGCGGCGGAAGCGGTCGGCCTGGGGGGACAGGTCGAAGCGCCAGTTCAGGAAGGCCCAGTCGCGCCGGGCGATCACCGAATGCTGCGGCGACGCCGCCTCCCAGAGGTCGTCGACGCGGTAGTCGAAACGGTCGATCTCCACCAGCCGGGCACCGAGCAGCTTGGCCGAAAGTCCGTAGCCCATCGAGGCCGACGCCAGCGCCGGCTTGCCCACCCTGGCGACCAGCTTGGCCAGACCCCCGCCATACGGGCTGACGCGCAGGCAGCGCAGAGGGTCGATCACCCGCAGATATGTGGGCACATTGCCGAGGTCGAGCCAGCCGCCGCGCTTGTAGGATTTATAGGCGGCCTCCGTCATCGACAGCGACACGGCGAGATCGCTGGCTCCGGTGTGGGTTTCCGACAGGGCGGGGCCGACGCCGCGCAGGCGCCATTCCGGGGCGACCATCAGGTCGATCGCCCAGGAGGCCCGGCGGTTGCGCTCGCCCACCTTCAGGGCGAAGGGGATGCCGCCCTGCTGGCCGACCACCGCACCGTTCCGCTTGCACAGCCAGAGCTGCGGTCCTTCATGCTCCCGTTCCGGCGGCTCTTCGAACAGCCAATGGAAGTGGTCTGGGGACAGCTGGATTGCTTCGGCCCCGAAATGCGCGCGCTGGAATGCCTCCAGGGAGGCGTGGTCGCCCGGTTCATACCGGGCGACGCCACGTTGCTTCCAGTCGATGACGCTCATGCCTCATCCCCGACGGACACCGGCTGCACCAGATGGGCATCGCGCAGGATGCGGGCGGAGGTGCGGCGCTTGGCGGTGATGTCCTTGTAGACGCGGTGGACCTGCTGGACGGTCAGGTTCAGAGCTTCCGCGGCTTCCTCCTCGCTGGCGCCGCGACCGTAGGCGCAGAGCGCCAGATCCAGCTTGTCGTAGGGCAGGGCGTAGTAGAACTCCTCCTGCGACTGCGGCAGCGTGTAGGTATCGGTGCTGGGCGACTGCGCCTGGATTTCCGCCGGCAGGCCGAGATAGGCCGCCATCTGATAGACCTGCGACTTGTAGAGGTGGGCGATCGGCTTGAGATCGGCCAGACCGTCGCCGCCGCGCACGAAGAAGCCCAGCTCATATTCCAGGCGGTTCGGCGTCCCGAGCACGGCGTAGTTCAGGCGGTCGGCATGGGTGTATTCGACCGTCTTGCGCATGCGCTGCTTCAGGTTGGTGGCGGCGACGACGTCGAGATAGACGTCCACCGGCATGCGGCTGGTCTGGCGCTCGCCGTCCGGCGATTCGACGGTCAGGGTGAAGTAGTTGACGCGGTCGGCGTCCAGAAGGTTGCCGGCCAGACCGATCTTCTGCTTCCAGCCTGGGCCGAATTCCGGGAAGAGCCGGCGGATGGCGTTGTCGCGCCGCTCGTAGCAGCCGAGCGCCTCCAGCGGGCCGGTGATGTTCTCCATCACCGGGGTCACGCCGAGATGCTCGCAGAGCAGGGTGCCGAGGCGGGTGCTCTTCGGCGAGTTTTCCTTTTCCGGCATCAGGATGCACAGCACGCGCTCCGGCCCGAGGGCGCGAACGGCGAGCGTGGCGCAGACCGAGCTGTCGATGCCGCCGGACACGCCGAGCACGATGCCCTGGCGGCGCAGATCATGGGCGACGATGCGTTGGATGGCGTCTTCGATCTCGCGAGCCGCGGCCGCGCAATCCAGATCGAGGGCCTTGGAGTCGAACGAGGTGAGGGCGTTCAGCATGGTCACGGTTCCCAATGGGGGTTGATGCATCGTCGGTCAGAAGCGGCCGCGGCGATCAGGCCGCGGTGGGCTGGGGTGTGGCGGTCCGGGCGTTGCCGAGCCGGTCCTCCAGCACGTGAATTTCTGCACGGTCCAGGGCGGCCCGCTGGTCGCGGATGCTCTGGGGCAGTTCGTCCTGGACGTAGTGGGCCAGCATCTGCAGGGTCAGCGTGCCGACCAGCGCCATCTCCTCCCGCTCCCCGGCCATGCGGCCATTCTGGCGATGGGCCTTGTCGGCCAGGGCGGAGACGGCCGCGGCGTCGGTCAGGCCGTAGCGGGCGAGGGCGTCCGGCGACAGCAGGTCGCGGACATAGTCCGGGGCGCCGTCGCCGAACAGGGCCGTAGTCATCGGCGCGCGATAGGGCCTCTTCGGCCGCTGGAAGATCTCGGCGGGGAGATGGCGGGCGGCCAACCGGCGCAGGGCCAACTTGTCGCGAAGGCCCAGCATCTTCACCCGGTCCGGCAGGGCGGCGCAGAGGTCGTCCACTGCCGGGTCGAGGAAGGGGTAGCGGACCTCGATGCTGTTGGCCATGGCGACGCGGTCGCCCTGGGCCGACAGCAGGTAGGGGGTCATGAAAGTGGCGATCTCTGCCCATTGGCTGCGCGCCAGCGGCGACCAGCGCGACCAGCCGTCCGGCAGATGGGCCGCCACATGCGCCTCGAAGGCGGCATCGTCGGCGGTGGCCTGGACATCGGCGGACAGCAGGCGCTGCGACCAGGCGGTGTTCCGCCAGCGGGTGCGGTGGGCGTAGAAGGTCTCCTCCGTCTCCATCATGCCGCGCTTGAAGAAGGCCTGCCAGAGCGGGCTGTCCTTCTGGCCGTTGACGGCGGCGAAGGGATGGACGCGGCCCAGCAGCTTCGGCCGCGCCTTGCTGTCGGGCTGCCGCGCCCAGAAGCGGCGGACCTTGTCCTCCTTGAAGATGTCGTAGCCGGCCAGCCACTCGTCGGCACCCTCGCCGGACAGCACGACGCGGATGCCGCTCTCGCGCACCAGACGCGACAGCAGGAACAGCGGGGCGGGGGCGGTGCGGACCAGAGGCATCTCGCCATGGCGGATGACGTCGGGCAGGGCGGCCTGGATGTCCTGCGGGCTGCAGAGGATGTCGTGATGCTCGGTCCCGACATGGCCGGCGACCAGCCGCTGCTGCGGCGTTTCGTCGAAGCCGGCGTCGGTGAAGCGGACGCCGAAGCTGTGCATGTGGGTGGTGTCGAGCTTGCGGGCCAGCGCCGCGATCACCGAGCTGTCGAGCCCGCCGCTGATATAGACGCCGACCGGCACGTCGGCGCGCAGCCGCAGGCGGATGGCGTCGAGCAGTTTCTCCTCCAGTCGGTCGGCGGCCTCGTCCAGCGACAGCTTGGCCAGCGACGGATCGGTGGCGAAATCGGGCTGCCAGTAGCGGTCGACATGCAGCGCCAGCGTGGAGTCGACGCGGATCGCAGTGGCGGCCGGCACGCTCTCCACCCCAGCGAACACGCTGCCGTGCGGCGCGGTGCTCCAATGGGTGAAGACCTGGGCGAGGCGGGCCGGGTCGAAGGCCGGAGCCACCCGGCCGCCGCCGAACAGCGACTTGGCTTCGGAGGCGAAGACCAGATGGTCGCCGCGGCGGGCATAGAACAGCGGCAGGATGCCGAGCCGGTCGCGGACCAGCCACAGCTCGCGCCGGGTGGTGTCCCACAGGCAGATGGCGAACTGGCCGTTCAGCTTGGCCCAGGTGGCGGGGCCGTATTCCTCAAAGGCGTGGACGATCACCTCGGTGTCGGTCTGGGTGTAGAAGCGGTGGCCGCGCGCCTCCAGCTCCCGCCGCAATTCGACATGGTTGAAGATCTCGCCGTTGAAGCTGATCCAGAGGGTGCGGTCTTCGTTGTGGATCGGCTGGAAGCCGCCGGCCAGACCGACGATGCTGAGACGCGCATGGGCAAGCCCGATGCGGTCGTCACGGTAGAAACCGTAGCCGTCCGGGCCGCGATGGCCCAGCATGGCGATCATGCGCTTCAGCTCGTCCAGACCGGCCGGTTCGGCACGCGATCCTGCGAGAACTCCGGCGACACCACACATGAGCGTGCTTTCTGTCCTGGGGTGGGTAGTGTTCGTGGTGATGTTCTGTAGGGGGAACGTTCCGCTCCCGTCCTGCCCCGTCCCCGCTACGCGGGGGAGCGGACGGATGCCGCCGCCGGACGTGCCGGCGTGCCGATTTCCTCCACCAGTTCCGCCCGCCGGATTTTGCCGGAGTCGGTCTTCGGCAGGCTGTCGCGGAACTCGATGAATTTCGGCACGAGGTGGCTTTCCAGCCGGCCGCGGCAGTGCTGGCGGATCGCCGCTTCCGACAGGGTCGCACCGTCACGGGCGACGAGGAAGGCCTTGACCGCCAACCCGTCGGCATCGTCGGGAACGCCGATCACGCAGGCCTCCAGCACACCCTCCAGCTCGTACAGCGCGTTCTCGACCTCCTTGGGGCTGACCTTCTCGCCACGGCATTTGAAGACGTCGTCCTTGCGGCTGACGAAGTAGAGATGCCCCTCGGCGTCCTGGGTGAACAGGTCGCCGGTGAACAGCAGGGTCTCGCCCTGCGGGCCGCGGCGCAGACGCCGGGCTGTCTCCTCCGGCCGGTTCCAATAGCCGCGCATCACGTTGGCGCCGCGCACCACCAACTCGCCGACCTGGCCGGGAGGAAGGCGGTTGCCCTCCTCGTCGGCGACGAAGGCTTCGGAGTTGGGGATGGCGCGTCCGACCGAAGCCGGTTTCAGCTCCAGTTCGGCGGGATCGAGCGTGCTGATCCGGGTGCAGCACTCGGTCATGCCGTACATGGAATGGAAGATAGCCTGGGGAAAACGCTCGCGCAGCCGTTGGAGATGGGCGGCCGGCAGCGGGGCGGCGGCGTTGGTCAGGTAGCGCAAGCGACCGAGATCGGCGGTCTTCGCCGCTTCCAGCCCCAGCAGGGTGGAGAAGACGGTCGGCACGCCGGGCAGGCCGGTGACGCGGTGCTGCACCATGCGCTTCAGCGTTTCCATCGGGAAGGCGAAGGAACGCTCCAGCACCAGGGTGAAGCCGACGCGGGCGCCGGTCAGCACCTGGGACAGGCCATAGCCGAAGGTCAGCGGCAGGACGCACATCACCACGTCGTCGGGGGTGTTCTCCAGATAGGTGGAGATCGCCCAGCTGGTGTTGACGTAGTTGGCGTGGGTCAGCATCACGCCCTTCGGCCGGCCGGTGGTGCCGGACGTGTACATGATGGCCGCCAGATCCTGGTCGATCAGGCCCGGCTCCGCCGGCTGCCGGTGCTGTGCGGCCAGCGCGTCGGCATAGAGCAGGCCGGTGGCACCGTCGGGCAGGCCGGCGCCCACCCACAGTACCGTCGGCTGCATCTCCACCGTCTCCAGCGCCGGCAGGACCTGCCGGGCCAACGCTGCCGGCGCAATCAGGACCCGGATGCCGGCGTCGGCCAGCAGATAGGTCAGCTTGTCGGCCTTGGTGGAGGGGTTGACGGGCACGAACACGCCGCCGGCCTTCAGCGTGCCGAACAGGCCGGCGACATATTCGATGGAGTTCTCCAGCATCACCGCGACGCGGTCGCCGCGCGCGATCCCCGCCGACTGGAGCGCGCAGGCGACGGCGTCGCTTTCACGGTCCAGCTCGGCGAAGCTGCGGCTGGCATCCCCGGCGATCAGCGCGGTGCGGGAGGGATCCCGCTTGGCCGTCTCGCTGAGGAACTGGTGAACCAGATGGGCCATGGTGGTGTCCTTCTTCGCCCGTCTTTTGGCCGCTCGCATTCCCGCTCCCCTTGGGATCAGGCGGCGTTGCGCAGTTCCTGCTTGCGGCCGACGAAGGCGGCGATGCGGTCCACCGATTCCAGGTTGTCGGCGACCATGTCGTCGTCATCCACGGCAATGCCGAAGCGCTCTTCCAGGAAGGCGACGACGTGCATGATGCCGGTGCTGTCGATGATCCCCGATTCCAACAGGGATTCGCTGTTGTCGAAGCCGGAGTCCTTGCCGAGCAGGAAATTCTCCACGATGAAGGCGCGGATTTCCGGCAGGGCGGGAGCGGTCAGGGTCGTGTCGGTCAGGGTGGCGGTCCGCATGTCTCTGAAAACTCCTGCTGGGTTCGGTCGACTTGGGTTGTCGTAAAGAGGGTTGTCGCAACGGGGGTTCGGTCGGGAAGCCGGTCGGTCTGAACGGGGAGCCGGGTGTTCGGCCGGGACGCTGTTGGGGGTAGATCCGGCTACCCCCTGTCATGTGTCCCGCTGTTTTCCGGCTCCTTGTTCTCGCATCCGCCTGATATGCAATTTTATTGTGATGCTTGCGGTGGTTTGCGAGGGCTCAAAGGATAGGAGTGGATTGAAGTCTGTGGTTAGCCACTCTGTTGTCCCGTAATAGGGCTTGTCGCGGGATGCTTGACGTTCGGCTTGGCGTAGGTATTTACGGTCATACGCCTGCCGACTTGGGCTTTACCATCGAACCTGTCCATTCGGGGATTGCCCCATTGGCCGAATCGCCAGTGTTCGCGGCCTTGCGCTTGCGCAGCCAGGCCGGGATGCCGGTCAGCTGGACGCTGAGCCACTCCACGGTGGCGTCGTCGGACACCGGGAAGGCCTTCAGCCGCAAGGGATCGGTCGAGGCGTCGTTGAAGCCGGGGTCGATGGTGCGGGCGGTGCGGTAGCCGGCACGCCGGATCTCCTCCACCTCGCGGTCGCTGAAATCGCCGTTGGGGAAGGCGAAATGGCGGCAGGACCGGCCCAGCGCCTCCTCCAGCTCGGCACGGCACAGGGCGATCTCGTCGGAGCAGCGGTCGTCGTCGCATTGCAGAAGGATCGGATGGGTGCGGGTGTGGGCGCCGTAATCGGCGACATCGGTCATCCGCGCGATCTCGTCCCAGGTCATCGCCTGCCGGTCGTCGCCATCCTTGTCGGGATCGTTGCCGGCCTCGGCCAGCAGGCGGCGGCGTTCCGGGTCGGACACGCGCTTCAGACGCTCCACCCCGATGCCGTCGGCGGCAGCGGTCTTCCACCAGTAGGGGCGGGCGGTGCCGACGATCTGGCTGCACAGGTAGATGGTCGGGCGCAGGTCGAATTCGCGGAACAAAGGCGCCAGCGCCGTGTTGTTCCGGTGCCCGTCGTCGAAGGTGATGACCAGCGGATAATCCGGTAGCTTGTCCCAGCGGCCGGTCTCAATCGCGGTGGCGACGGCATCGAGCGTGGTGAAGCCGTAATGCTTGGCATACCAGCGCAGATGCTCGCGCAGCACCTCCGGGTCCGGATCGTGATAGACGACGATGGTGACCGCGTTCCGCGCCTTCAGGAACCGCTGCATCGCACCGAATCCCGACCAGCGCACCAGATTGGCAATGGCGTTTTTCATGGTGCCCCTTCCTTCATGTCGATGCTCCCGGTTCGGGCCTGTGCCTGGGCTGGGTCAGCCTGAACCGGGAGAGGCCTGCCGCTTTTCGGGTCAGCCGGTGGTGCTCTTCGAATGGCCTGCCGGTCCGGCGGCCGGAACCGGTCCGGCTGGGACGGCGGGCGACGTGCTCAGGCTGCCGCGCGCGTTGCGGCGGTAGATCTCCAGCAGCCGTTCGCGGAACACGGCGACGTCGAACTGGCGCTCCCACCGCGCGCGGGCCCCGGCGCTGAGGTTGCGGCGCAGAGTGCGGTCGTCGATCACCCGCGCCAGCGTATCGGCCAGCGCCGCCACGTCGCCCGGCGGAACGAGCAGTCCGGTCTCCCCGTCGGCGATGGCGTCGGGGACGCTGCCGACCGGGGTGGCGATGATGGTCAGTCCCTCCGCCATTGCCTCCAGGACGGACATCGGCAGGCCTTCGAACATCGACGGCTGGACCAGCACATGGGCGCCGGCCAGCTCGCGCCGGCAGCCGGCCTGATCCAGCCAGCCGGTGAAGCGCACGCGGTCGGCGATGCCCAGTTCCGTCGCGAGGCTGCGGTAGGTCTCCAGATCGCCGTCCCCGGCGATGGTGACCTGCCAGTTGCGGTCGCGGCAGGTGGGGGACGCCAGCGCGTTCAGCAGGACGTCGATGCCCTTCAGCTTGATCAGCCGGCCGAGGAACAGCAGGCGGACCGGACCAGCAAAGTCCTCTTCCGCATCGTCGCGCACCGGCGGCGATGCCGGACCCGGCACGGCGTTGTGCAGCAGGGTGGTGCGCTGGCGCGCCTCCGGCCCGAAGGCCTCGGCAACCCAGTCGCGCCAGAACTCGCCGAGCACGACGATCTCGCTGGTCATCGCCATCATGCGGCGGATCGCCCAGCGCATCACCGGACCGGCGTCCTTGAACTGCTTGGGGAAGCGCCCGCCATGCAGATGCAGGATCACCGGCACGCCGAAGGTTCGCGCCATGGCGATCAGGATGCCCTTGCGCAGGACACTGCCATATTCGGCCATATGGATGTGGACGAGATCGGCCTTGCCGGCGGCAAAACAGCCGGCAAGCCGCGCGGTCGCCCGCGCGAAATAGAGGGGCATCAGGTGGAATTTGCCGGGGCCGTAGCTGTCGATCACCTCGAACTTCACGTCCGGGCAATTTTGCCGGAAATCGGTCGTGAAGTTGTCGACCACACGGCCCATTCCGCCTTTCTCCTGGGTGCCGCCGGGGGAGACGATATAGATCATGTCCGCTCCTGATCCTTTCCCGGCCCGCCTTTTCCTGCGTTGCGCCCCGGCTTTTACCGTGTGACGTCCGTCTTTCGACGGCTGCGGCGGGCTTGTTATGTTTTCGGCCTCTGGTCCTTGCCGGCCCGACGATCAGGCCGTGACAGGTGCGTCGCGGTGCGGCCGATGGGCTGCCGCCCTTTGGAAAGCGCCGCAGCCGGAGGCCGGGCGGCGTTCACGTGCAAGTTTACGCGATGCAGCATCCGCACGCTGTGGAGCGACCGAACGGGTTGGCCTGCCGGTATGGTTACCCAACCTGTGCATGTGCATCTCCCTTTCGGCTATGCCCGCATTGATTGTTTTCTAACCCGATCATCGATATTTGCGTGACCATGGCCTACCGCCGTTTGGATGCGGTGGCGGCCGATCCGGCCAGCTTGTCCAGGTCCCCGGAAAGCTCGACGGCGCCGCGGTCCAGCTCCTGGTAGATCGCCAGAAGCGACTTGGCGTAGGCGTCGATGACGAACTGTTTCAGGAACAGGCGGCGGCCGTTCTCCGCGAGCCGGCGGTAGAGATCCGAGTCGTGGCCGACCTCAATCACGGCATCGGCCAGGGCGCCGGGGTCGTTCACCGGGATGATCCGGGCGGTTTCGCCGTCGGTCAGCACCTCCGGGATCGATCCCACCGGCGTGGTGATGACCGGCAACTGCGCCGACAGTGCCTCCAGGATCACCATCGGCAGCCCTTCGTGGGTCGAGGGCAGCAACAGCATGTCGTGCGACCGGATGTGCGCATGCGCCTCCTCCCGGCCGATCCAGCCCAGGAAGCGGCATTCCTCCGCCACCCCCAGTTCGGCCGCCATGGCGCGGTAGCCGTCGACATCGCCGCCGCCGCCGATGGTCACCCGGAAGGGCTGGCCGCGCTCCTTCAGCAGCGCACAGGCGCGCAGCAGCGTGCCGATGCCCTTGCGCTCGGACAGGTTGGCGAGCACCAGCAGGGATAGGACGGTGCCCGGCTCCGGCGGTTTCGGCGTACCGAGGTCGGCGCCGACATCCGGCACGGCGTTGTAGAGCACCCGGATCTTGCGGGGATCGGTGCGGACCGACTGGACCAGGAAGTCGCGCCAGTTGTCGCCCAGCACCACCACCCGGCCGCAGCGGTTGAACAGCCACCGGCTGATGCCGCGGGCGAACATGCCGCCCTCGAAGAACTCGACGAAGGAGGCGCCGTGCAGGTGGACGACGGTCGGGCAGGACATCAGCCCCGACACCAGCTGGACCGCCGCCTTGCGCAGGAAGCTCGCACGCTCCGACACGTTGATGTGCACGACGGAAGCCCGGCGGCGGGCAAGGATCCAGCCCAGCCGTGCCAGGGTTACGCCGAGATATAAGGGTGACAGCAGAACGCTACCGGTACCGCGGGTGTCGAGGATGATGGAGCGGGTCGTGCCCGACCTGTCGAACTGGTCGACCACATAGCCCGTCATGCGGCCGATGCCACCGCCGCCGTCGAGTGCGCCCGGCGTCGCGAACACGACGACGGTCCGGGTGGGCGCATCCGGTTGGCCGGTGGGGGTGCGGATGTCGTTGGTGCTGTCCATAGGCGTCGGGGTCCTTTTCGTGCTCAGGCAGCGTCGGACGCGGAGAACAAGGCCTGCCGCAGGCGGCGGCGCAGGCCGACCGGCATCAGCGAATGCATGGTGAAGGTGGCGAGAGCCATCGGTGTCGGCTGGCCGTCGCGCAGAGCCGAATTCAGGATCCGCCAGCGCGTGCCGGCGGTGCGGGCCGCCTGCTCGCCGCCGGTCGCCTGCAACAGCAGGCTGGCATAGGCGCGCGGCGACAGGTGGTCGCGCATCGACTCGGCCCACTCCAGCGCCTGGTTGATGTTGTGGCAGGTCGACAGGGTGACGCGGTTGTTTTCCTCGGTGTAATGGACGGCCATCACGTCGGGGATGTGGACCAGCGCCACCCCATCGATCCGGCCGCAGGTGATCAGCCATTCCCAGTCGTCGAAGCGGGATTTGGGGACCGGGTTGCGCAGCAGCAGCGCCTTGGGCGCCAGCAGCGTGGTGGTCGGGGCGAAGGTCTCGCCCTTGAACAGGCCGCGGCGGACGAACAGGTAGTCGCCGATGGCGTCGGCCGGGGTGGCGAGACGCCGGGGCCAGGCGAAGGTGCCGCGGGCGGTCACCACCTGGCAGCGGCAACTGACGATGGGGAAGCGGATGCCGGCCGGGCGGCCCGCCATCTGCAACTCCACCTTCTCCGGCATCCAATGGTCGTCGTCGTCCAGGAAGGCGATCCAGTCGCCCCGGGCGGCGCGCACGCCGATGTTGCGGGCCTCCGCGGCGCCGTGGTTCGTCTCAAGCTCCATCACGGTCAGCCGCGGATCGGCCAGTGTCGCCAGATGCGAGGCCGTGGCCGGATCCGGCCCGTCGATCACCACGATGACGTCAAGGTCGCGATGGGTCTGGTCGAGAGCGCTGCGCACCGCCCGCATCACCATGTCCGGGCGGTTGCGGGTGGGGATCACGACCGTAACCTGATCGTTGGTCGCCTGTTCGCTGTTTGCCGGGCGGTTGCTGCTTGCCGGCTCGTTCTTCGGGCTCATGGGTCTGCCTTCGGTCGAAGGGAAATGGGAAAGGTCGCAGGGGACGGAGGACTGGAGCGCCCTGCCGCTAGTGCCGGGAGAAGGGGCCGGGATAGGGGCCGGCGTAGGCGGTCCGTCCTGCGTAAGCGGGGGAAGGGACGCCGGCAGCGGTGTTCCGGCGCAGGCGGTGCTCTTCGGCCGCCCGGTCGTTCAGCAGGCGCTGCCAGCGGCTCTGCTGGATCAGCCGGACGACGGCGATGGTGGCGATCACCCAGTTCATCGAATGGCGTTCGGCGAACACGCTTTCGGACACCGACACCGCCAGCAGGGCGCAGCCGACGGCGAAGGCCCAGGCGGCTTCCGGCCGGCTGTTGCCGTAGCGGGCGGCGAAGAAGCCCTGGAACAGCATGCGGCCCAGCACCGCCACCACCAGCGCGACACCGACGAGGCCGAGGTCGAGCGTCAGTTCCAGCCAGCCGCTGTGGGCCGAGGTGATGCCCCAGTCGCGGGTGAAGCTGGAGCCCGGTCCGTTGAAGCCGGACCAGTAGGCGGCGTAGCCGTAGCCTTGCAGCGGCCGTTCGCCGACCGAGTGGACGATGTGTTCCCACAGCACGGTGCGGCCGGTCAGGGTCGGGTCGCGGCCCAGCGCGTAGAGCACGTCGTACCAGAAGGTCGCGCCGGCGGTGACCATGATCACCAGCAGGGCCAGCAGCAGCGCCATGGTGGGCGCGAAGTTGCGGATGCTGCCGCGCAGCATGGTGGTCGACAGCAGGGCCACCGACACCAGGACCGAGGTGACGAGGCCGGTGCCGGACCGGCTCATCACGATCAGCAGCATCGCCAGCAGGATCAGCGGTCGGGTGACCCAGCGGCCCATCTCCTTCTGCCAGTCCAGCCAGACCAGCGCCAGAACCAGCCAGACCATCATGCGGCCGGTCACGTTCTTCTGGAAGAACACGCCCTTCCAGGCGCCGACATGCTGCGCGCTGTCCAGACCGATGGCCGGCATCGCGAAGATCATGAAGAAGGAGACGAACATCAGGAACGACAGCCCGACCACCAGCAGCCGCATGATCTCCGGGAAGCGGAAGCGCAAAGCGAGCCAGATGCCGAACACCGTCGTGAACATGAAGGCGATCGACCGGCGCAGCGTGATGTCCGGGAACAGCGACCACAGCGCGGTCAGGAAGGCGAAGGCGACCATCGCCGTCAGCGCCGGGCTGGCGAAGGGGATCTGGAAGGCGATGGCCGGCCGCAATGCGATGGCGGCGAGCACCAGAACATAAAGACCACCATAAAGGACGGTGACGCCGGCCGATTCCAGATCGCCCGCCAGTGGGTCGCCGCCGGTCAGCATCAGCGGAAGCACCGAGCCTCCGAAGGCGATGATGCCGATGACGGCGATGCTTTTTTCCAGAAAATCCAGGATTTTCATCGGCTTTCCCTTAGGCTGCCGTACCGTGTTCGGCTGTGCAGCACTGAAGATGCGGATGACACCCCTCATCTCGTAGCCGGGCGGTGGCATTAGACCGAAGGAGGCCGGGCCCGAAAGAGGTAGCCGCTTTCGCGTCACCCCCTCCCTTTGCCGCCCGAAAAAGGGAATGCGCCCTGAGGATTCCAACAAAAAGACCCCCGCGCGGGTGGCGCGGGGGTCCGGCTGGCATCCGGTTCGGGGAGGGGCCGGTTACGACCCGTCGCCCTTCAGCACCATCACGGCGGTCTTGCAGAGGATGAAGAAGTCGAACAGCAGGCCGCAGTTGCGGACATAGAAGACGTCCATCGCGACACGCTCCTGGAAGGTGGTGCGGTGGCGCCCCGACACCTGCCAGTAACCGGTCAGGCCCGGACGGACGGTGCCGATCACCGCGGCGGAGTCACCCACCTCCGGCAGTTCCTTCGGCATGTAGGCGCGCGGGCCGATCAGGCTCATGTCGCCCATCAGGATGTTCCACAGCTGCGGCAGCTCGTCGAGCGAGGTCTTGCGCAGGAAGCGGCCGAGCGGGGTGATGCGCGGGTCGACCGTCAGCTTGTGGTAGGTCATGTACTCTTCGCGGGCGACCGGGTCGTTCGCCAGCAGATGCTGCAGCTGCTCTTCCGCATCGACATGCATGGAGCGGAACTTCAGCAGGTCGAAGGTCTGCTTGCCACCGGCCCAGCGCTTCTGGCGGAACATCACCGGGCCGGGGCTGTCCAGCCGGATGGCGACGGCGAGGCCCAGCATCAGCGGCGCCACCAGGACCAGCAGGATCGCCGACAGGACGATGTCCATGGCGCGGCGGATGCGCAGGTAGCCCGTCGGCGGACGGACGCTGACGCGCAGGGCCAGCGAGCCGTGCAGGTTGTGGTAGGTCGCATCGACGGCGCTGACATTGCCTTCGCCCAGCACGCAGTAGACCTGGCGGAAGGGCAGGGTGCGGACCAGACCGGTCAGGTCGCTGCCGTGACGGCCCATGTCGGCGACGATGGCGGCGCTGGCTTGGCCGGCGACGGCGGGCGACTTGGCCAGCAGTTCGACCGGACCCATCACCGGCAGGCCGGCGACGCGGGTCTGCCACAGGCTGTCGTCGTCATCGACGAAGCCGACCGGCCGCATGCCGAGCCAGGGCAGGCGTTGCAGCTTCTCGGCGATGGCGGCACCCTGCGGGCCGGCGCCGACGATCATCACCGGCGTGCGCCAGTCCAGCGCGCTGGACAGCAGACCCTGGATCAGCAGCAGGTCGGCGACGTAGGTGACCGCGAAGCCCAGCAGCGCGATCGACAGAGCTTCCACGAAGAAGGAGCGGAAGCCTTCCATCACGATGAACGGTACCGCCAGCACGGCGCAGCACAGAAAGGCCGCCTGAAAAGTCCGTCTCGTGCGTTCCATGTAGTCGAAGCGTCCGAGCGTATAGATGCCGAACACCGACTTCACCAGGGGCACCAGCATCAGGCCGGTCACCAGCGACCGCTGCCAGGCGGCGGCTTCCATCGGCTCGGTCAGCGCATCGGCGCCGAGGAAATGGTTGAGCGTCCACCCCACCAGGGCGAGGACCAATCCATCCGAGAGTGCAAGCAGCAGCCCGGGGGCGATCGTGGGGATCGTCGCCTTTTTCGTGGAGGTCAGATCGATGACCACTTCTGGGTCCAGTTTGCTCATCGCAGGTCCCGTGGTTGAAGGGAATGCCAGCCACCGCACGGCCATTCGTGCGGATGGTCGCTCGTCATCAGCGTCTCTTGGGATTCGGCCGGTCTTTACTTTGCTGCACCCCCGCATCGGCAGTGGCGCATTTATGTAAAGAACACTCTTTCATGATTTTGCTGGGCCGATCCGCTGTTCGTTGAGGACGAATTAGGATGAGGAAGCTCGGCCAGCAACAGAGCATACGGACGTTGATTTCGCGTCCGCGATACCACCGGTGTTTCGAAGGGTGCGGGGGTCCGAATATTAATGGGGATACTTTCGGATGCCGTCCCCAGCGGGGATAGCGTTTCGGGTTAACGGCAAGGTGGTGTCACACCCCCGGCGGCACCTGCGATCCCCGCAATTTTTGGGTATATGCCGTCAAAACCTCCCTCGACCGGACGGAAAGCGTCGGCGCGAACGGGGGTGATCGCCGAACTTGCGGGGTGGGTCCGCCACCTGGATCGACCGAAGGAAGCCGTCAAGCAATTCCGAGCGGGGGCGTGGCGCGAACGCACCCTTGCCTGTTGCGGGGCGCAAGAGGCAGCGTGCGAACTCGCCGGAAATCATACTCGGAACGTCCAGGATCTCTGGCCGAAGCCGTGCTGACTAGCACCGAAGAGTGTTCCGGTCTCTTCAAGGCCGAATTGACGCTGTCCCGACCTCCGCCAAGATTTGGCGCGTTCTTTTTCCTTATCTGCGCCCGTGCGGCCCGCCCTTCGGAAACGGTCCATGCGACATGGATCCATGCGACAGGGCGGACGCGATGCTCTCCCCAGCAGGCGAGACCGGAAGAAGAAGCGGATTACAGGGGGCGAAGGAAACCGGATGGCTGTCGAAGCTGGTACGATCATCAAACACGGCTGGATGTTCATGGTGGCGAACGTGGTCAACCGCGCTGCGGGACTGCTTCTGCTGCCGCTCTATGCGAAGGTCCTGTCACCGGCGGAGTTCGGCGTCTATGCCCTGATCAGCGTCGTCGGCGACATCGTTGCGGTCATGCTGATGATCGGCATGATCAACGCCTTCACCGTCGTCTATTTCGAACATCCCGACGACCGCAGCCGGTCCCGCGTGGTCAGCACCACGATGATCGGTCTGTGGGCCGCCTCGCTGGCGCTGCTGGCGGTGGCCCTGCCGGCCGGCTGGGGCGCCAGCGACCTGCTGTTCGGCGGCACCGACCAGGGGCCGATCATCGCCTTCGCCTTCGCCGGCATCGCGTTCAGCGCCGTGTTCGAACTGGCGCTCGCCTATTACCGGGTCCACAAGCGGTCGGGCACCTGCCTGCTGATCTCGGTCGGCAAGGCGGTGGGGCTGATCGGCCTCAACCTCAGCTTCCTCCTGGTAATGGATCTGGGCGTGACCGGCATCTTCCTGGCCAATGCCATCACCTTCGTCGGGCTGGGCATCGCGCTGACGGTAGCGATCCTGGCGGCGAACGGCGTCGGCTTCTCCTTCGGCATCCTGAAGCGGGTGACGGTGCTGGGCCTGCCCTTCATGCCGCAGACCATGCTGGACATGGGCAACCAGTTCGCCATGCGCTATCTGGTCAACCTGCTGATGGGCGTCGCGGCGGTGGGCGTGCTGTCCTTCGGGCTGCGGCTCGCCACCATGCTCTACATGTTCCTGACCGCCTCCTTCCTGCAGATCTGGTCGGTCAGCCGGATCGAGGCGCAGGACAGCACCGCCGGGCGCGACCAGTCGGAATTCGTCTTCTACCTGTTCGTCGTTCTGCTGTCGGCGGCGGCGCTCGGCATGGCGCTGACCGCGCCGGAGGTGCTGTGGCTGATCGCGTCTGCCGAGTACGAGACGGTTCTGCCCTGCATGCCGCTGCTGGTGCTGGCCTATGTGGTCCACGGCGTTCGCATGCACGCCGAGGTCGGGCTGGTGAAGACCAAGAAGGTCGGCGTCCTGCCGGCGATCTCGCTGGGCGGTCTGGCGATCGGCACGCTGATCATGGCGGTGACGCTGGGGCCGCTCGGCCTGATGGGCGGCGCCATCGGCGTGCTGGGCCGCGAACTGGTGATGCTGGTCGCCACGGAGGCGATGTGCCGCCGTCTCAGCCCGAGCGAGCCGCCGCTGAGCGCGCTGCGGGTGACGGGCATCCTGGCGCCGGCCGCCATCGCCTATCTGGCCGGCCTCGCCCTGTTCGGGTTCGAGGTGAACCCGACCTTCGCCGCCGCCAAGGTCGGGCTGACCATGCTGTTCGCCGTCGCCGCCCTGTTCGGGCCGAGCTTCGGCAAGGCCGACCGCGCCATGCTGTTCCGCATGACGGCCCGATTTCGTCGCCGGCCCCAGACGGCTTGAGAGGCGGCCTGAGAGTCGGCCCGAGAGCCGCTCTGACGGCCAGCCCGACAGCCGGCGTGACAATGCTTGATCGGAGAGGATGACACCGCGATGCAGGACGCTCCGCACTACACATTTCGGCAGACGGTTGCGGCGGACGCCACCCGTTACGGCGGGGGCTCCGGCCTCGGGGCGGTGCTGAAGCTGCTGGCGGGCAACCGGATGTTCCGGGTGACCTTCACCCTGCGCAGCTGTCAGGCGCTGGACCGGATGGGCGGGCCGTTGGGGAAGCTGTTGCGCAAGCCGCTGCTCGCCGCCTGCCGGCTGCTGCACCGTTGGACCCAGCATTCCGCCGCCATGGATCTTCCCTGGGAAACCCAGGTCGGGCCGGGGCTGCGCATCCTGCACGGCTGGGGACTGGTGGTGAACGCCAGCGCGCGGATCGGCGCCAACGTCACCCTGTTCCACGGCGTGACCCTGGGCCAGAAGGACGATCTGCTGCCCACCGGCCGTGTCACCCACTACCCGGAACTGGGTGACGGCGTCTGGGTCGGACCGCATGCGGTGGTGATCGGCGTCAGCATCGGCGACGAATGCATCGTCGCCGCCTCCTCCGTCGTCACCAAGCCGATGCCGCGCCGCAGCGTGGTCGCCGGCAACCCCGGCAAGGCGGTGGCCGAGGTCACCATCCCCGACATCCCGCATCCGGCGCCGGTCGGCGGCGTGTCGGCCATGATGCCCGGCACCGCCGCCTCGCCGATGCCGGGCTGATCCCGGCGGGTCCATCCCCGGAAACGGAAAAAGGGTCCGGCAGCAATGCTGTCGGACCCTTTTCCTTCAGGTACTTACTTGGTCAGACAAACCGGACAGGTCAGGCGGCGTGCGCCAGGCTGGTGTCGGTCGTGTGCAGGTCGTGATAGGTGTCGAAGGTGACGCCGAACACGTCATGGCTGGCAAGCTGCTGCGTCGTCGCCAGTTCGGCGGTGGTCGCGGTGGGCGTGTCGTTGGCGGCGCTCATCGTGTGGGCCAGCAGGTCGGCCGAGCTGAGCGACGCGGCGGCGGCCTTGGCCGCCGAGGCGTCGACGATCGTGCCGGTGCCGGTGGCGTCGGCGATGGTCGCGGCGGTGGCGTTGGAGATCTTCAGGCCGAAGGTCTCGTTGCCTTCCGTCACGCTGTCGCTCAGCACCTTGACCGTCACGGTCTTGGTGGTTTCGCCGGCGGCGAAGGTCAGCTTGCCGCTGGTGGCGGTGTAGTCGGAGCCGGCCTTGGCGGTGCCGTCCACCGTGGAGTAATCCACCGTGACCGGGGTGCCGGAGGCGGATGACAGCTTGACCGTGAAGGTGGCGTTGGCGGTGTTGGCGGTGGTGGTCGGGGTATCGAACACCGCACCTTCCATGGCGCCCTTCACGATGGCCGCCTTGGTCGGGTTGATGGTCTTGTAGTCGTCCATCAGGACGCCGCCGACGTCACCCGATTCCGGGGTCCAGGCCCAGAACGTCCAGCTCATCCCCTTGTCGCCGGCCGCGATGTCGCTCTTGCCGTCCAGGTTCCAGTCGCCGTTCAGGTACTTGGCCATGGTCTTGGCCCAGGTCTGCTCGGCAGAGCTGGTGAATTGGCCGCCCCATTCGCCCAGCATGATCGGCGCGGTGTCGTTCTTGTACAGGTACCCCCACATCTTGTCGTACTGGGCCGGCAGGTTGTTGGGGTAGTTCGGGTCGTTCAGCCAGCTGAACTGCCCGACGCTCTGGCCGTAGGCGTGCGGCGAGTAGACCAGCTTGTTGGGGGTGTCGAAGTGGATCGGGCGCGCCTGCGCACCGGCCAGCGTGCTGCTCCATTCGGTGCCTTCGACGAACAGCAGCCAGTCCTTGTTCACCGTCTGGATGGCGTTGCCGATGCGCTCGGCGGCCGAGGCCCAGTCGGTGGCGGCGCTGCCGCCCCAGGTGGCGCTGACGCTCGGCTCATTGTGCAGGTCGGCGCCGATGACGGTCTCGTTGCCGGCATAATGCTGGGCCAGCATCTTCCAGTTGTTGATCACCGTCGATTCCGGGTGCTTGTCGGTGTACCACAGCCCGTGTTCGTTGGTGCCGGCGCCGCCGTCGTTGCGGTGGTGGTCGAGGATCACCTTCATGCCGAGCTTGCCGGCGTAGTCGATGACCTTGTCATAGACCTGCAGGCGGGTCAGGCCGGCCAGATCCGGGTTCTTCGAATAGTCGATGCCGTTCGTCACGGCGGTGCTGTCGAACATCTCGTCCGACATGGTCATGCGGATGGTGTTGAAGCCGACCGACTTCATCTTCTCCAGGTGGCCCTGGTAGCTGTCGGCCCACAGGCCGGCGGGCACGTAGTTGTAGCCCTCGCCGCCGAACCAGTTCACGCCGGTCAGGCGGACGGTGTTGCCGGCCTCGTCGACGATCTGGTTGCCCTGGGTGTGCAGGAAGCCCTGGATGCCGCCGGCGGTCTTGGTGCCGGTCGGCTCGGTCACCGTCACGTCGCTGACCGACAGGCTCGGCTGGGTCGGGGTGGTGGGGGTGGTCGGGGTGGTGGTGCTGCCGGCGAACCAGGACTTGTCGGCCTTCACCTCCATGGTGCCATTCCACCACATGGCCTGCTGCCCGGCGACGACGTCCTTGCCGTCCAGGGCGCCCTTGTCGATCGACACGATGCTGTCGGTCGGGTTCACGGCGTGGCCGCCGATGGTGATCTTGTTGACGTACAGGTTGCGGTCGACACCGTTGACCACGGCGTCGTTGTCGTACTGGATTTGGACCTTGTGGGCGGCGTCTGCGCTGACATCAGCGTTGAAGGTGAAGTCCTTGGCGGCGGTGCCGGCCGTGCCTTCACCGATCATCTTGCCGTCGACCAGAACCTTGAAGTGGGCGTTCACGCCGCCGGCCGCATTGCCGTAGGCATTCACGACGATCGGCGTGCCGCCGGTGGTCGGGGTCGTCGGCGTGGTCGGCGTCGTGGGGGTGGTCGGAGTGGTCGGGGTCCCGGTGGAGCCGGCGAACATGTCCTTGGACATGTTGAAATCGAGCGAGCCGCTCCAGGACAGCATTTCGCGGCCGGACAGCGTGCCCTGACCTTCAGCGGCGTAGGAGACCGTCGAGCTGTTGGAAGCGATGGTCTTGCCGTTGACTTCGATCGACTTGACGATCAGGTCGCGGTACATGCCGGCCTTGTCGGTCGACAGCCAGTCGTTGTCATAAACGATCTGGACCTTGTGCGCGGCGTCGGGAGCCACCTTGGTGGTGAAGCTGTACCGGCCGGCGCTGGTGGAATTGACCGTCGCCTGGCCGACGGCGACGCCATCGACGAGGAACTTGAAATGCGGCCAGACTCCTCCGGCAGTCACACCCGAGGCATTGACGACGAAGGTCGTATCGACGGGGCTCGTTGCCATTGGAAGTATCCTCTTTTCCGTGAATTTCGCTGAAACCCAATCTGGCCGGAAAAGGTTAACGAGGTATTTCAAATTTTAGCGAAATGCGGCTCTAATGCCACTATCACTTGTGAAAAGAAAGAGACACGAAAAACCCCTTTGTCGATGCATTGCAGCAACAAAGGGGTTCGGCATGTCGGTAAGTCTTTGATTTAGCGCTTTTTCGTAGCGCTCAAACGGGTGTCACTTGGGCTTATGGGCCACCACGAACACCTCGGGACGGAACAGATAGAGCTGGCCAACTCTTCCGAACTTGCGATTAAGGGTTAACGGCAGCCGTCCCAAAAATGCCTCAACCAGCTTCGCATAGCCGAGATAGGCGCGGCTGGCGAAATGCAGGTTCATCCGGCGGCGCACCGCCATCGGCAGGATATAGACGGCTTCGACGCGGCCGAAGCCGGCCTGACGCAGCATGGCTTCCGTCTCGCCCCAGCCATATTCGCGCAGATGCATGCAGATCGGCTCGTTCAGGCCGAACACCTCCGACAGGTCGGCCGGGCCGGCGTATTTGTGCGGCATGCTGAGGATGTACTTGCCGCCCGGCTTCAGGATGGTGCGGACATTCTCCATGTGGGTGAGGACGTCTTCCGGATGCATGTGCTCCACGACATGGGTGGAGATCACGCTGTCATAGCGGTCGGCCGCCTCGAAACTGGAGAGGTGGATGCCGTCGCTGTTCTTCCAGGTGACGTTGGAATCCTGCTCGATCCATGTCGCGCCGCGCTCGCGCGTCACCTCGGTGGCGACGCAGCGGTAGCCGTGGCGGGCGAGGTAGCGCAGAAGCCGGGCCTTGCCCGATCCCACCTCGTAGACGTCCTGCGGCCCGCCCAGCAGGGTCAGGAAATGGCGGAAGTCGAGCTCGTCGTTGCGGGTGTGCGCATCGTCCTCCGCCTCGTTCAGCCACGGACAGCTGGTGTAGAGCGTCGTATAGGCCTGCTCGAACACGTCCCAGCGCTCGTCCGGCTTGCTGTCCAGCAGCTCGCGGGCAAGCCGCCGCTCCAGGTCCCAGTGGCGCTGCACCATCTCGGCCGTCAACGGGTAGGTCGGCGAGAGGTGGAACTTCCGCCGGTAGCGCTCGACGAGCGCATCGTCCGCCGAGCGATCGGCGGGCAGGCGATCCATCGGCAATGTGTCGGCTGTGTTCTGCACGATCGACCTCTCCATCAGATGGGTACAGGACGCATTCAGGGACTCTAAACGGGAGCGGCACCGGACGCGCGCGCGCGAACGAGAAAGTGCGCGGGCCTATCGCAGGGGGTGGACGGCACCAACGGCTTACCCCCGCGGTACGTCCTCCGGGGCGCCGTCAACCCGACCGCGCCTTGCCGGTGCGCGCCTTCTCCCGCAGCGTCTCCACCACCGCCGTGTAGAGCGGCAGGGGCCGGGACTCCTCGTCATAGGGGGAGGGGTGGGCACCCAGATCCGGATGCTCCCGCGCGATGAAATTCAGGTCGGAGCGCAGGTGCCACCAGCACAGTTCCTCCACCCGCGCATTGTCCAGCATGTCGGCCAGATAACGCCGGGCCAGCTGGGCCATCGCCCGGTCCTTCTCCGTCCGCGACCAGGAGCGGGGCAGGCGGGTCTCGTCCACGTCCATCTCCGTCAGATGGACGGACAGGCCCAGCTTGTCGACCGCGCGCAGGAATTTGCGCATGCCGGCGCTGTCATAGGGCTTGCCGCCGATCAGGTGGCTTTGCAGGCCGAGGCCGTGGATCGGCACGCCGCGTTTCACCGCTCCGGTCAGCCAGTCGAGCAGATAGGCGCGCTTGCGCTGCTGCCAGCCCTCGTCGATCTCGATGCCGAACTCGTTCAGCACCAGCTTCGCCTTGGGGAAGGCCTTGTGCACATGGTGGAAGAAGGGATCGAGCCATTCCGGCCCCTTCTCCGCCCCGCCGGCCGCCACCCACCACATGCCGCGGCGGAAGCCGTAGCGGTCCTGTTCCTTCGGGTGGCTCTCCACCGTCTCCCAGAAGAAGACCTCGTTGGCCACGTCGATGCGGTAGAAGACATCGCCGTAGCGCTGCCGCACCGCCTCCACCACGCCGGTGAAGCGCGGCCAGACGTTTTCGGCGCTCAAGCTGCCGTCCGGCGAGAAATAGGCGCTTTCCGAGATGTCCAGCTCCGCCTGCCGGCCGGCGGGAAGCTTCATGTAGGGCGGCATGCCCATATGCTGCCAGATGATCGTGTGCCAGTTCGGCGTGGCGCCAATGCTGCGCGCCAGTTCAACCGCGGCGTCGAAGCGGCGCCAGTCGTAATTGCCCTCGGTGTGCTGGAAGACGCCCCATTTGCCGCCATTCTCCGGGGTGACGACGTCGCATTCGCGTGCCATCAGCCGGTCGAGCATCGGGTCTTCCGGATCGATGAAATGGTCGCGGGCGGCACCGTGGCGGATGCCCAGCGCACGGCAGGCCTCGCGCAGCGTCACCGCCGGCTCCGCCGCCTGCGGCTGGGTGGCGGCGGCTTCCGCCGTCGTCGGACCGCTGGCGCCGCGGCAGCTCGCCAGAACCGCACCGGCGGCGGCGGTCCACAGCAGGTCGCGCCGGCTCGGACGCCAATGGGTCGGGTGCCATTTCGGGAAACCGGGCTTCGGACGTTCGGTCATGCGGAGGGGCTCTCTCTTCCTGTCGCGGGGGCCGGTCGAAGCGGCCAGCGGCCGGTTCCGGTCATGGAGAGGCCCCTCCCTCCGGGCGCCGCAGCGTCCGGAAGGAAAGGGCCTCTGGGTCGAAGGAGCTTCAGGTCATCCCGGCTTCCCGCTTAAGGAGCGGTCCGCAGGGTGGTGTCGCCGTAGTATTTCCGGGTCGCGACATAGCTGTTGTAGGGACCCTGGTAACCGCGCGACGCCGCCTTCTTCAGGTTCACGTCGGTCATCACGGCCACGAACTTGCTGTGGTCGATCGGACCCAGGTCGGCGACCGCCTGCAGGTCGCTGGCCGTGGTGTGGCCCCAGCGGCTGACGAACAGCACCTTGGAGGCGGCACCGCAGACGATGCGGGCATCCGACACGGCCAGTGCCGGGGCGGTGTCGAACACCACCAGGTCGAAGTGCGGCGACAGGCCGGCCATCAGGTGGATCAGGCCGTCGACGTTGAAGCGGTCCAGCGTCTCCGACATCAGGCGGCCGGCGGGGATCATCGCATAGGGCGCGTCCTCGCTGGTGTGGACGATCTCGTCCAGGGTGGCGGTGCCGGAGATCCAGTCCGACAGGCCCTTCTTGGCCGACAGGTTGAACAGGCCGTCGATGCGCGACCGGCGGAAGTCGGTGTCGACCACCACCACGCGGCGGCCGGCCTGGGCCGCGACCTGGGCGACGGCGAGGCTCATCGAGGTCTTGCCGTCCTGCGGGCGGGCCGAGGTGACGGCGATGGAGCCGACCGGACCCAGATCCGACAGGTGGTTGCGGAACAGGGCGCGCATCGATTCGGAGAACAGCGAGAACGGATGGTTCTGGAAGATCTGGTCGAGGCGGCCGCGGGTGCCGCGGGTGGAGTGGTGCGGGACGATGTGGACCGTGCCCACGCCCAGGATGCGGCGGACGGCGTCCGGGGTGCGGATGCGGCGCTGGAACAGCTCGATGCCGAAGACGATGAAGATGGCGACGGCGAGCGAGGCGACGAAGCCGGCCAGCAGCATCAGGATGCGGAACGGACCCGACGGCTCATGCGGAACCTGCGGCGCCGAGACCAGCTTGACGGCAGTCGGGAAGGCGCGGTTGTCCTGCTGGGCCTGCACCTCTTCCAGACGGCCGAGCAGGCTGTCGAGCAGCTGGCGCTTGGCCTGGGCCTCGGCCTCCAGCGTGCGCAGCGGCACGGCTTCCTCGGTCATCGTCTGATAGCCGGATTCCAGCTTGGCGATCATCCCTTTCAGGGCATTTTCCTGCTCGATGGCGACGTTGGCCGCCTCGCGGACGCCACCGATCTCGTGGCGGACCTCCTGCTGCAGCGAGGAGTTCGCTTCGTTCAGGCGGGCCTGGAGTTCCTGGATGCGCGGGTGCTTCGGACCGTACTGGCGCGACAGCTGGGCCAGTTCGGTGGAGATCGAGGCGACGGTGGCGCGCAGCTGGGCGACGACGGGCGAGGCGAGGCTGCCGCCGTTGCCGGCGCTGCGTTCCAGCGTCTGGGCCTGGGCGACGGCGCGGGCACGGGTGGCCGCGGCCTCGGCCAGACGCAGGCGGGCCTGCTCAAGCTCGGTGGTGGCCATCAGGCCGTTGGCGCCGTTCTTGACCAGACCGGCCTTGAAGCGGACGGCGTCGACCTTGGTGTCGGCGGCGGCGACTTCCTTGCGCAGGGTGGCGATGCGGTCTTCCAGCCAGGCGACGGCGCTGGTGGACAGGTCGCGGTCCATCTGCTGGCGGGTTTCCATGTAGCGGCGGACGACGGTGTCCACCACCTTCTGGGCGATCTCGGGGTCGCCGGCGGTGTAGCGGACCTGGATGACACGCGACCGGCCGACGACGCCGACCTCGAGGTTGCGGCGGACGCGGTCGAGCACGCCGTCGATGCTGTCGGCGGCACGGGTCTCGCGCAGGTGGGTGTCCTTGGTCATGTTGTCGCCATGGGCCAGGACAGCCTGGACGACGCCCGGCAGTTCCGGACCGAACACGGCATGGGCCTGCTCGCGCGTCCAGGCGGTGGCGCGCTCGACGAAGGGCTTCGTCTCGTCGGCCTGGACCGGCGGGTTGTATTCCTGGTTCGTCGCCAGCTTCAGGTCGGTGACCGCCTGGGACAGCACGGCGGTCGACTTCAGGATTTCGATCTCGCTGAGGATCGCGCCGTCTTCCGGCGTGATCGAGTTCAGCGCCTGGTCTTCCGCGCGGACGACGCGGACCTGCCGGTTGTCGACCAGCAGAAGGGCTTCGGAGGTGTACTTGTCCTTCATCAGCGAGACGGCGAAGGCCGACAGGGCGGTCAGCGCCAGCACGATGAGGATGATCAGCGTCTTGTGCGCCGCCAGCACCCGCAGGATGAAGCGGAAGTCGGGGCCCATCGCCGGAGCGGGGCCGTCGAACTCACGCGGCACATGGTGGCCGACCTGGGTGGGCCACGCCGGAGCCGGCGGGCCGCCGTGGCCTCCATTGTTGATCTGGGGAAGGTTTTCCACGTCTCAAAGCTCCTTCTGGATAGGCGACCGCCGGATCGGTGACGGAGAGATCCGGGTGGAAGCGGGCGCTGCGGCGCCCGTCCCGCGGGTTCGGAGGGATGCGGCACGGCGAAGGCGAAGGGTGCTCCAGGCGAAGCCGAAGGCACCGATGCAATAGCGGCGGAACAGGCGGCGGGGCTCCTGCGCCAGACGGAAGGCCCATTCCAGGCCGGAGCGCTGGACGGCCTCGGGAGCGCGCTTGAAGCGGCCCGCCAGGAAATCGACGATGGCGCCGCCGTTGACGATCAGCACCGGATGATCCAGCGCGCGCTTCAGCTCCGCGGCGACCTGTTCCTGCTTGGGCATGCCCATGGCGAGAAGGATCACGTCGGGGCGATCGGCCCGCGCCTGGGCGATGTAATGCTCCACCGGGTGGAAGCCGTGCTGAAGGCCGGCGTAGCGGTGCGGCGTCGCCGTCTCCAGCGCCACGCGGGCGCGGTCCAGCCACGGGGTGGCCGTGCCGTAGATCGCGACCTTGCGGGGGCTGAGGGTCTTCAGCAGCAGCGGGATGAAATCGGTGCCGTTCATGTTCAGGCCGGCCGGCATGCCCAGCACCGGCAGAACCGCCTGCAACCCGATCCCGTCGCGCAGCAGCACGTCCGACGCGCCGAAGGCGGCCAGTGCCGCGTCCGACGTCATGCAGACGTTCAGCCCGTGCGCGTTCAGGAAGGACAGCACCGTCGGACGGTCGGCCGCGCCCAGCCGTTCGATCAGGGCCCGGCGCTCGCCGTCGTTCGAAATGCACCGCATGCGCTCGATCAGTTCCAGGACCTCACGAGGATTCGGCATGCGCATCTCCCAAAAAAATTAATCGGAACAAAGCATTGAACGTTTCGCGACCGATCTGGCGGCCGGTCCGGCTTGACCCGGTGCCGGGCATGTCCGCCGGGCGGCGGCGGCTAACCCGTTGGGGTCGGACCACCAAACCTGCGTGGCTCTATGTGGCCGTGCCTCCCCCCTTTTCGCACGGGCGAGATCGGCGAAACGGCGACGGATTCGAATTAGCCCGGGCTTGCTCCCATCGGGGGATTCGGCTTGCCGAATCGACCGGTCAGACCCATAAAGTGAGACCCCGGCCATAAAGAGAGACCCTGGCGCTCTATGGCTGTTGTCTGAGGGCAGAGCCTGACGGCCTTACCGGACCGGCCGCCCGGCCGATATGACCGGCCGAAGCGCTTGCATCACCGGGGCAATTTCAAGAAAAGACGATCATGACCGACGACACTTCCGACAACGCCCGTTCCGGCCGTACCCCCGGCACCGCTGACGAGTTCGACCGCCGCGACGCCCTGCGCGCGGTGGCCGCCGTGGTGCGCGGCGACGGGATCGAGGTGGATGCCGACAGCACCCCGGCGCGCTGGACGGTCGCGGTCAACCATGTCGTCCAGATCCCCGGCACCGACCGCAAACTGAAGCTGCGCTTCAAGGTGGCGCTCGGCCCCCTTCCGGACATCGAGGCCGACCTGTGGGGCCTGCTGACCATCGAGGAGGGGTTCGGCCGGCCGCAGGCCAAGGCGCTGGGCAAGCGGGTCAAGGGCGCCTGCCTGTCCTCGCCCGCCATCGCCAAAGCGAAGGACCGTGTCGACGGCTGGGTCGCGTCGATGGCGCAGCGGGCGGCCGGCTTCGGCGACTCCTGGCGGCCCAAGGGCTTCGCCGACGAGCTGGGCCGCGTCATCGGTTTCGGCGGCCGGATCCCGCGTTTGCAGACGCTGCTCGACGCGATGGAGGAGGCCTTCTCCACCGCCGCCGCCCGTGCCGGCCTGAAGGTCCGGCGGGAGCGGCTGGAAGACGCGTCCGGCATGGGCGTCTATCTCGACAGCTTCGCCACCGCCCGCGCGATGATCCGCAAGCTGCGGCTGTTCGTCGGCCCGACCAACTCGGGCAAGACCCACGCGGCGATGGACCGGCTGGCCGAGGCGGAGAGTGGCTGCTACCTCGCCCCGCTGCGTCTGCTGGCGCTGGAGGGGCAGGAGGCGCTGGAGACGCGCGGCCGGCCGTGCAGCCTCGTCACCGGCGAGGAGCGCGACGTGCGGCCGGGTGCCGGCTTCACCTCCTCCACCATCGAGATGGTGAACACCAGCAAGGTCTGGGGCGCCTGCGTCATCGACGAGATCCAGATGATCGGCGATCCCGACCGCGGCTGGGCCTGGACCCAGGCGGTGGCCGGCGTGGCGGCGCCGGAAATCCTGATGACCGGCTCCGCCGACGCCATCCCCTACGTCAAGCGTCTGGCCGACGCGATGGGCGAGGAGCTGGAGGTCGTCGAATTCACCCGCAAGTCGCCGCTGCGCGTCCAGGAGGAGCGGGTGAAGCTGGAGGAGGTGAAGTCCGGCGACGCGCTGATCGCCTTCTCGCGCAAGGACGTGATGGCGCTGCGCCACGACCTGCTCGGCCGCAACCACAATGTCGCGGTGATCTACGGCGCCCTGTCGCCGGAGGTCCGCCGGGCCGAGGCGCGCCGCTTCCGCGAGGGCACCGCCGACGTGCTGGTGGCGACCGACGCCATCGGCATGGGGCTGAACCTGCCGGTCGCCCGCGTCGTGCTGTCCACCACCCGCAAATATGACGGGCGGGAGGAGCGCGAGCTGACCGCGTCGGAGATCCGCCAGATCGGCGGCCGGGCCGGCCGCTTCGGCCTGCGCGAGGAAGGCCGTGTCGCCGTGCTGGACGGCGAGAGCATCAACCCGGTGCGCCGGGCGCTGACCTCGCCGCCGGTGCCGCCGGAAGATCCGCGCTCGTGGATTTCGCCCAACCTCAGCCACGTCGAGGCCATCGCGCAGGAACTGGACACCGACAGCCTCGCCAAGGTGCTGCGCACCGCCGGGCAGGAACTGCTGCGCGCCAACCAGACCTTCCGCATGACCGACCTGGAGCAGCGCATCCAGGCGGCAACCGCGGTGGACCGCGCCAAGCTGCCGCTGGCCCAGCGCGACATGCTGGCCCGCTGCCCCATCGACACCCGCGACCAGAACAACCTGCGCCTTCTGGGCGGCTGGGCGGTCAACCAGGGCAGGGGCATCCCCAACGCCGCCCCCGATGCCGCCGAGCGCTTCCGTCACAGCGTCGGCACCGACGTGGAGCTGGAGAAGGCCGAGCGCGCGGTGAAGGAACTGACCGCCTACGCCTGGCTCGCCTACCGCTTCCCCGACGCCTATCCCGAAATGGATTTGTGCCAGGAGCGCCGGGCGCACCTGAACGCCTTCATCGAGCGGACGCTCGCCGAGCGCTCGCTCGCCCGCGCCTGCCCGGTCTGCGGTGCGCGACTGAAGGCCAACCACCGATTCCGCGTCTGCGACAACTGTTACAGCAGCCGTGTCGAGGAGCACCGCGGCGGCCGGCGCGGTCCGCCGGAGCGGGGCAATGGCGAGAAACCGGCGCATCAGCACCATTTCCACCATCCGGTGGCGAAGGAGGGCGCCCCGGCCGGTCGTGCTCCCAACCGGGGCGGCCCCCGCACCGGCCGCGGCCCGAAGCGGCGTGGCGCGACACCGTAAAGGCAGGTTCAAGTCGCAGCGATGCTGTCCTTGTCCGTCCCCTCGCGCTTCGGCCAGCCGATCTCCTCGACCGCGCCGTTCTCGCCCAGGAAGTAGCGGCGGAGCGGCGTCAGGTCGGCTCCCAACTCATAGACCAGCGGCCGGCTGGTCGGGATCTCGAACAGCGGGATGTCCTGGTCGTCGACATTGTCCAAATGCTTGACCAGCCCGCGCAGGCTGTTGCCATGGGCGGAGACCAGCACCCGGGCTCCCAGCCGCAGGGCCGGAGCGATCTCGTCGCGCCAGAAGGGGATGACGCGCTCGGTGGTGTCCTTCAGGCTCTCGCCGCGCGGCAGGTTCGCCTTGGCGAGCCCGGCATAGCGGCGGTCGGTGACGGCCGACCGCGGGTCGTCCGGTTCGATGGCCGGCGGCGGCACATCCCAGCTTCGCCGCCACTGGAACACCTGCTCGGCCCCGTGGCGCTCCGCCGTCTCCGCCTTGTTCAGCCCTTGCAGCGCACCGTAATGCCGCTCGTTCAGGCGCCAGTGCTTGTGCACCGGCAGCCACAAGCGGTCCATGTCGCGCAGGACGAGGTGCAGCGTCTCGATTGCCCGGCTCAGCACCGAGGTGAAGGCGATGTCCACGTCGATGCCGGCCGCCTTCAGCAATTCGGCGGCCTTGCGGGTTTCGGCGATGCCGCGGTCGGTCAGGCCGACATCGGTCCAGCCGGTAAAGCGGTCTTCCGCATTCCACACGCTCTGGCCATGGCGCAGCAGGATCAGTCGGTGCATGACGGGTCTCCTTCCAGCCCCGGCGTTCCTTTGCCGGGCAGATGAGGTTTGAAACAGGGCTGTAACCGGGCCGGTTCCCGCGACAAAACGGCACAGCATCGGGCGGTTTTTGAGCGGCGACCGGTACCCTGTGGTTTCAAACCAATTTCATGATTGCTTCCACAGACACCAATTATGTCAGCGGCGAAATCGTGGCGACATACGCGAACAATAATCCTGCGATACGGTCACCCCATTCGAACATGCCGGCCTTCGCCGGCCACAGCGGAAGGGAAGGGCCGATGACGCAACCGAACACGGAATCGCAGACTTCATCCGGCACCGCGGGCCTGCGGGGCGCAACGCCGAACCATTCCGATTATCGCCCCAGCAACCTGACAACCTTGCGTACCGAGGCCACGATGCTGCATCATCATGACGTCATCTCCAGAGCCGTTTCGACCGACCGCGAGATCACTCTGGAGGCGCTTCGTGTGTTCACCTATCTGAGCCGGAGGCTCCATTTCGATCGCTCCGTTCCGGTGCTCCAGTCCGAACTGGCTGATGCGCTGGGCATGCAGCGGCCCAATGTGAACCGGGCCATCAAGCTGCTGGAAACCAAGCAGATCCTTCTGCGGGAATCCAAACTGGGGCGCGCGATCACGTTCCGGTTGAATCCGGGACTGGAGGGCGGCCGGGCGTGAGTGTTTGGTCAGGGATGGAATGATCGTCGAGACACGTGAACTGTTCTTCACCAATTCCGCCCTGAAGAAAGCCCTCGCCTGGTACCAGAAGGCTCCGAACCAGACGGATCTGCCGCTGGGCGTCGTCACCATGGTGACGCCGACCTCCGATGGCGGTCTGTCGGTCCAAATCCAGCAAAGCGGCGCCTCCAGATCGCGGGAGGTTGTCTTCACCCCCAGCAAGACGCTGGCGCTGCTTCTGCTGTTCTGCCGCCGCCAGAAAGTCCCGATCCCCCGCGATGCCGGCAAGGAGATCGAGGCGGCGGATGACGGCTTGATTCTCATCGTGCGTGGCGAGACGCAGACGTCCGCACCCCCTCCCTGATTTGATCGTCCCGTCCTTGCGACGCCGCCGCGCCTCCCGCGCGTGCGGCCCATTTGCGTTTCCGACGCCTGGGCCGCAACCAGAAAGAGTGACGGCGCACCTTATCTAAAGTAGTGAACACGCGCACAATTGCAGTCGGACCGTTCCACGGTTTCGTTCAACCTGCCTTAACCTAATGGGCAGGTGATTACGATGATGGTCATAGTCGCCAAGACTGATCGCGTGAAATTTCTTCCTGTGATATTGTTCCTCTGGCTAATGGGGCTAAGCTTTAGTTCCAAACCGTCAACCGAACGGGGAACTACGGGTTGATTTGTCATTCGAACATTCGGAAAAGTTGAAACTTACTCTTGGCTGTTTCGACCGGCTCGATTGGTATTCCAGTCGCTGGCGATCCGGCCGCTCTCCTGTCACCCGTCCAGTTCCGCCACCGCCCAGGATTTCCCGCCGATGACCGTCACCCACCAGTCGCCGCCGCTTTGGAAGGAGCTTCGGCATCGTCTGCCGCGGGTCCAGCCAATGCCCGTGTGACCGGGCCGATGTCATCGCCGCAGATGCCTCCGTCTTCCCTGTCGTTAGCCACCGGCCCCCGCCGTCTCGCCGCCTCTCCACGGATGCTGGTCGCCTTCTTGTGCGCGCTGCTGGCGCTGCTTGGGACGGCCTCCTGGGCCGCCGTCACCGCGCTCGACTATCGTGACACGCTCGACCGGGCCGAGAAGGACGCACGGGAAGCGGCCATCCTGTTCGACAGCCATGCGCGCGGAGTGCTGGACGCCAGCGTCGGCCTGCTGGAGCAGGTCGCCGGCCGGATGGACGGACGTGGCCTGGCCTCCTGGGGACAGCGCACATTGCCCGAGGCGATGGCTGTGGAGCGCAACGGCCGCGTCACGCTGCTCAGTGCCGACGGAACGGCGCTGTACGGTCCCACCGTCGCCTTCGCCGAGCCGGAAACCAGCGACGGCCTGTCGCTTCTGGTCCGCCCCTTATCGCCGGAGGAGGAGCATCGGATCCTGCCGGCCTTCGGGCATGTGGCGGGGCAGCCGGCCATTCTTTTCGCCCGCCGCATCCACACCGCGGCGGGCGTTTTCGACGGTGCGATCCTGGTGGCCGTGCCGCTGGCGGCCCTGGATCCGGTGCTGAAACCCTTCGACGCGAGCGCCCGCTCGGTCGGTCTGTACCGCCCAGACGGCGTCCGCCTCGCCGGCGCGGGCGCCCCGTCGCTCGGCCCGCTGCCACGGCTCGAAGCCGGAACCATCCGGGTCGATGCGAAATGGATGGTGAACGGCAAGCCCTCGATTCTCGGATTGAAGCGGATGGCCGGCCTGCCGATCCTGTCGGCGGTGACGATCCCCCGCACCAGCGTGCTGGATCCCTGGTATGTCCGGATGGAGCGCGGCCTTATCGTCGTGGTCGCCGGCGTTGCCGCATTGGCCGGCCTCTCCCTGCTCGGCGCCGCCAGCCTGCAACGCGAGGCGCTGGCCCGTCAGGCCCTGACGGAGGCGAACGCCCAGCTCGAACAGGCCAATGTCCAGTTGGAGCAGCGGGTGGAGGAACGCACCGCAGCGCTCAGCGCCCTCAACGTGAAGCTAAGCCGCGCGCTGGAGGAAAAGGAACGGGCCAATCAGGCCAAGGGCCGTTTCCTGTCGGCCGCCAATCATGATTTGCGTCAGCCTTTCCAGGCCTTGCGGCTGTTCCATCATATTCTGATGGAACGCCTCGCCAACACCCGCGACCATGCAATCGCCGAGAAGATGGGCGAGGCGCTGGACGCCGGCGAGAAGCTTCTGCATGCCCTGCTGGAGGTGGCGACGCTGGATGCCGGCGTGGTGCGGCCGCAGCTGGCCGACGTGCCGGTGTCGGCGGTGTTCGAGGATCTGCTGGCCGAATTTCGCGGCATGGCGGCGGAAAAGGGGCTGGTGCTGCGTGCGATGCCCACCCGGATGGTGATCCGGACCGACCGCACGCTGCTGATCCGCATGCTGGGCGATCTGGTGCGCAACGCCATCCGCTTCACCGACGAGGGCCGCGTCACCATCGGCTGCCGCCATCAGGGCAGCCGTCAGGGCCGGTGGCTGCGCATAGAGGTGTGGGACACCGGCTCCGGCATCCCGCCCGAACAGCTCGACAACATCTTCGAGGATTTCGTCCAGCTCGGCAATCCGGAGCGTGACCGACGCCAGGGCCTCGGCCTCGGCCTCGCCAAGGTGCGGCGCAAGGCGGCACTCCTGGGCCATGCGGTGGAGGTCCGGTCGCTCCAGGGCCGCGGTTCGGTCTTCGCGGTCAGCGTGCCGGTGGTCGGAACCGAACGGGTGTCGACTGCGGCGCCGGTGCAGGACGTCGATCCGGTGGTGGCCGGCGACCGGTTGATCCTGGTGGTGGAGGATGACCCGATCCAGCGCGATGCCGTGCGGCTGCTGCTGGAAAGCTGGGACTATCGCGTTGTCGTCGCGGACGAGGGCGAGAATGCGCTGGCGCTGATCGGCGGGGCCAGGCTCCAGGCCGACTCCCCCAAGACCGGTTCCATGGCCGACACGCCCGTTCCCGACCTCATTGTCAGCGATTTCCGCCTGCCGGGCCGGCTGACCGGCGTACAGATGGTGGCGAAGGTGGGGGAGCGGCTGGGCCGTCCGGTGCCCGGCCTGATCCTGACCGGCGACACCGCGCCGGAACGCATCCGCGAGGCGGTCGCCACTGGCTGCCGGCTTCTGCACAAGCCGGTGTCGCCGGAGGAGTTGCGCGGCGTCATCGCCTCCATCCTGTCGGAGCGGGGCCTGTCGGAACGAAACCGTCCGGCCGACGGTGGGGAACCGGCCATGGAGAACGAGTCCGCGGCATGAGTTAACCCTTTCTGAAGTTGGCCTGCCGCATATTGGGGCCGGGAAAGGGAGTTCACGGGACCATGGTGCAGAATCGCACGCTCAGGCGCCTCGATCAGGCACAGCTCGATCAGGCCGTGCGGAAACACGAGATGTTCCGCAATGCCCGTGTCGGTGGGGCGCGTGCAAACCTGTCCTTCTGCGATCTGTCCGGCCTCGATTTATCGGGACGCGATCTGGCCCATGCCGATTTCGTCGGCGCCAGCCTGCGCGGCGCCGACCTGTCCGGTGCGCGGCTCGACTGTGCCTCCTTCTTCGTCGCCGACCTGCGGCAGACCAATTTCGACGGGGCCAGCCTGATCAAGGCCGACCTGCGCGGCGCCTGTCTGCGTGGCGCCATCCTGGTCGGCGCCAACCTGTTCGAGGCGGATCTGCGCGATGGCTCCCTGGCCGAGAAGGACCGCTCCGGCCATCTGCACATGGTGCAGATCGAGTCCAGCCCGGCGGACGCCGACGGTGCCGACCTGTCCGGGGCCAACCTGACCAACGCCCGGATGTCGGGCGTCATGGCGGTCCATACCGACTTCTCGGACGCGGTGATGCGCGGGTGCAAGCTGGTGCGGGCAACCATGCGCGGCGCCAATTTCACCGGCTCCAACCTGGAAGGGGCCGACCTGTCCGGCGCCGATCTGCGTGGCGCCTGCCTGCGCGGCGCGGTGCTGACCGGCGCCACCATGGTGATGGCCGACCTCACCGACGCCGACGTGGAAGAGGCGCTGACCGACAAGCCGGTCGGCCGGGTGGTGGCGGAACTGGGGCGATCCCTGGAAGACCTGCTGGCCGACCATATGACCTGGGTGGGGTCGAGCGGGGCGCAGGGCGCGATGCTCGACCTGTCCGGTTTCGACCTGCGCCATGCGCCGTCGCTGGCCCACATGTGCCTGACCATGCTGCGCGCGGCCGGGGCGACGCTTTACGGCCTGGACCTCTCCGGCGTGCAGATGCAGGCCGCGGTACTGGACCGCGCCGACATGCGCGGCGCCAAGCTGACGGACGGCGACCTGCGCGGCATCAGCCTGCGGAACGCCAAGCTGAACAATGCCGACCTGCGCAACGTCAACCTGCGCCCCCTGGTGTTCGACGAGCAGCGGTCCCGCCCGGCCGACCTGTCGGGGGCGAAGCTGCGCTATGCCGATCTCAGCGGCGCCTGCCTGCGGTCGGTCAATCTCGGCAATGCCGACCTGTCCTTCGCCAACCTGCGCGGCTGCGACCTCGCCAGGACCGATCTGACCGGTGCTAAGCTGTTCGGCGCCAAGCTCGAACGCCGCGCCCTGAACGAGGGGGTGATCCTGGATGGCGTCGCCGGGCTGAAGACTTAGGCTGCCGTCTGCGGCAGCTTCCGGGTCAGCCGGCGCAATTCCAGGGCGGCCCGGTCGGCGATCCGCTGCGCCTCCACCAGAACGCCGGCGAGGTCGCCGACCTCCGGCGCGATCTCGCCGGCGGCATCGGACATCGCGTCCAGTTCGGCCGCGGCCTTTTCAATCAGCCCGGTCACGACGCCGGCGGCACCGGTGGTGGAGTCGAAGCCAGCCATCTCAGTCCCCATTTTAAAAGTAAGGTTATTCGGAGTGTGTCGCAATCCGCTGCCTTGTGCAACGGCTTCTGCCGCGCTGCACACATCGCCCATGGATTGCATAAGGCAGTGCCCGCTTGCACGGCCTGCGGCGGCGGCGGTACACACGGGAAGGCTGCCTGGAGTGGAAAGGTCAAGACGATGCCGGGAACGGTTCCATCCGACCGCGTGACCGCGGCCGCCGCCGCTCTGACGGTCTTTCTCACCGACCGGCAAATCGACGCCGGAAAACTCAACCGCTTCACCGCGCTCTGCGACGGGATCCGCCGGACCATGCAGTTCGACGACCGGATGGAGCTCGCCGAACGGCTTGAGCGCGACGTGCCGGTGAACGACACGATCCGGCTGCGTTCCGTGCTGTTCCATCTGACCGGCGATCTCTATCACCTGGAGCGCATCCTTCACTACCTGATCCTGGGCGGCGACAGCGCCGATCCGGCGGCGCTGCACTACACCCACTGGTGCATCTCGCGGCAGCTGTTCCTGGGAAGCGCCAGCGGCGAGAAGATGGCGACCTTCGTCGCCTGCGACCTGTTCCGCTATTACTCGGCGATGGTCAGGCAGATCGCGCGGCGCTGGGGGCTGACACCGGCGCGGGCGGCCTTTCGCGACGGGCCGATCCGCCGCGTCGCGGTGGTGACCAACCAGTTCACCAACCAGGGGCACCAGCCGACCCGCGACTGTTTCGACTTCGCCGCCCGCATGCAGGACGATTTTGGGCTGGACGTCGCCATCATCAACGTCAACGGCATGCCCGCCAGGGTCGAGAATGTCTTCATCCCGCCGATGGTGGCGGAGGTCGCGGCCGATCTGGAAGGCGTCTTCGCATTGAAGATGTTCGGCCGGCAGGTGAAGGTCGCCTCCTTCACCGAGCCGGCCTTCAGCCAGGACAAGCTGCGCGTCATCGTGGAGGCCATCGACGGCTACGATCCGGATCTCATCGTCGCCTTCGGCGGGTCCAACATCGTGGCCGACCTGTACGCGGAGGCCGATGCCCGGCCGGTGGTCGCCATCCCCACCACCTCCAGCATCACCGTCTCGCTCGCCCACATCGTGCTGGGGTACGAGGAGAACGACCACACCCGCTCGATCCCGGCGCTCTACCGGGCGCCGTTCGCCCGCCGTTTCCGCCCCTTCACCTTCGGTTTCACGCCGCCGCCGTCCGACGGCAAGCGCGTCGAAACCGGCTTTCCCGACGACACATTCCTCTTCGCGGTGGTCGGCACCCGCCTGGACCTGGAGGTGGGGGCGGAAACCCTGGAACTGTTCGACGAGATTCTGGAGCGCTGCCCGAACAGCGCGCTGGTCTTCGCTGGGGAAGTGAAGGAACTGCCGGGCCGCCTTGCATCCTTGCGCAATCGGGAACGCATGCGCTGCCTCGGCCATGTCCCCGACATCCGTGCCTTCTATGCCCGCTGCCACGTCTTCCTCAATCCGCCGCGCCAGGGTGGCGGCGGCGGCGCTTCCTATGCCCTGGCGGAGGGGGTGCCGGTGATCGGCTATGGTTCGGGCGATGTCGCCAGCAATGCCGGCCCGGCCTTCTGCGTGTCCGACCGCGATGCCTATCTGGCGCGTGCCGTGACGCTCGCCACCGATGCCGAGGCCCTCGCCGAGGCCAGGCTTGCGGCCAAGGCGCGCTTCGTCGAGATCGGCGACCGCACCCGCTGCGTCGAACGGCTGCTCGCTTATGGCGAGGAGGCACGGACCCTGCTGCGCCGTGGTGGACCGGCCGCCGGAAATTAACCTTCCTTCATGATTTCGTGAAAGACTGGGTCCGTCAGACCGATCCGATTGGAAAACCTGCCCGTGTCGAATGCCGCTCCAGGCCATGCCAACGGCCGTCTCCCCAGCCGACCGCCGATGTCCATCGCGGGGCGCCCGATCGGGCAGGGGCATCCGCCCTACCTGATCGCGGAGATGTCGGGCAACCACAATGGCGACCTCGGCCGTGCCTTGGCGCTGGTGGATGCGGCGAAGGAGGCGGGGGCCGACGCGGTCAAGCTGCAGACCTACACCGCCGACACCATCACCATCGCCCATGACGGTCCCGGCTTCCGGCTGGAGGGTGGGCTTTGGAACGGACGCACCCTGCATGACCTCTACCGCGAGGCGCACACCCCGTGGGACTGGCACGCCCCCCTGTTCGAGCGGGCTCGGTCGCTCGGGCTGACCATCTTCAGCTCTCCTTTCGACGAGACCGCCATCGAACTGCTGGAGGATCTTGACGCCCCGGCCTTCAAGATCGCCTCCTTCGAGGTGATCGACCTTCCCCTGATCCGCCGTGCCGCACGGCCCGGCAAGCCGCTGATCATCTCCACCGGCCTTGCCACGCTGGGCGAGATCGAGGAGGCGGTGGCCGCGGCGGGCGATGTCCCGCTCGCCCTGCTGCACTGCGTCAGCGGCTATCCCACCCCGCCGGAGGATTGCAACCTCCGGACGATCGCTCACTTGGCCGAGGCTTTCGACGGCGTCACCGCCGGCCTGTCCGACCACAGCCAGGGCATCGCCGTGCCGGTCGCCGCCGCGGTGATGGGTGCGACGGTGATCGAGAAGCACTTCACCCTGTCACGCGCCGACGGCGGTGTCGACAGCGCCTTTTCGCTGGAACCGGCGGAGTTCAGGGCGATGGCCGACGCCGTGCGCACGGCGACCGCCGCCATGGGCCGCGTCGATTACGGGGTGAAGCCCAGCGAGGCCGGCGGTCGCGACTATCGCCGCTCCCTCTATGTCGTTGCCGACGTTGAGGCGGGGGAGCCGCTCACCGCCGCCAATGTCCGCTCCATCCGTCCCGGCTTCGGAATGGCGCCCAGGCATCTGCCGGAGGTGCTGGGCCGCCGCGCCGTCCGCCGTCTTCGCCGGGGAGAGCCGCTGGGCTGGGACATGCTGGCGCCTCCAGCGGAGGGGCCGCATGGCTAAGCCACCGGGCAGGCAGAGGATCGTCGCCATCTCGCAGGCACGCATGACCTCGACCCGGCTGCCGGGCAAGGTGCTGATGCCGGCCGCCGGCCGTCCGCTGCTGGCCCATCATCTGGAGCGGCTGTCCCGCACGCCCGGCCTGGATGCGGTGGTGCTGGCGACGACGGTGAATGCCACCGACGACCCGGTGGCGGAGTGCGCACAGCGACTTGGCGTCGCCGTTTTCCGCGGTGACGAGCAGGATGTGCTAGGCCGCTTCGCCGGAGCGGCCGCGCTGGCCGACGCCGATCTGGTGGTGCGCGTCACCGCCGACTGTCCGCTGATCGACCCGGCGCTGGTCGGCAGCCTGATCGCCGCCTTCCAGGATGACCAGCCGCTGGACTATCTGTCGATCGATAGCGCACGCTATCCGCGCGGCCTGGACGCCGAGATCTTTCCGCGCCGTCTGCTGGACGAGGCGGCGGCGAACGCCACCGACCCGGCGGAGCGGGAACACGTCACCCCCTACCTCTACCGCCGCCCCAACCGTTTCCGGCTGGGGACGGCGCTGGTGCCCGACCTGCCGCTGGACAGCGATCTGGAAGGCCAGCGCTGGTGCGTGGATGAACCCGCCGACTATGAGCTGGTGCGCCGCCTGTTGGAGGCGCTCCTGCCGGCCAACCCCGTCTTCGGCTGGCAGGATTGTTGCAAAACTCTTCGTGACCACCCCGATTGGGTGGACATCAACCGTTCGGTCCGGCAAAAGTCGCTGCATTGACCCGGTGCCGGTTCGACCAAGGAGAAAAATTGATGGATCGCAACGAATTCCTTCTCGCTCTTGACGAGATGCTCGAACTGGATCCCGGCACGCTGACCGGCGACGAGGCCCTGGAATCGCTGGAGGCCTGGGATTCGCTGGCGGTCATCAGCTTCATCGCGCTGGTGGACGAAAAGACCGGCGTCGTGGTCGAAGGCGAGAAACTGGCCAAGGCCAAGACGGTCGGCGACCTGCTGGCCCTGGCGGGTGCGCCGGTCACGGCCTGAGCGGTGCCCGTTTCCCGCCCCGTTTCGGCCGGCCCTGTTTCGGTAGGAAGCCGTCTGCGCGCCGGTGTCGCCACCGTCGCCGGCGGCCCTGCCGCTTATATTTCGGTGGGTAGCGGCGGCGTGCCCGTGCTGCTTCTGCATGGCTTTGCCGGCGACCGCCTGACCTGGCAGTTCAACCTGTCCGCCCTGTCGGCCCGGCGGCGTGCCATCGCCGTCGACCTGCCGGGCCATGGCGGATCGACGCCCGATGTCGGCAGCGGCCTGGTTTCCGACTTCGCGCCGTGGCTGCTCGAATTCCTCGACGGGCTGGAACTGCCACGCGTGCATGTGGTCGGCCATTCGATGGGCGGCTATGTCGCGCGCGAACTCGCCAGGGTGGCGCCCGACCGGGTGGCGAGCCTGACCCTGCTGTCGAGCGCCGGCCTGGGCACGCCATTCGACCTGGGCTTCCTGCGGCGGGCCATAGCCCCCGCCGATGTGGAGGAGGGACGCGCCTGCGCCGAACGGCTGTTCGCCGGCCCCTCGCCGCTGATTCCCCGCTTCGGCGAGGTGCTGCACGCGCAGGGCGCCGACCCGGTCCGCCGCGCCGGATTGGAGCGCATCGTCGAGCAGTCGTTCACTGCCCATGCCGACGGTGGACCGCCGGTGGACTGGAGCGCCTACCCGATGCCGATCCAGGTGCTGTGGGGCCGCGAAGACAGCATCATCCCAATGCCGCCGGCCGACCGGCTGCCTCCGGCCGCGCCCTACCGGGTGTTCGAAAAGGCCGGCCACCTGCCGCATATCGAGGCCGCCAGCCCGGTGACCGCCGCCATCCGCAGCTTTCTGGACGGCTGCGACGACGGTCGATCCGGGCCGTCCGATCCGTTGAGTTTGAGCAGACCATGACCGACAGCATCTTCGCCCTGATCGCCGAGGAACTCGGCCGCATCGCCGCCGACAAGGGGGAGGTGCTGCCGCCCCTGACGGCGGACAGCCGTTTCCTCGACGGCGATCTGCCCATCGATTCCCTCGACCTCGCGACGCTGCTGGTGGTGCTGGAACAGCGGACCGGCCAGGATCCCTTCCGCGAGGGCTTCCGCCAGTTCACCACCGTCGGCGAGCTGGCGGCGCTCTACACCGTCCCGGCATGACCGGCCGCCGCCCCGACTGGCTCCACCCCGCCTTCCGCCTGATCGAAGGGGAGGACAGCTTCGTCTGGGCGGATCTCGCGGCACTGCCGGTTCCGTCGGGCGGCATCGTGCAGGCCGACCGGCCGTCGCGCGTGCTGGCCGCTCTGGCGGCGGCGGAAGCGGCGGGGCAGGACCTTCTGCTGGCCCGTGGCACAGCGGATCCGGAGGGTTGGCAGCCAGGGCAGGGCTTCACCGTCACGCTGGAGAGTTCCGGCACCACCGGCACGCCCAAGCGCCTGCGCCATGACTTCACCCGGCTGCGCGGCCGGCTGCGCGGCGCGGCGGAGGACGGGGCGCGCTGGCTGCTGAGCTACGATCCCGGTGCCTTCGCCGGCCTTCAGGTGATGCTGACCGCCGCCGCCACCGGGGCTCTGCTGGTCGCGCCCGGTGGCGGCACCATCGCCACCCTGGCGCAGGCGGCGCGCCTTCATGCCGTGACCCATGTCAGCGGCACGCCCAGCTTCTGGCGCGCCTTCCTGATGGCGCTCGGCGATGCGGAACTGCCGCTGGCCGCGGTGACGCTGGGGGGCGAGGCTGCCGACCAGCCGCTTCTCGACCGGCTGGCCGCGCGGTTTCCCCATGCCAAGCTGCGCCATATCTACGCCTCGACCGAGGCCGGTGCGTTGTTCGCCGTCGCCGACGGCCGCGCCGGATTTCCCGCCGCCTGGCTGGACGACGCGCCCGACGGGCTGGCGCTCCGCATCGTCGACGGCGTGCTGGAGGTGCGCAGCCCGCGCGCCGCCCCCGGAGCAGCCGACGGCGAGGGCTGGCTGTCCACCGGCGATCTGGTGGAGCGCCAGGGCGACCGGGTGCTGTTCGCCGGCCGTCTCGACGGGTTGGTCAATGTCGGTGGGGTGAAGGTCTCCGCCGAAGCGGTGGAGCGCCGCCTGCTGGCGGTCGACGGGGTGGCCGATGCCATGGTCATGGCCGTGCCGAGTCCGATCACCGGCCATCTGCTGACCGCCACCATCGTGGCGGCGCCGGGCGTGGACGAGGCAACGTTGCGCGTCGGCCTGCGCGCCGCCGCCGCCGATCTGCCGCCCGCCGCGCGCCCGCGCACCCTGACCTTCGCCGACCGTATCCCGCTGAGCGCTGCGGGCAAGAAGAGCCGAAAGGGACCACAATGACCGCTGCCCATCCGACCGTGGACGACGGCTCCCAGGCCAAACGGCACGTCATCGTCACCGGTGGCAGCCGCGGCCTCGGCCTCGCGTTGGTGGAGGCGTTGCTGGCCGACAGCTGCCGGGTCTCCACCTGCAGCCGCACTCCGTCGGACGCGCTGGAGCGGCTGTCCGGCCCCGACCTGTTCTGGCACCCCTGCCGGATCGGCGATGGGGCGGAGGTCCGCGCCTTCTTCGACGCCGCTGTCGCCTGGGGCGGCAATTCGCCGCTGTGGGGGCTGGTCAACAATGCCGGCATCGCCTGCGAAGGCGTGCTGGCGACCTTTCCGGAGGTCGATGCCGAGGCGGTGATCCAGACCAACCTCACCGGGGCGCTCCAGGCCGCCCGCGCCTTCCTGCGCGCCAAGCTGGTGGCTCGTGGAGCGGGCGCACAGGGTGGGCGCATCGTCAACATCTCCTCCATCATCGGACAGCGCGGTTACGTCGGGCTGGCCGCCTATTCGGCGTCGAAGGCCGGGCTGGACGGGCTGACCCGGGCACTGGCCCGGGAGGTCGGGCGGCGGGCGATCACCGTCAATTCGGTGGCGCCGGGCTATCTCGACACCGAGATGTCGGGCAGCCTGTCCGACGGGCAGCGCGACCAGATCGTGCGCCGCACCCCGCTGGGCCGCCTGGGCACCGCGGCGGACGTGGTGCCGCTGGTCCGTTTCCTGCTGAGCGACGGCGGTGGCTTCATCACGGGTCAGACCCTTACAGTGGACGGCGGCATTACCTGCTGAGGCCGCTTGTGACGCTGCAGGAAAACGGGGGAGGCGGAGATGGTCGCCAGCCGGATCGACGGGGTGTGCGTGCGCGGCATCGTCGGCTGCGTGCCGGACGGGCGCGAGACGGTTGCGGATCTCGCCCGCCGTTTCGGTGAGGAGGCGGCCCGCAAGGTCGCCGCCGCCACCGGGATCGAGGAGCGGCGGATCGTTGCCCCCGGACAATGCACCAGCGACCTTGCCGAGGCCGCCGCCCGCCGCCTGCTCGACGGGTTGGGGTGGGAGCCGGACAGCATCGACCTGCTGGTTCTGGTGACCCAGACCCACGACCAGACGCTGCCTGGCACCGCGTCTCTGCTGCACCGGCGGCTCGGGCTGCGCAAGGGCACGGCGGTGCTCGACATCACCCATGGCTGCTCCGGCTTCGTCTATGGGCTGTGGGTCGCCGGCGGGATGCTGAAGCCGGCCGGCCGGCGGGCGCTGCTGCTGGTCGGCGACACCACCTCGCGGCTGATCGACCCGGAGGACCGGGCGGTCGCTCCGCTGTTCGGCGATGGGGCCGCCGCGGTGGCGCTGGAACTGGACGACAGGGCGGAACCGATCGCCTTCGACCTGGGCAGCGATGGGGCCGGCGCACCCTATCTGGCGGCCGACGGTGGGGGGATGCGCCATCCGGACCGGCCGGCACGCCTGTTCATGGACGGGACCCAGGTCTTCGCCTTCACCCTACGCGAAGTGCCGGGAAGCGTGCGTGCCGCGCTCGACGGCGCCGGCTGGACCACGGACATGGTCGACCACCTCGTCCTGCATCAGGCCAATGCCCAGATGATCCGCCATCTGGGCCAGAAGCTTGGCGTCGCTGCCGACCGCACCGTCGTCGCCCTGCGCGAGGTCGGCAACACCAGTTCCGCCTCCATTCCGCTGGCAGTTGCCGCTTCGCTGGCCGACAGCCTGACCGCCGGTCCCCGCCGGCTTCTGCTGTCCGGCTTCGGCGTCGGCTGGTCCTGGGGCAGCGCGGCGCTCGTCGCCGGGCCGCTGGCGGTGTGCGAAACGGTTGTCCTGCCCGGCAGGAAGTGCCCGGCAGAATCTGCCGCCCCGGCAAGCCCTGCCGCCTGACCGGCAGAATTTGCCGATGGATAGGCAAAATTTGCCGGGCCGTTTGCTGCCCACCGGCACGGATTACCAAGGAAACCCGGCAAATTTGAACTGGCCCGCTTTTTGCCTACCCCTTTGGCGGGGGAATTAGTCCCCTTCCGGTTCAAGCGCCTCGAAAGCAGTGCGCTTCCGGACATTGATCCTCCAAAGGAGTGGCTACCATGGCCGGCAACGTTACCCTGTCCTCTTCCATGCGGACCAACCTCCTGCAGCTGCAAAGCACGCAGGAGCAGATCAACAAGAAACAGAACATCCTGTCGACGGGCAACAAGGTCAACACCGCCCTCGACGGCCCGACCGCCTTCTTCTCGGCCAAGGGTCTGAACCAGCGCGCCGGCGACCTGACGTCGCTGAAGGACGCGATGGGCCAGTCGATCAGCACCATCCAGGCCGCCGACAAGGGCCTGACCTCGATCGACTCCATGGTCGACCAGGCCAAGGGCCTGACCACCGCCGCCTACGCGGCGCTCGGCAACGATGCCGCGTCCATCGCCACCCGCAAGTCGCTCGCCTCCCAGTTCAACACGCTGCGTGGCCAGATCGACAAGCTCGCCGCCGACAGCGGTTACAGCGGCAAGAACCTGATTGCCGGCAACGGCATGAGCATGGACAGCACCAGCGCGTCCCGCGCCGCCGTCAACAGCATGACCGGCGTCGACAATGCCCGCGTCACCAACGTGCAGTCGGCCGACACCTACTCGATCCGCGTCAAGGGCGACGGCTCGATCGAAGGCAAGACGTCCGACATCTCCACCGCGGAGAGCGCGCACGGCCTGACCGGCCTGAAGCTGTCGGGCACGATGTCCGGCTCGACGGGCAGCTTCTCCAACGTTCAGATCGAGGTGCGCGGCGCCGCCGGTCGTTCCCGCGACTTCATCGTGTCGGACGGCACCGAGAGCCGCACGATCTCCTACTTCGACAACACCCAGACGACCTCGACCGCTCTGACGACGGCCGCCAAGACCGGTTCGGCCCAGGTGTCGACGGTGAATGTCGGCGGGACGATCGAAGAAGGCGACATCTTCACCATCACGGTGGAAGGCCAGTCCTTCAGCTACACCGCGACGAAGGGCGACGTCGCCGTCGGTCAGAACGCTTCGGCCCAGGTGGCCACCCAGTTGAAGGCCTCGATCAGCACGGCCCTCACCGGTAGCGGTCGCCTGGTCGGCAAGGACGTCGCCTCCGCAACCGTCACCGCAACCGGCACGATCACCCTCACCGGCAACGCCACGGCCGGCGCGGTTACCGACTTCACCCTGACCTCCAGCGCCACCAACGCGCTGACCAAGAAGATTTCGGAAAGCTTCGCGTCGGGCACCATCGTGTCCTTCACGGTCGACCGCCGCCTGCTGGAAGCGGCCAACAACCAGGGCAACGGCATCTCGACCATCGAGAAGAAGGTCGACCTGCAAATCCAGGTCACCAACTCCAATGGCGCCCAGGTCACCCGCGACGGCATGAACGACCAGGGTGACGGCAAGCTGACGGGTGGCGACCAGGCGTTCGCATTCGACAGCGGCACCGTCCACCTGGATGTCGATGCGAAGACGATCAAGAAGGCGGCTTCGGCCAACTGCTCGGCCAACATCGTCACCAAGCAGATTTCCGACGCCAACTCCAAGAACGACATCACCGTCCAGCTGAACGAGACGAACACGAACTCGATCACGGTCGGCGCGGTGAACCTGACCACCAGCGGTCAGGGTCTGAAGCTCGACGAAGCGCAGAACAACTGGTCGGACCGCGCCGACATCGACAAGGCGGTGTCCGGCCTCGACAACGCGAAGGCGACGATCCGTTCGGCCTCGCAGTCGCTGTCGACCAACCTGAACATCATCACGACCCGCGAGAACTTCACCAAGGAGTTCAGCGACGTGCTGACGGAAGGCGCCAGCAAGCTGACGCTGGCCGACCAGAACGAGGAAGGCGCCAGCCTGCTGATGCTGCAGACCCGGCAGCAGCTGGGCACCATCGCCCTCTCGCTCGCCAACCAGTCGCAGCAGTCGATCCTGCGCCTGTTCTAAGGCGTAGAGTTCCGACGGCGAGTTCGGGTAGGATCACGCCCGGCGGGSGGCGGCATCAGGCCGCCGCCCGTTTCTTTTTTGGGCCGGACCGGTCCGGCAAAGGCCGGACGGCAACGGCCCGCAAGCCCCGGGTTCCCTACTCATGCCACTCAAGTTCGTGCTTCGTCCCAACGAGAAGGTCATCATCAACGGTGCCGTCATCGGTGCCGGCGACCGTCCGGGTTCGTTCTTCCTCTACAACACCGCCAACTTCCTGCGCGGGCGCGAGGTTCTGAAGGAAGAGCAGATCGACTGCATCGAGAAGAAACTCTATTTCGTCATTCAACTCGTCTACATCTTCCCGGAAGATTCGACGCTGAATCTTCAACGCTTCGCTTCGATATTGGACGAAACCCGCGAAGCGCGGCCGGACGCTTCCAAGACGCTGGACGAGATCGTGCGTCTGGTCGAAAGCCGCAATTATTATCGGGCGCTCAAGCTCTGCCGCAAGCTGTTCAGGGCGGCGGATGGCGGATCGCTGGATGGCGGTATGGCCGACAGCGCCGCCGGAGACGACGAAGACCCACCGGCCACCGATCGGACGCCGTGACCGTCGCCGAGTTGCTCGACGCCGCATTACCGCTGCATCGCGCCGGCCGCCTTGCCGAGGCGCTGGCGCTTTACCGCCGGATCCTGACCGATGATCCGGCGCATGCCGACGCACTGCACCTGTCGGCGATCATCGCGCACCAGACCGGCCGCACCGCGGAGGCTCTGGCCAATCTGGGGGCCGCGCTGGCGGTGCAGCCCGGCTTCGCCACGGCCTACAACAGCCTCGGCAATGTCCTGGCCGATCTCGGCATGCTGGAGGAGGCGCTCTCCGCCTATGTGGTCGCAATCCGGCAGAACGACCGCTATGTCGAGGCCTACAACAACCGCGCGACTGTGCTTCAGCGCCTCGGCCGGCGGAATGAGGCGGCGGAGGCCTACGCCCGTGCGCTGACCATGGGGCCGGACAACCTGACGGCCCGTTTCAATTACGGCGTGCTGCAACGGGAATTGGGCCAGATTTCTCCGGCAGCCAACGCCTTCTATGCGGTGGTGCAGGCCGACCCTTCCCATTCCGCCGCATGGCGGCACTTGGCGATCTGTTTGCGTAACCTGGGCCATCCCGATGCGGAGGCCTGTCTGCGCCGCGCGCTGCAGGACGCGCCGGGCGATAAGGATCTGTCGCTGGAACTGGGCGCCCTGCTGAACAGCCGTGGCGACCACGAGGCGGCCTGCGGCGTCCTGGCTGCGGCCGTCGCGGCCCATCCCGGCATTGCGCAGTTGCACTTCAGCTACGGCACCGCCCTTCAGGGCACGCGGCGTCTGAGGGAAGCGGTTGTGCAGTTCCGTCTGGCGCTGGACCGCGAACCGGCGATGCAGGGGGCGTGCAACAATCTGGGCGTGGCCTTGCTCGAACTGGGAGAGATGGGCCCGGCGACCCTGGTGCTCAGCCGCGCGGTGGCACTCAGTCCCGGCGATGCGATGGTGGTGAACAACCACGGCACGTCGCTGGAAAACCGCTACGACCTGGAAGCCGATTCCGAAAGGCCGGCGCGCTGGTATCGGCGAGCCCTGCGGCTCCGTCCCGATTATGGCAAGGCCCTGGTCAATCTTGCCGGCATCCATATCCTGCGGCGCGAACTCCACCATGCCGAACGCCTTTATCGCAGAGCCGCGGTGGCCGACCCGCGCAGCGTGGAGACCTTTGTCAATCTCGGCGGCCTGCTGCTCGACCGTGACGACCTTTCCCAGGCGGGACGGATGTACCGGCGAGCCCTGGCGATCGATGCCGGTAGCCCTTCGGCGCTGACCGGTTACGGTCTGGTCCTGCAAAGGCTCGGCCGCATCGGCGAGGCGGAGGCCGCGCATCGGCGTGCGCTGGAGATCGACGGCCGGCATGCGGAAGCGGCCGGCAACCTCGGCATGATGCTCTGGCAATGCCATCAGGACGATACCGCGGCCGAACCCTGGATGGACCTTGCACTGTCGGTCAATCCGTCGCTCAACACCGCGCATCTCAACCGCGGCATGCTGCGGCTTTCCCGCGGCGATCTGCCCGGTGGCTGGGACGGCTACCGTCGGCGGTTCTGGGCGAAAGGCTATGTGAACCGGCGGATCGCCGCCCCGCTGTGGCAGGGGGAAAATTCCGCCGGTCGCCGCCTGCTTGTCTGGCGGGAGCAGGGGGTCGGCGATGAGATCATGTTCGCCTCCTGCTACCCGTCGCTGATCGGCCGGGCCGGGCATGTGGTGATCGAATGCGACCGCAGGCTGGTGCCGTTGTTCGCACGCTCCTTCCCCCGGGCGACGGTCAGGGCGGAGTCGGTCGATGCCCGCGGCGATGAAACCATCCAGCCTCCGGACGTCGATGCCCATGTCCCGGCCGGCGACCTGCCGGGCCGTCTGCGCGCCAGCCTGTCCGGTTTCGACGGGCAGGCGCCCTGGCTGGTGCCGGACCCGGCGCTGGTGAAGCGGTGGCGGGAGCGGCTGGCGGCGCTGGGATCGGGCCTGCGGGTCGGCATCGGCTGGCGCAGCCAGATGATGACGTCGGAGCGCACGCCCGCCTATGTGATGCTGGACCAATGGGGACCGCTGTTCGCCGTGCCCGGCCTGACCTTCGTCAATTTGCAGTATGGCGAGTGCGAAGCGGAGATTCGGGCGGCGGAGGAGCGCTTCGGTGTGACCATCCACCGCTGGGCCGATCTGAACCTGAAGGACGATTTCGATGGCGCGGCGGCACTGACCGCCAATCTGGATCTGGTGATCTCGCCGGCGATGTCGGCGGGCGAACTGGCCGGTGCGCTGGGGCTTCCGGTCTGGCGCTTCGGCAGCCGCGACTGGACCCAACTGGGCACTGAAGCCCGCCCCTGGTTCCCGACCATGCGTCTGTTCCAGCCGACTACCGGCGAAGCTCTGGACGGGGCGCTCGCCCGGATGGCGAAGGAGTTGCAGCGCATGGCATCCGGCAGGCAGCAGGCCCAGCAGGCGGCCACGATTGCGCCCGCCAGACCGGATCCCGACGATGACCGGAAGATGGCGGAAGCCGTCGCCCATTACCGCACCGGCGACTTTGCGCTGGCGGAGTCCGTGGTGCGGCAACTTCTCGACAGGGTGCCCGCCCATTCGGTCGCCCTGCATCTGGGCGGTGTGCTGGCCAAACGGCGCGGTTCGCTGGAGGAGGCGCAGGACTTGCTGGTCCGGGCCTCCGCCGCCGACCCGCACAACGCCTCCGCCCATGCCGCCCTGTGCGAAGTCCGACAGGGGTTGGGCCAGATCGAAGCCGCCGACCGTGCATCCCGCGCCTGCGTCGCCGTGCAGCCGGACAGCGCCGGCCATTGGGTAAACCGGACGGCGCTGCTCCGCCGCACCGGGCAGGTGGCGGCCGCCCGGTCCGCCATCATCCGTGCATTGCACCTGCGCCCCGATCTGGCGCCCGCTCTGGGGCACCTTGCCGAACTGGCCGACACCCCCGGGGATGCGGTGAGGGTCCACCGCATTGCGGTCAGCCTGACGCCGGGAACGGCCGATGTCCTCAGCAATCTGGGCGGCGCCCTCCACAAGCTGCTCCGCTTCGACGAGGCGGCGCGATTGCTGGACCGTGCGACCCGCTGCGACCCCGGCCTTGCCGTCGCCTGGACCAACCGCGGCAATGCCCTGGAAGCGATGGGACTGATTGCGGAAGCGGAGAGCTGCCACCGGACCGCCATCGAGCTTGCGCCCTCATTGGCCGATGCGCACGGCAACCTTGCCTATCTGTTGAAACGGCACGGCCGGCAGGAGGAGGCGCTTGCCGCCTTCGACGCGGCGCTGGAGGCCGACCCCAAGCACGCGCAGGCGCGATACAACCGCTCCCTTTTGTTGCTGGAAACGGGCGCCTTGCGTGCCGGCTGGGCCGACCATGACTGGCGCTTCGCCACGCCGCAATTCCAAGACCAGCGGCGCCGGCTGACCATGCGGGCGTGGCGCGGCGAGAACATTGCCGGGCGGCGGCTGCTGGTGTGGCGGGAGCAGGGGGTGGGCGACGAGATCCTGTTCGCCTCCTGCTATGAGGAGGCGATGCGGCGCGCCGGTCGGCTGGTGATCGAATGCGACCGCCGGCTGGTGCCGCTTTTTGCGCGATCCTTCCCCGGCGCCGACGTCCGGCCGGAGAGTGCCGACCCGCGCGACGCCGATCTCCAGATCGCCGCCGGCAGCCTGCCGCGCCTGCTCCGTGCCGATCTGAAGCGCTTTCCCGCCCGATCGTCCTGGCTGGTGCCGGACCCGGCGCTGGTGGCGCGGTGGCGGGAGCGGCTGGCGGGGCTGGGGCCGGGCCTGGGTTTGGGCCTGCGGGTCGGCATCGGCTGGCGCAGCCAGCTGATGACTGCCGACCGCAAGGCCGCCTATGTGATGCTGGACCAGTGGGGACCGCTGTTCGCCGTGCCCGGCCTGACCTTCGTCAATTTGCAGTATGGCGAGTGCGAGGCGGAGCTTCGGGCGGCGGAGGAACGCTTCGGCGTGACCATCCACCGCTGGGCGGATCTGAACCTGAAGGACGATTTCGATGGCGCGGCGGCACTGACCGCCAACCTCGATCTGGTGATCTCGCCGGCGATGTCGGCGGGCGAACTGGCCGGTGCGCTGGGGCTTCCGGTCTGGCGCTTCGGTGGCCGCGACTGGACGCAACTTGCCACCGGCGCCCGCCCCTGGTTCCCGACCATGCGGCTGTTCCAGCCGAGTCAGGGCGAAGGACTTGAGGCTGCGATTGCCCGGATGGCGAATGCGTTGCGTGCCAGCGCGACGCCAAGCGCGACACCGCGGGGCAGGGCGGCCAGTCCGGCAGGGATCGGGGCAGGGGGTGGCGACTCCGGGACTACCGACGCCGCAGATCCGGACCCCGACCCGGACAGGCTTCTGGAACTTGCGGTCGCCGCCCACCGCAGCGGTGCCCATGATGAGGCGACTCCCCTCTATGAACGGGTGCTGGCAAGCCGCCCACGCGACCCGGTGGCCCTGCACCTCTCGGGCCTGCTCGCCCACCAGTCGGGCGCGTCGGCGCGAGGGGAGGGGCGCATCGCCGCTGCGGTCGCCGAGGCTCCGGAATATGCGACGGCGCATATAAGCCTGGGGAATGTCCGTCTGGCGCTCGGGATGGCGGGACCGGCGGCGGCGAGTTTCCGGACCGCTCTGGCGGTCCAGCCCGACAGCGCGGCGGCCTTGACCAACCTCGGCAATGCACTCGACGCGCTGGAGCGGAGCGCCGCCGCGGCCGGCCTCCATCGGAAGGCGGTTGCGGCCGACCCGGATCTGGCGGAGGCGCACGACAATCTCGGCGTCGCCCTCGCCCGGCTGGGCCGCTGGGCCGAGGCGGAGCGGGCGCATGCACAGGCGCTCCGTCGGGCGCCGGGTCTGGAGGCCGGGTGGATGAACCTGTCGGTGGCGCTGCGCCGCCTCGGCCGGCTGGATGCGGCGGAACGGGCAGGGCGCCGTGCCCTGGCGCTCGCCCCCGCCCTGGCCGACGCAATGGCGAACCGCGGCCGGCTGCTGCGCGAACTGGGGGATCCCGCTGCGGCAGCTCCATGGTGCGCCCGCGCGCTGGCGGTTGAGCCAGGCCACGCGGCGGCGGCCTTCAATGGCGGGTTGCTGGAGCTGACGGCCGGCCGGCTGGCGTGGGGCTGGGACGGCTATGACCGGCGCTTCGACACGCGCGACATGGCGGCGGCATTCCGGCGCCCCGGTGCCCCTCTGTGGGGCGGTGGGCCTCTATCGGGGAAGCGACTTCTGGTCTGGCGCGAACAGGGCATCGGCGACGAGTTGATGTTCGCACAGCGTTTGCCGGAGCTGATCGCCTGGGCCGACCGTGACGGGGGCCATGTCGTCGTCGAGTGCGATCCCCGCTTCGTACCGCTGCTCGCCCGTTCCTTCCCCCGCGCAACGGTGCGGCCGGCCCCCGCCTCGCCCGGCGAGCCGTCGTCCGACATCGACGCCCATATCCCCATCGGATCGCTGTCGCGCCGATTGGGCGGCACCCTGCCGGACTTCGCCACTATGGGTGCCGCTGTGGGACCGGCCTTGCGCGCCGATCCGGCGGCGGTCGAGACCTGGCGGCGTCGTCTGTCCGGATTGGGAGACGGCCTGCGGGTCGGCATCGCCTGGCGCAGCAGCCAGCTCGATCCCGACCGCATGCCCGATTACACGCGCATCGAGGATTGGCGGCCGCTGCTGACCTTGCCCGGCCTGATCCCGGTCAATCTGCAATATGGCGACTGCGGAGCGGAACTGGCGGCGGCGCGCGCCGGTTTCGGCCGGGCGCCGCATGGGTTTGCCGACCTCGACCTGCGCAACGATCTTGACGGCACGGCGGCGCTGATGTCGGCCCTGGATCTGGTGATCGCCCCGGCGACCTCCACCGGCGAACTGGCCGGAGCGCTCGGCGTGCCGGTCTGGCGGCTGGGACGCACGGGCGATTGGACGGCGCTCGGCACCGGTGTGCGGCCTTGGTTTCCGTTGATGCGGCTGTTCTGGACCGGTCCCGGCGAACGGGTGGCTGACCTCCTTCCCAAGGTAGCGGCTGAGCTTGAACGCGTCCGCCGGGCCGGCGGCTGTTTGCGGAATCCGGACGTCAAAAGGCCGGATTGAGGCGGTCCACCTCAACCCGGCCTTTAACCCCTATTCAAGGGTGAAGATCAAAGGTCGTCGCTGTGATTGGGGGGGTCAATTCATCTGGCCGGGGCGCGTCAGGCGATCGATCTCTTCCTTGACGTGCAGCTTCTCGAGTTTGAGGCGCTTTACTGCGCTCTCATCCGGCCATGAGCGCTTCTCCTCGTCGAGGATCGCCCGGTCCAGGCGCATGTGCTTTTCCTGCAGAGACGAAAGGCGAGCTTCAGTGTGCATGAGTCGCTCTCCATGTGATCAGTCCGCGTCCCGCCTCAATGTGACGGTCCGGTAACAACAGTGTTCACCCATCCGAACCGCCGAACAACCTTAATCTTGCGTTTTATGCGGTCAAACCATGCGAAAAGATGCCTCAACCGTTCAGACGTATGACAGTGGGTCGCAGGGGTGGGGTCTTGAAATCACTTCGCGCACCACCATCCGGAGGCGAACAGACCCTTTGGACCAAAGGGTTATGCCAGTGGTGGCTGGCCAACGACCGGTTTGGCGATGTCGGAAAGCGCTCGGCGCAGCTCGTTACGGCCGGGCTGAAGCACCAGCGCGCGGCGATACCAGCCGGCAGCCTCGCCCTGGCATCCTAGCCGCTCCAGGATCGCGGCGAGCCTGACGGCGACGGAGGGAACCGTGAAATCGAGGCGGGCGGAGCATCGCAACGCCTCTGCCGCCGCCTCGGGCCGACCGAGGCTGTCCAGCGCGATGCCCCATCGATGCAGCACCGCCGCACCGGTGCCGAGCCGGGCCGCCCGGCCATAGGCTTCCGCCGCCACCGCGGTATGGCCGGCTTCGCGTTCGGCATGGCCAAGCCCCTCCAGCGCCGTCAGCAGGGCGGGCGACAACATCAGGGCATGGTGGAACCGGCGGGCGGCATCCTCCGGCCGGTGCAGGGCGCGCAGGATCTTTGCGTGGTTGACCGCCACCTCGGACGCTCTCGAGTCCAGGGTCAGTGCGCGGGCGAGCAGCCCGTCGGCCTCCTCGAGCCGGCCAAGCTGCGCGACCAGCAGGCCATAGCGGTGCAGGGCTTCGGCCTCCGCCGGCTCACCGGCGAGGATGCGGCGGTAAAGACGCTCCGCCTCGTCGAAGCCGCCGGACTGGTGACGGTCGAACGCCTTGGCAAGCAGGCTATGGCTGTCGCTCATCCGGTGGGAGCCAGCGCCGCCAGCGCATGAACCGCCCGCCGGGCCGCGTCGGCCAACCCCTGGCCTTCCTGCGGCTGGATCAGGCGCATGGGCGGGAACCAGGGCCGGACGCCGGTGCCAATCTGCGTCCAGTCGCGGGTACCGAGCCGCCAGACCGGTGTGCCCAGCGCACCCGCCAGTTCGCCGACCGCGGTGGCCGGCGAGATCACCAGATCCAGGTTGGCGATCAGGGCGGACACACCTTCGAAATCATCCTTCAGATTCAGGTCGTCCCACCGGTGCAGCCGGCGCGTTGCCGTTTCCACCCGCGCCAGTTCGGCGGTGCAGTCGCCATATTGCAGCATCACCACGCTGACGCCGGGCATGTCGAGCAATGCCACCCAGTCGGCAAGGCCGGTATAGGCGGCGGCACGCTGCGCGGTGACGATCTGGCTGCGCCATGCCAGCCCCACCTTCAGGCCGGGCAGGGCGGCGAGGCGGTCGCGCCATTGGACGACGAGGCCGGGATCGGGACGCAGATAGGCTGGACGGTCCGGATAACGCGCCACCCTGTCGCGGACCAGGGCGGGCAGGTTCCCCGCCGGCATCTGCAACTCGCAATCCGGCGGATCGATCGTTTCCCGCCCGGCGGGGTCCGCCGTCTCAGCCCGTACCGCCACCCCGGGGAAGGAGCGGGCGAACAGGCTGACCAGCCGCCGGTCGCACTCGACGGTGACCGGCCCGTCCAACCCGTTCAAGGCGTCGAAGCAGGAGGCGAACAGGATCTCGTCGCCGACGCCCTGTTCCGACCAGACCAGCAGTCGCCGCCCCCGCAGCGCCTCGCCCGTCCAGACCGGCCGGTCGATGCGGCGGGCCCGTTGCAGCTGCCGGGCGGAGAAGCGGCGCGAATAGCCGGCCCAGCCTTCCGCGATGCGCCCGTCGGCGAGATCCATCAGCCCGAGATTCCAGGCCGCCAGCGCAAAGCCGGGATCGACCCGCAGCGCGCGGCGCAGATGGCTCTTCGCCTCGTCCAACCGGTTGGCCAGCGTCGCCATGGTGGCAAGGTTGTTGTTGGCCTCGGCCGACTCCGGTTGCAGGGCCAGCGCGCGGCGGTAATGGCCGGTCGCCTCCGACGTCTGACCGGTCAGCTCGCAGGCATGGCCGAGATTGGCATGGGCTGGAATATGGTCGGGCTGGATGGCGATGGCGCGGCGGTGCAGCCGCATGCCCTCGGCCGGCCGGCCGCCGATCTGATGGACAAGGCCCAGATGGGTCAGCGCCTCCGGATAGGCCGGATGCAGGGCCAGCGCGCGGGCGAAGGCGAAGGATGAGTCGGCGTGGCGCTTTTCCATTTCATGCACCAGCCCCAGATGGTTCCAGGCCTGGGGAAAGGCCGGGTCGATGCGCAGCGCCTCGCCGATCAGGGCGAGCGCATCGTCGTTCCGCCCGGTCTGGTGCATCAACAACCCGAGCAGATGCAGGGCGTCGGGATGGCCAAGGGCTTCGCGCCGGGGATCGGCGGCAATGGCGGCACGGTAGGCCGCTTCCGCCTCATCCGGCCGGCCGTTGCGGTGAAGGTCGGCGGCATGGTTCAGCAGCGCATCGAAATCGGCGGGCGTTTCCGGTTCGGGAACCGCCTTCTCATCGGAAGCGGGTTTGGGGTCCGGCATTATGGCGCGCAATGCCTGGGCCGTGGCTCCGACGATCGAATCCAGCGCTTCGCCCGGCCTCGGCTGGAACAGCCGCATGGTCGGGAACCAGGGGCGTGCTTCAGTGCCCAGTTGGGTCCAATCGCGGCTGCCGAAGCGCCAGACCGGAAGCCCCAGCGCACCGGCCAGTTCGCCCGCCGACATCGCCGGCGAGATCACCAGATCCAGATTGGCGGTCAGTGCCGCCGCGCCATCGAAATCGTCCTTCAGGTTCAGATCGGCCCAGCGGTGGATGGTCACGCCGAAGCGCTCCTCCGCCGCCCGAAGCTCCGCTTCGCACTCGCCATACTGCAAATTGACGAAGGTCAGGCCGGGCACGGCGAACAGCGGCCCCCAATGCTCCAGCATCACATAGGCGGCCTTGCGGTCGACGGTCATCAGCTGGCTGCGCCAGCCGATGCCGACCCGCAGGCCCGGCCCCAGCCCCGCCAGCCGCTCCCGCCACCGCTCCACCAGCGCCGGGTCCGCTACCAGCCAGGGGCCTTGCGGTTCGAAGGCGGACAGGCTGCCGCGCAGCAGTTCCGGCAGGTCGCCCGCCGCAACCTGGAGGTCGCAGTCGGGCGGATCGATGGTTTCCCGCAAGGGCTCGCCGAAAGCGTCACCGGTGCAGCTTTCGGCCCGCACCGTGGCTTTCGGAAAGGAGCGGCGGAACAGCGGCACCAGACGCGGATCGCATTCGATGGTGACCGGTCCGCCCGCCCAGGCGACGACGTCCGGATAGCAGGAGGCGAACATCATCTCGTCGCCCACGCCCTGCTCGCGCCAGATCAGCAACCTCTTGCCGCGCAGCACCTCTCCACCCCAGCGCGGAATCGGGAAGCGCCGGTTCGGCACCGCCTCCCCGGCGGCGAAGCGCCGCTCATACCCGGCCCAGCCGCGCGCGATGTCGCCGTGAAGAAGCGCCAGCAGAGACAGGTTGTAGGTGGCGGTGGCGAGGTCGGGCTGCTGGGCCAGCGCCTCCTCGAAGCAGGCCGCCGCTTCCTCGTAGCGCCCCTGCGCCTGCAAGGCGTTGCCGAGATTATAGCGCGCCTCCACGAACTCCGGGTACAGGTCCAGCGCCTGCCGGTGGCACAGCTCCGCCTGATCGGGACGACCCAGCCGCTTCAGGACGCTGCCCAGATTGTTCAGCGCGGCGCTGTGGCGCGGGTTGCGCTTCAAAGCCTGGCGATAGGCGATCTCGGCACTCTCGAAAGCGCTCTTCTGTTGCAGGACGGCACCCAGATTGTAGAAGGCGGTGGCATCGTCGGGGCGGTGCCGGGTCACCAGCCGGTGCTGTGCGATGGCCTCGTCCAGCCGGCCGGCCATTGCCAGCGCGTCGCCGAGATTGTTGTGCGCCTCCACCATGCCCGGCGCCAGTTGCACAGCGCGGTCCAGCGCCGTCACCGCCCCGCCATAGCGGTGCAGCGCGGCATGGCCGTTGCCGAGATTGTACCAGGCCTTGGCATAATCCGGCTTCAGCGCCAGTGCCGCGGCGAAGGCCCGCTGCGCCTCGTCGTGACGGCCAAGGGCTGCCAGTGCATTGCCCAGATTGTGCCGCCGCTGCGCCCCTTGCGGGTCAAGAATGGTGGCGTTGTGGTGGGCCTGTACCGCCTCGTCCGGCCGTCCGGCAGCGGACAGCGCGCTGCCCAGATTGTCCCAGTAATCGGCGACTCCCCTGGTCTGCGCCAAGGCCTTGCCGATCAGAGTCACCGCCTCTTCCGCATGGCCCGATTGCAGGGCCAGCACCCCCAGCAGATGCATCGCGTCGGCGTTGCGCGGGTCTTTGGTCAGCACGTCGCGATAGCCGCGCTCCGCCTCGGCGGCACGCCCGGCCTGATGGTGTGCCACTGCCTGCGCCAGCATGTTGGTGTGCTTCGCCACGTTCCGGCCCCGTCCCTGACTGCCCGCACCCTCAAAGGGAGTGCCATCATCGGTGGATCACGGTAAAGATGCCATTGATATCGGCGGGGAATCGACCTGCGGGAGAGGCCGGCAGAAAAGGCCGGCGGGAGAGGGGAGAACACGCGATGGCAGGGTCACGCTCGTCCTTGCGGGGCGGGTTGCGCAGGGGGATGGCGGGAATCGCCGTACCACCCGCGGTGAAGCTCAGCCGGCAGGCGGATGCGCTGGCCGCGGCCGGCGACGTGGCGGGGGCGGATCCGCTCTATGCCCAGGCGCTGGCCGCCGACCCGACACTCGCGGGCACCCACAACAACCACGGCAACGCCCTGCGCGCGCTTGGCCGTCTGGACGAGGCCGCCGCCGCCTACCGGGCCGCCGTCTTCCATGGCCTGCATGAGGGGATGGCGCACTACAATCTCGGCTCCGTCCTGCGTCAGGCGGAGCGGCAGGATGAGGCGGAAGCCGCCTTCCGTCAGGCGCTCGCCCTTCGTCCCGACCATGCCGAGGCCTGGAACAACTGCGGCAACCTGCTGCGCGACCTCGGCCGCTTCGGCGGGGCGGCGGTGGATTACCGGCGGGCTTTGGCCCTTCGGCCGGACTGGGCCGATGCCCATGACAATCTCGGCGCCGTGCTATATCTGCTGCACGAACAGGGCGGGGAGGAGGACGCGGCGGCGCTGGCCCGGTTGTGGCGGCGCGACCACCCGGACAACCCGCTGGCCCGCCACATCGGTGCCGCCATCGCCGGCGAGGAGGCCGACCCGCGCGCGCCCGACGACTATGTGCGCCAGACCTTCGACCTGTTCGCCGATGAGTTCGACCGCAAGCTGGCCGAACTGGATTACCGTGCGCCGGCCCTTCTCGCCGGCCTGCTGTCCGATGATGTCCCGGCCGGCGACCTCGACGTGCTGGATGCCGGCTGCGGCACCGGGCTGTGTGCCGAAGCGCTCCGGCCCTACGCCCGCCGGCTGGTCGGCGTCGATCTGTCGGACGGCATGCTGAAGCGCGCCCGTGCCCGCGGCCTGTATGACGGGCTGCATGCCACGGAGCTGGTCGGCTTCCTGGCGGCGCATCGGCTGACCTTCGATCTGGTCATGGCGGCCGACGTGTTCTGCTATTTCGGCGTCCTCGACGACGCTCTGGCCGCCGCCCGCGCCGCGCTGCGCCCCGGCGGCCGGCTGGCCTTCACGGTGGAGGAACTGGACCCGGCCGACGAACGGCCCCACCGCGTCGCCACCCACGGCCGCTATGCCCATGCCGAAGCCTACGTCCGCACCGCGGTGGCGAATGCCGGGCTTGTGCTGCGGCGATGCGACCACGACCGGCTGCGCTTCGAGAGCGGCGAACCGGTGATGGGGCTGGTGGTGCTGGCCCAGCGCCCTGCGGTTTAGAGCGTCGGTTTACAAACGCCGCTCAGGACCGACGGCGCGGACGGCGGAACGGAGCGGGCTTGGGGGCCGGCTTGACCGGCTGCTGGGGCGGCGCGGGCCGGACCAGCACGTCGGCCTCCTCGGCATGGCCGAGCGAACGCAGCGCGAGGGCCAGTGTGTCGCGGGGCGCCGGATGGGCCGGGTCGATGCGGACGGCATGGCGGAGCGGGGCCAGCGCCGCGGCGGCATGGTTGGTCGCGGCCAGCGCGATGCCGAGATTCAGCGCCGCCGACAGGAAATCCGGCACCAGGGCCAGCGCGTTGCGGAAGGCGATCACCGAATCCGCGCGCAGCCCGGCGGCGAACAGGGCATTGCCCAGAAGGAAGGAGATGTCGGCATCCTGCTGGTCGAGTGCCGCGGCCCGGATCAGGTCGGCCAGCGCCGGCGTCACCTGCCCGGATTCCAGCCGCAGCCGGCCGCGCGCATGCAGCAGATCGACCAGCCTTTCCCGCGCCGGCTCCAGTGCCGGTTCGATCCCCAGGGCGCGCTCCAGCATCGTGGCGGTGGCGTCGATGGCGGCCGGATCGCCGTGGTCATGGCGGGCGAAGGCGCGGTCGGTCCAGGCCTCCGCAAAATCGGGGCGCAGGGCCAGCGCGCGGCGGTAGGAGTCCTCAGCCTCGTTTGGCCGGTCGAGCCCACGCAGCAGATTGGCCCGGTTGGCGTGAATGTCGGCCGCCTCCGGCCGCAGGGCCAGCGCCTTGCCGATCAGCGTCAGGCCGAACTCTCCACGGTCGATCTGTCCGGCGAGGACGCCCAGGTAATGCAGGGCGTCCGGCTGCTCAGGCTCGACATCGAGGATGCGGGTGTAGAGTTCCTGCGCCTCACCGAAACGGCCGGCAAGATGCAGGTCGAGCGCCAGCGTCAAGGCTTCGAGGATGGTGGCCATGGCTCAACGCTTTAGGACGACCGGGGCCGTCACCGCAAGCATGTGGACGGGAGTCTCTTAGTTTTCGACATAAATATTTTGCGCATCGGAAATCCCCTTTCTCCATATGGGTTAGAATCCCCATTCCAAATAAGTGTAAAGAAACCCTTTACGCGCGGCCAGGGTTAAGGTAATTTAATGTTCAACATTCACCTATCCGGACAATCTGGTCATGAACGTGGCCGTGGCCACATCGACGGTCTCGCGGCCGTTCGCCTTCATGACGCCCCGCGGCAGCGATGCCGTTGACCCAGGGGCCGGTACCCGGACTCCGACCTCCAGCACCGTCCCGCAGGCGGAAGCCGATACGGCCGGTACAACCGAGCCGCTGGTCAACCGCTTCCCGACCGTCGCCTTCAGCTATGACACCGACGCCTCGCGGCTGGTGATGCTGTACCGCGACCCGGCCAACGGGAAGACCGTCTCGCAGATTCCGACCGAAGCCGCCCTGAAGCAGTACAAGGAAGCCCAGCAGAAGGAAAAGGACGCGGAACGTGCTTCCCTGCTGAAGCTGACGGTCGGCGAAAGCGGCCAGGCGGGAGGGCAGGCGGGCGGCCGCTCTGCGGCCTATGTGCGCGGCGGGACCGATGGGACTGCAACGGCCGGCACCGCCACCGCTTCCACCCCCCGGACCGCGGCTCCGGTCACGTCGACCGCTTCCGCCGCCGCGGCATTTGTGGCACACTCCGCTTCGGTCGTGACCACGCCCACCGGCACATCTGCCGGTCGGGTCAATGTCGTGATCTGAGGACGCCCTGTTCCAAGGGCGCGGTTTGCAGGGGGCAGGATGGGCATGGATGTCACGTCATCGACCGCCGGTGCGGCGATGTCCCTGATGCAGGCTCAGGGGCAAATGGCTTTCGGCGTCAAGGCGTTGAACCAGAATGCCGAACAGCAGCAGGCGACGGTGGAAACCCTGATGCAGTCGGGCAGTGGCTCCAGTGGCGGCTCCGGCGGCGGCAACGTCACGCCGACGCGCGGACAGAATCTGAACATCACCGTCTGACCCGGTGCCGGGCAGGTCCCGGCACATCCCGACAGCCGAACTTCCCGTCGGTCAGACTTTGGAATCGAGCAGGGACGTCAACATCTCGTCCTGGGTCCGGACCACGGCGACATTGGCGCCATAGGCCCGGCTGGCCGCCATCTGGTTGATACGCTCGGTCGCCAGATCGACGTTCGGCGCTGCGACCATGCCGTCGCCGTTCGCCGCACTGTCATCGGGCGCATATTCCTGCAAATAGGCCGGCGTGATCGGCGTGAAGCTGGTGCGCGTGCCGGGATTGGCGTCGCTCTGCGCGACCGCGATGGGCTGGTAGGCCGCGCGCTTGCCGTCCGCGCCGCCGTCGGCGCTCGGAACGGCCCCGGTGGAGCGCACATTCGCGACGTTGGCGGCCGAGGCGTCGAGCCGCCGGGTCTGGGCGGTCAAACCGCTGAGCGCGATGCCGATACTGCCGACCATGGCGGTCCATCCCTTGTCCGACGGCATATCGGGGGACCTTAACACATCGGATGCCCGACACCAGCGGAGCATCGACGGCCTGTAACGCCCCCAATGCAATCGCCGCTGTATCTTTCGCGGGGCTTGCGCCATTATCGGGCAAACGGCCGCCGCTCCTTTCCCTTGCCGCCGGTATCCCGCCGGTGCTTTCGGCCCTGATGGGACCGGTTCCAATCGAGCCGGCCCAGATGCGAGACGGGAGCCGCCGCCTGAATGCCGAACGCTGCCTTTGCCCTGACCGTCGCTGGGCTGACCGACGTCGGCCGCGCCCGTTCCCGCAACGAGGACGATTTCCAGGTCAGCATTGCCGGGGAATTCGCGGTTGTCTGCGATGGCATGGGCGGCCATGCCGGCGGCGACATTGCCAGCCGCAAGGCGGTCGAGGTGATCTCCGGCATCCTGCTGGGCCATGCGCCGTCCAATCCGATCACTCTGGCGAAGCGTGACGACGCCGACCGCACCCAGACCGACCCGGCGGCGACGGAACCGGCGGTGCGCCATGCGCTGTCGGTTGCACGGTCTGCGGTGCAGCAGGCCAACCGGACGATCTACGAGCTGAATCTGGCCCGCGGATTCTCGTCGGGGCGCGGCATGGGCACCACCGTCGCCGGGCTGTGGCGGATTCCCGGAACCGCCTACATGGCGGTGTTCCATGCCGGCGACAGCCGGGTCTATCGCCTGCGCGACGGGGAGCTGCGCACCCTGACCCGCGATCACAGCCTCTATCAGATATGGCTGGACAATGGCGGGCGCGGAACCGCACCGCAACGGAACATCATCGTCCGCGCGCTCGGCACGGCGGAGGATGTGGAGCCGGACGTCAGCGTGCAGTCGCTGATGCCGGACGATGTCGTCATGCTCTGTTCCGACGGGCTGAACGGCATGCTGCCGGACGGCGTCATCGCCCGCATCCTGCGTCAGGAATCCGACCCCGCCCTTGCCGCCGCCGCGCTGGTGGATGCCGCCAATGCGGCCGGCGGAATGGACAACGTGACGGTGGTGGTCGGACGCTTCGCCGCGACCGCCTGACCGTCCCGGCAGGATCCATCCATCGAGCCTTGCCGGTCACCCTGCCGCTCACGGCCCGGTGGCGATGAAGCGTGCATCCGCCAGCGCCACTGGGGCATCGTCCGGCAGCGCGGCCAGCGCATCGGCCAATGCGGCCAGATAGTCGGCTGCCGGCTCCTGCTCCGGCCGCGGGGTGGCGAAGAGAGGCTCCGCCGTGGCGATGGTCAGCAGCATTTCGGTTCCATAGGGCGGGCCGATGGTCCAGGACCGCCCGGTCCCCGGCTTTCCGTCTTCCCCCCTCTCGCCCAGCCGGCGCGATGCGCCTGCGGCAAGCGCGATGGCGCTGTCCGACGGGTTGGGGAGCAGATGCACGACGCTGCCGTCGATGGTGAAATAATCGACCTGCAACCGGACCGGACGGGCCGGCGCCCGGATCTCCAGCATCAGCGGATCGCCGGCATTCAGCGCCGGCCCCTCCAGCATGCTCACCGCCAACGGCTCGGCCAGGCCGCGGTTGGCGTCCAGCGCCGTGGCGACACTGCCCAGGGGCGCACAGAACCGCGCATCCGCGGTCGCGAGGTCGAAGCCATGGTCCCAGCCGGCGGCGAGGGTCTCGACCGTTTCGCGCACCGCCGTCTCCGCCCGCTCCCCGGCGACCGTCCCCGAAACCAGCAGCCTCCCCCCGGTGGTTTCCACGCCGACCAGCGCGCAGGGAATGGCGCGTAGCGCCGCAGCCACTGCCGCAACCGGCGGCTGCCGGGGGACTGCCGGGGGAGGGGCCGGCGGCAGGGGCGGCGCCGGTGCAGGGGGCGATGCAGAGGAGGATGCAGGCGGCTCGGATGCCGGTTCGAAGTCGGGTAACGCGTCTTCGACCATCGCGGTGGGTGGCGGCAGAAGCGGGGCAGGCCGGTTCAGGACCGCTGTCGCAGACAGGCCGCCCAGCACGGCAACGCCGCCGAGCAGCAACGGCCAGCGTCCGGTACGCGCCGGTGCCAGGCCGGCCGATGCAACGGACGCCTCGTTCAACGCGCTGACGGCCCGAAGCAGTGCACCGGCGTCCGGAAACGCCGCAGCTCCATCGTCGCGCAATGTCGCCAGCAGGGCCGACACCCCCGGCCGCTGGCCATGCCCGGCCAGAAGCCGTTCGGTCAGTCCCACGGCGGCGGCCAGATCGTCACGCCGGTCCACCGCTGCCGCGGTCAAGGCCGTACGGCCGAACCCGGCGACCACCGCCGCCGCTCCGGCGCGCAGCACGGTGTCGGCACCGAGCGCGCCATGGATCACGCCGGCCCGATGGGCTGCGGCGAGCGCGTCCAGCACGCGGCCCAGCGTCGCGACGGTGTCCTCCCACTCCAGCGGTCCGTCGGCCAGCCGCGTGGCGAGCGTCGGCCCATCGGCCGGTGCGGTGGCGACGAAGGCGGTGCCGGCAAGCTCGCCGGAGGCCAGGATTGCCGGAATGGCCGGGTGGGACAGCCGGGCCGCTGCGCCCGCCATCCGCCGGAACCGCTCCAGCCCGGCGGCATCGGCGCACAGGCGGACCAGCGGCACGGTCCAGAGCGCCACCGTCTGTCCATTGGCATCCAGGGCGCGGTGCAGCCGGGCGTCGCCGTCCTGCCGGATCAGGTCGAGCAGCCGGTAACGGCCCAGCCGCTTCTCGCTCTCAACCACCGTCCCGTCCCGCCGCATTCCCGCTCCCTGGCCAGAGCCGCCATAACCGCGTCGCTGGTATAGCCGCAGGGCCTTGCAACGGCCAAGTCCCAGGGTACCCACCCGTAAGTTTCTGTCCCGATGGCCGGCCCCGTCGAACGTCCTGGTCGTGTGACGACGAACGGCCGGTAACCTTTCGTTAGCCATGAGGCAGGAAGCTGGTACCGCGAGCCGCAGCTCTGCGACCCGCATGTGCACCACCCGGCGCGGAGCCTGCTGCCTTGCCCCACACTCTCTCCCTTTCCCAATCGTCCGGCCCGAACCTGTCCTGGCTGAACGGGGCGGCGCTCTACCAGATCTATCCGCTCAGCTTCCGCGACCATGGCGGCGATGGCTGGGGCGACCTCGACGGCGTGATCGAGGGGCTGGACCATGTGGCCTCGCTGGGGGTCGACGGAGTGTGGATCAGTCCCTTCTACCCGTCGCCGCGCACCGACTTCGGCTATGACGTCGCCGACCACCGGGCGGTGGATCCGCGCATGGGCAATCTCGCCGTCTTCGACCGGCTGATCGAACGCGCCCATGGGCTGGGGCTGAAGGTGCTGGTCGATCTGGTCTGCGGCCACACCTCCAACGCCCATCCCTGGTTCGTCGAGAGCCGCCGGTCGCGCGACAACGACAAGTCGGACTGGTATGTCTGGGCCGACGCCAAGCCCGACGGCACCGCGCCGAACAACTGGCTGTCGGTGTTCGGCGGCGCCGCCTGGAGCTGGGAGCCGCGGCGGCGGCAATATTACCTGCATCATTTCCTGTCCAGCCAGCCGGCGCTGAACCTGCACCACCCCGCGGCGATGGATGCGCTGTGCGAGACGGCGGAATTCTGGATGGAGCGCGGGGTCGACGGCTTCCGCATCGACGCCGTCGACTTCTTCGCCCATGACCCGCAGCTGCGTTCCAACCCCGCCGCCGTCTGGCGCGGGTCCGAACCGCCGCTGAAGCCTTTCGCCTTGCAGCAGCACATCTACGACATGATGCACCCGGCCATCGGCAGCATCCTGTCCCGCCTGCGCGAGACGGTGGAGCGCTATCCCGGCCGCGTCCTTCTGGGCGAGCTGTCCAGCCAGCCCGGCGCCGGCCAGCGCATCGCCGCCTACTGCACACCGCAGGGACTGCACGCCGCCTACACCCTGTCGCTGGCCAAGCAGCCCTTCAGCGCCAAGGGGTTCGCCCAGGCCTTGAGCGCCGCCGGACGGCCGGAGTCGATCTGCTGGAGCCTGTCCAACCACGATGTGGAGCGGGCCGCCAGCCGCTGGCTGCCCGCCGGTGCCGATCCACAGGCCTTCAACGCCCTGCTGGCGATGCTGGCCGCGTCGCTGCCCGGCACCGTCTGCCTCTATCAGGGGGAGGAACTGGCCCTGCCCAACGCGGTTTTGGAGCAGCACCAGCTGCGCGACCCGTTCGGCATCACCTACTGGCCCGACTTCCAAGGCCGCGACGGTAGCCGCACGCCGATGCCCTGGCGGGCCGGCGAGCCCCATGCCGGCTTCACCGTCGCCGACCCCTGGCTGCCGGTGCCCGACGCCCATCGCGACTTCGCCGTCGACCGGCAGGAACGGACCGCGGGCAGCCCGCTGGCGGTGTGGCGTGCCGCCCTCTCGCTCCGTCGCGACCTGGAGGCGCTGCGCAGCGGCGGCGTCACCGTGGTGGAGGAACATGGCGACCTGTTGTCCTTCGAGCGCTGTACGGCAGACGACCGTCTGCTCGCCGTCTTCAACATGGCCGACCGGCCGGCGGAATTCGCTCTGCGTGGCCGTGGCGAACCGGAAGCCCTGCCCATTCCCCGCGCGCCGGGCGCCCTGCCGCCGGAGCTGACCGCCGACGGGCGGACGCTGGTGATGCCGCCGCTGTCGGTCTTCCTGGGACGCCTGCGCACCCCCGCCTGACCCGTCCCCGCATAAGCTCTTCGAGGGTGCCGGCCACACCCTCGAAAGGCAGGCATGCACATTTATGCGATGCAGGGCGCCGCATCGGATGCTTTGTTACACTCTCGCCTAAGTCGCTGAAATTCCCTGATTCATCGCGGGTCGTGGAAATTGTCGGCAATAGCAATAATCTTGCGGAGTAGCGGGAGTGGAAAGAAGAGCGTTTCTCACCAAGGCTGGCGTCGGTGCCGTTTCGACCGTTGCCGCCTCGACCCTCGCGGCCCCGGCCATCGCGCAGAGCCAGCCGGCCATCCAGTGGCGTCTGGCGTCGAGCTTCCCGAAGAGCACCGACATCCTCGTCGGCACGTCCGAACTGATCGCCAAGCGCGTGTCCGAGGCGACCGACGGCAAGTTCCAGATCCGCGTGCATGCCGCCGGTGAGATCGTCCCCGGCCTTCAGGTGCTGGACGCCGTGCAGAACGGCACCGTCCAGTGCGGCCACACCTGCGGCTACTATTATGTCGGCAAGGATCCGACCTTCGCCTTCGACACCGCGATCCCGTTCGGCCCGAACGCCCGCCAGCAGAACGCCTGGTTCCAGTATGGCGGCGGCCAGGAGGTGATGCGCACTTTCTTCGCCAAGCACGGCATCGTCCAGTTCCCGGCCGGCAACACCGGCGCCCAGATGGGCGGCTGGTACCGCAAGGAAATCAAGTCGCTGGCCGACTTCAACGGCCTGAAGATCCGCATCGCCGGCATCACCGGCCAGATCATGGCCAAGCTGGGTGCCGCCCCGACCCAGATCGCCGGCAGCGACATCTATCCAGCGCTGGAAAAGGGCACCATCGACGCGGTCGAGTTCGTCGGCCCCTATGACGACGAGAAGCTGGGCTTCGTCCAGGTCGCCAAATACTACTATTATCCGGGCTGGTGGGAAGGCGGGCCGCAGGTCTCGCTCTACATCAACCAGAAGGAATGGGAGGCGCTGCCCAAGTCCTATCAGGCGATCATGACCGCGGCCTGCGCCGAGGCGAACGGCGCGATGACCGCCCGCTACGACGCCGAGAACGCCAAGGCGCTGAAGCGTCTGGTCGCCAAGGGCGCTCTGCTGCGCCCCTATCCGCGCGACCTGATGGAAGCCGCCCACAAGATCGCCTTCGAGCTGTACGACGACATCGCGAAGACCAACCCGGACTTCAAGGCCGTCTACGACAGCTGGAAGCCCTTCCTGGAGGAGGTGCAGCTGTGGTTCCGCGTGGCCGAACTGCCCTACGACAACTTCACCCAGTCGGCCGGCCGTTCCAAGTGATCGGCTGCGGGTTCTGACGGAAGGCAGGGGGGTGGCCGGTCCGGCCGCCCCCTTTCTTTTTCAGGCCAGATAATTCAGCAGCGACAGCTTCTGCGTCTGGCCGGCGACGGTGTAGGTCGCCTGCTGGACATTCATCGCGCTGCTCAGCCGGGCCGCGACCTCGGTCTGGTCGATGCCCTCGATCTTGGCGAGGCGGTCGGTCAGGGTGGCGACCGAGTCCGTGTGGGCGTCCTTGTTGGTCTCCAGCGTGGCAGCGTCGGACGCGACCTTGGCATGGACCGAGCGGATCTGGTCCGATGCCTGGGTCAGCATCTCGCGCGCCTGGGCGCTGTATTCGGTCCATTTGCCGGGGTTGGCCGCCGCCGTCCGCACCAGCTGCATCGCCTTCACCAGCGTCTGGAATGCCTGATCGTCGGCGCTGACCCCATAGGTCAGGTTCAGATTGTCGTCGATCGTCACCTGCGACTTGCGGTACGCGTCGGGATTCTTGCCCTTGGTCAGATATTCGGAATCGTAGAAGGGCAGGTCCGGCGGCTCGGCATTGGGCACGGCGGTCTGGCTGTCCTGCTCCGGCGGCAGCGTGCCGACCGAGATGGTGTTCTGCAGCGACCCGTTCGTCACCTTGGCGCTGGTCGAGAACAGCGACGAGCGGCCGGGGTGGTTGGGATCGGCATTGGCCGTGCTGGTCAGCGCGATGCCCGGACCGTTGCCGAGCGCGTCGATGGTGACCGGCGGGGCAGGGTTCAGGTTGCCGAACTGCTGGCGCAGCTTGTCGGCCACCTGCCCGACATTGGTGACGCCGGCGGCATAGTCGGTGTCGCTGACCGTGTAGCTGACCTTGTAGGACTGATAGGGCGGCAGGTCGTGCGGCTCGGTCGGATTCTTCAGATAGTAGTTCTGGTTGTACGGATCGTCGGGATCGCCGACCGCGACCGTGAATTCGAAGGTGTCGCCGATGTCCACCGCCGCACCGTTCAGGGTGAAGCGGTCGATCTGTGGCAGGGTGGCCGTCGGCGCCTGGGTGGTCGACGGCGCGGTCGCGGTGTTCTCCACCGTGGCGGAGTTGACGACGCGGGCGGACAGGTCGAACTTCTGCCCCGGCTGCTGGCCGACCAGGGAGATGATGCCGTTGGAGGTCGACACCGTCATCGGCAGCGGCGGGGTGGTCGCGTTGATCTGGGTGGTCAGCGTCTGGGCGACGAAGGTCAGCGTCTTCGGGTCGGACGCCTGGATCTGATAGCCGAAGGTCTTGCCGGAGACGGTCACCTCGAAATAATCGTCGGTGTTCACCACCGCGCCGTTCAGCGTGATCTTGCTGGTCTGCGTCGTCGCCGTCAGGTCGGTGACCGGTTCCGTCCCGAAGCGCGAGCCGGCGAACAGGTAGCGGTCGCCGAAGCGCTGGTTCAGCAGCGCCTGGATGTCGCGCATCGCGCCCTCGGCACGGTCCTTGACCTGATCGGCCTGCGGGTAGCTGACGGAGAAGCTGCTGCTCGACGCCGCCTTCAGGCTGTCGAAGGTCAGGTTCAGGATCGCGCCCTCGCCGGGGCCGCCGGAGATGTTGAAGTTGTAGCCCTTGCCGTCGTTGGGTGGGGTGGTGCCCAGGTTGATGGCGCGGGTGGTCTTGCCGCCCAGACCGTCGGTCACCGTGACGTCGAAGGTGCCGTTGGTGCCCTGCTGCGACGGGACCGCGGTGACCGTGTATTTGGCGCCGACGGTCAGCGTCGACTTGGACGCGTCGATCGACAGCTTCATCCCGTCGGGGTTGGTGTTGGTCGGGGTGGTGACGCTGGCCGGACCGGGCTGGAAGGGGAAGGTCGTGCTGGAGGTCCAACTCGACACGATCGACTCCATCGAGGTCAGCACCTTGTCCGTCGCGGCGACGCGCGGTGCGGCGGTGTCGATGCTCTGGATGTAGTTGCTCTTCTTCGCCATCTCCGCCCGAAGGTCCAGAAGCTTCTGCACCTCCGGACCGTAGGCGTTCAGATCGACCGATTTCTTGCCCGTGGTCAGCTGTTCGGACAGTTTGTTGATGTCGTTCTGGCCTCCGGACAGGTTCCGGACAAGGCTCAGATATTTCGAGTAGCTGCTGACTCCCGTTATCGAGCTCATCGGACCACCGCCTCCAGCGCATCAAACATTGCATTGGCCACTTGCATGACCCGTGCCGAAGCCTGGTAGGAGGTCTGGAGCTGTTGGAGCTGGGCGATTTCCTCGTCGATGTTCACGCCGGTCTGCGACTGGTAGCGCTCGCTGAGGAGCTGCATGGACTCCTTGTTGGAGGTGGCGGCGGTGCTGGCGGTCTTGGCCGCGGCCATCCAGGTGCCGGTGATGGCACTGCCCATGGCGCTGTAGGTGGTGTCCTTCATCTGCAGGCCGTCGGCGCTGAAGCTGCGGCCGGCGGCATTGACCGCCTTGACGATGTCGTCGATGGCGGACTGCTTGATCTTGCTGGTGTTGTCCAGGAGCTTGGCGTTGATGTTGATGGTGAAACGGTCGGTTCCGGTGAAGAACTGGCTGGCCTGTTCGCCGGCGGCGGCCGTGCCGCCGTTGTCGTAGGCGTCGGCGAAGCTGGTGGGCTCGCCCGGCTTGGTCGGACCGGTGAAGGCCTTGGCGAACTCGTCCAGCTGCGAGCGCAGCTTGCGGATGATCTCCGTCGTCGGATCGCCGCTGGCCGGGGTCGGCGGCTCGGTGGTCGAGCCGTCCTTGCGCATCTGGATCAGCGAGCCCAGCTTGCCGGTGGTCAGGTGGTTGTTGATCGAGGTGACTTGATTGCCGACCTGTAGGTTGATGTTGCCGCCGTCATAGGAAAGATTTGCCGGCTGCGCATCGACCAGCGCCAGACCCGATGGGGTGAAGATCGCCAGCCGGCCGTCCGGCCGCTCCACCGTGCGGATTCCCATGTAGGTGCTCAGTTCGCGGACCAGCCCGTCGCGCTTGTCGGCGACGCTGTTGGCGGCGGCCCCCTGGCCCTGCAGCGACACCATGTCGTTGTTGATCGAGTTGATTTGCTTCAGCAGGTCGTTGACCGTGTCGACCGACTTGGTGATGTCGGTCTTCATGTCGCGGTCGATCTGCTCCACCCCCTCCGACACGCGGCGGATCTCGCGCGAGAAGCTTTCGGCCGCCTGGACCAGCTGGTACTGGGCGGTCTCGTCCTCCGGCGAGGTGGACAGCGTCTTGATCGCGGCCTGGAACTTGTCGGAATAGTCGTTCAGCAGCGGCGTCCCGTTGGTGGTCCGCATCAGGTCGCCCAACTGCTGCATGTAGGTGGTCGTCACCTGCGATCCGCCATCGCGCGAGGTCAGGTCCATGACCTGGGCCATCAGCGCCTTGTCGACCTCCCGCCGATAGGTCGTGCTGACCACCTGGCCGCTGGCGTCCACCGACTGCTGGGCGGTGTGACGCGTGCGGTTCGGGTCGTTGGCCTGCGCGATGTTGTCCGAAACCAGCTTGACGCTGGTCTGGACCGTGCGCAGCCCGGCCGTGGCACTGTTCAAGGCTGCGAAGAGGGACATGGCGGGAGACCTTTCACGGATCGGGATGGTCGGGGCGGTGCCGGGACGGCTGCCGCCCCCCATTCAAACGATCAGGGAACCGGCGATCGGGAAGCTGGCGATCGGTAAAGAAGCGATCAGGCAATCAGAAGGTCAGGGCCGCGCTTAGCGCTTCAGCCCCAGCACTTCCTGAAGCATTTCGTCCGAGGTGGTGACGATCTTCGCGTTGGCGGAATAGCTCCGCTGGGTGACGATCATCTTGGTGAATTCGTCGGCGATGTCGACGTTGGAGCTTTCGACGCTGTTCGCCACCACGGCACCGGCGCCGTTCGTCTCCGGATCGTTGAAGTTCGGCTTGCCGGCCTCTTCGCTCTCGATGAAGACGCCGCCGGATTCGCGCTGCAGGGCGTTGGGGTTGTTGAAGGTGATGATCGGCACCTTCGCCACCATCTTCGACCGTCCGTTGTCGTAATTGACCATGACGGTGCCGTTGTCGCCGAACACCACGTCCTTGAACTGCCCGCGTGGCGCGCCGTTCTGGACCAGCTGGGTGACGTTGATCTCCTCGCCGGCATATTGGGTCAGGCCGCCCGGCTTCTGGTACTTGCCGAGGTTCAGCGTGATCTGCTGCGGGCCGAAGCCGTAATCGACGGTGAAGGTGACGTTGGCGTCGGATCCGGCGGACTGGTTGGCGGCGCTGACCGCCGAGCCGGTGCCGACCAGGGCCGTGGAGATGTTGGTCAGCGTGCCGACCGTCTCCGGGGTCTTGCCGAAGGTCAGGCCGATATGGGCCGGCGTCTGGCCGGCGACCGCGCTCTGGTCCAGGGTGAACTGGGCGGCGGGGGCGTCGACGACCGTGCCACTCGCACCGGCCAGCGTCAGCGTATTGCCGCTGGCGGTCGCACCGGGGACGACCGACGCGAAATACTGCATGACCTTGGCCGGCGTGTCGTACAGGCCGTAATTGGCGTTGGTGATCGTCAGCGGATAGGTCGTGCCGCCGGAGTCCGTGATGTTGTAGGTGTCGCCGATGTCGATGGTGGATCCGTTCAGCGTCACCGTGCCGGTGCCGGTCATCGTGTTGGTGTTGGTCGGGCTGGCCGCGGTCTTGGAGGTGACGGTGATGACGCCGCCCTGCGCGGTTGCCGTCACCGGCAGCGAGGTGTTGGAGTTGATCTTGTTCGCCAGCGCCGCGGTGATGTCCTCCATCGTCATCTCTTCGCCGGTGGTGCTGTAGGTCACCGCCGTGCCGTTGATGCTGAGGGTGTACTGCGTGCCGATGTCGCCCGGCGTGCCGGTCAGGGTCACCGTGCGGCTCTGGCGAACGCCGGCCACGCTGGAGACCGACGGCAGCGAGCTCATCGTGTTCACCGCGGTGGAGGAGTTGGTCACCGTGGCGCTGGAGGTGACGTTGGTGTTCACCGCGTTGGCCTGGATCGACAGGATATTGCCGGCCGACGAGGCGGTGACGGACGAGCCCAGCGCTTGGTTGATCTTGCCGGCCAGCTGCGAGACGACGTCGCTCACCGACGAATAGCTCTGATAGGTCGCGGCGGTCACCGTGTAGCTGATCGGCGTTCCGTTCACGTTGATGGTGAAGGAGTCGCCGACCTCGACCTGGGTCTGCGGGAACTGGAACTTGTCGATTTCACCGGAACTGGCGGTCGCCGCCGTCGAGGTCTGGTTGACGATGGTGTTGGTCGTGTTGGTGCCGGACACCACGTCCGTGTTCAGCTTGAACGGCGTGCCGGGGTTGCGGGCGGTCACGCGGATCGTCTGGCCCGACGAGGTGGCGAGCACCGAGGCCGCCGGCGAGGCGGAGTTGATCTGGTTGGCCAGCGCGCCGGCCAGACCGGAATAGGTGCGGAGCGAGCCGATGTTGTCGGCGGTGACCTTCAGGCTGTAGTTGGTACCGTCGACCTTCACCGAGTAGGTGTCGCCGATGCGCAGGTTGTCCTGGCCGTTGGTATTGTTGCCGGCGATGGTGATGACGTTGACCTGTGCCACCGCCGTCTGGCCGGCGATGTTCTGGCCGAAGGTCACGGTGGCGGGGTTGCCGGTGAAGGTGCCGTCGACCGGCTTGGTGTTGGAGCCCGGCGCGTCCAGGACCATGCGCCAGCTGCTGTCCGCCTGCTGCCGCCACTTGAAGTTGACGGTGCGCGGGTTGCCCTGGCTGTCGAAGATCTGGATGCTGCTGTCGGGGACCTTTTCGCCTTCCTTGGGCGTCGCCGGCAGGTTGGCCGCCAGGTCGATGGTGTTGGTCGCCACCGGCTTGTCGATCAGGGAGTTGACCTGGATCGGCGCCACCTGGTCCTTGTGCAGGACACCCGTCACCGGATCGACCAGCCAGCCGTTCAGGGCATAGCCGGCGCTGTTGACGAGATAGCGGCTCTTGTCCAGTTCGAAGTCGCCGGCGCGGGTGTAGAAGGCGGCCGACGAATTGACCGTGCCCGTCTGCGTCTGCACCAGCGTGCTGGAACCCTGGGTCGCCACCTTGGTGACGCTGAAGAAGCCCTGGCCCTGGATGGCGATGTTGGTCGGGCTCTGCACCTGGGTCAGGCTGCCCTGGATGTTGTTCATGAAGACCGGTTGCGCCGTGACCCCACCCGGCTCGTGCAGACGCTGGCTGGACTGCAGGACCATCGTCTCGAAAGCCGAATCGACACGCTTGTAGCCGATGGTCGAGCTGTTCGCGATGTTGTCCGAGATGTGTCCGAGCGCCTTCGACTGGGCATTCAGGCCGAGAACGGCGGTTGTCATCGAACCGAAGATGCTCATGGCCGGGGGTCTCCGAAAGAAAGGGCAAAGGTCTTCTGCGCCCTATCTAGCAAGCGGAGTGCCAACTGCCGCTTCGGATTCAAGCCATTGAAAACACTATATTCTTTGAACAAGCTGTGCGGCGGGGCCGGAAATTGCCGCCCGGTAGGAAAGTTTCGCCTAGTGCCGCCGGGGCGGAGGGGCAGAAAGCTCCCGCCGAAGTTGCCGCTTCTACCGGGCGGTCCGGACGGCGCGGGCGGCCTGCGCCTTCAGCACGGCGGCGGCGGTGCCGAGCGTCGTGGCCCAGTCGCCGGGGCGCGGCTGGCGGAACAGGCGCAGCGACGGGTACCAGGGGCTGTCGGCCCGGTCGAGCAGCCAGCGCCAGTCCGGCACATGGGGAAGCATCAGCCAGCACGGCACGCCCATCGCCCCGGCAAGATGGGCGATGGCGGTGTCCACCGTCACCAGCAGGTCGAGGTTGGCGAGAATGGCGGCGGTGTCGGCGAAGTCGCGCACCCGCTCCATCGCGTTCGGCACCGTCACGCCGGGCAGGCGGTCCAGCCCGGCGGCGGCCTCGCCGGTTTGCAGGCTAACGAAGCGCACGTCCGGCACCATCAGCAGCGGCAGCAGGGCCGCCGCCGGGATCGAGCGGTTGCGGTCGTTGCGGTGCTGGGGGTTGCCGGCCCACACCAGCCCGACCCGGAGGGCAACATCCTCCTCCCCCGGTCCATCCAGCCCGTCCAGCCGGTCGCGCCAGCGGGCGGCGTCGCCGGGATCCGGGGCGAGATAGGGCACGGCAGCCGGAATGTCCGACAGGCCGGTGCCGAAGGCACGCGGCAGGCTCATCAGCGGGCAATGGATGTCGTGCGGCGGCGGGTCCTCACCGCGCGACAGCACCTGGATCGTCGATCCCAGGCAGCGGTTGAACAGCCGGTACAGCAGCATGTGGCTTTCCAAAATCACGCGCCCGCCGCCCGCCGCGGCGATCTGCGCCACCAGCGGGGCATAACGGACGAACTGGATGGCGTCGCCGAAGCCCTGATCCATGTGCAGCAGGATGGTGGCGCCGCCCGGCGGTTGTCCGGCCCAGGGCGGGGTGGCGAAGCGCTGCCAGCGGTGCTCGAACCCCTCCCATCCCGCGCGCAGGTCGCCGCGCACCAACCGCCCCACCGCGCGGGCGAGATGGGCATCGGCACGGGAGGGCTGGCGCGCCAGCACGGCATCGAAGCAGGCCTCCGCCTCGTCGAAACGGCGCTGGTCGCGCAGGACGGTGCCGAGATTGAGCAAGGTCGCCGCATGGCCGGGCCGAAGCCGGGCCGCGCGCTCCAGCCAGCGCCGCGCATCGGGGTAGCGCGCCAGCGCATGCAGGGAAGCGCCTTGCGCCTCAAGAGCGTCGCCGTCGGCCGGATCGAGCGCCAGGGCGCGCCGCAGCACCGGTTCCGCCCGCTCCGGCATCTCCGCCGCCCGCAGGGCCGCCCCCAGATGGCCCCAGGGCGCCGGAGCGGCCGGACGGACGCGCACCGCGCGGGCGATCCATCGCACTGCAGCCGCCGCGTCGCCGGTCTGCGCCCGCAGGACGCCGGACAGGTGCAGCGTGTCGGGTTGGGCCGGGTCCGCCGCCAGGATCCGCCGGTAGGCGTCGGCCGCCGCATCGGCATGGCCGGCCATGTGGTGGTTGACGGCGGCGTTGAGAGCGTCCAGGAGTGTAGCCATACCCTCTTCTCTACACCGGCCGGCCGGGCAGAGCGAGGATCGAAGAACAGCGAAAATCCCAGGTCGGCGAGAGCTGACGATCAGGAGCCCGTCACGGCAATGGACGACCGCCTTCCGACGCATCTCTGGGTCTCGGCCCATATCCGCACGGCCGATTCCCAGGGCGTGGCGATGACCGTGGTCCGCAAGGGCGACCCCAGCCGCGGCACCGTGATTCTGAAGATCAACCGGCTCGACCGGACCTTCTCCGTGCTGGTCCAGACACGCGAGGCCGATGGCGAGCGGCTGTTCTGGGCGCGCGGCACCGGCGCCGACCCGGTGCCGGAGACCGATGCCGACGCCTACATCGCCCGCCAGCTCCGCTACGACCCCGACGTCTGGGTGATCGAGGTGGAGGACCGCCAGGGCCGGCATTGGTTCGACGGGCCGGTGCGCTGACTGCCGCCCAGACCGCCGCCGTCAGGGCGGCGGGCCGATGACGGACAGCCGCAACTCTCCGACCTCCTCCGCCGTCGGCGGACGGGGAGGGGCGCCGGAGGCGGTGATGCGCAGGCGGAGCGTCAGGCGACCGTCCCGCAGGGCCCCGGCCGGCACCGGAATGGTGACCGTTCCGGCGCCCTGACCGCGCTGGGGACCGAAAGGGGCGGCGGTCCCGATGGGCTCGCCGTCCGCCGCCGTGACCTCCACCGTCTGCCCACGGGTGAGCACGCCCAGGGTGACCGCCAGGATGACGGCCTCGCCCTGCCGCGGCGGATGCGGCAGGGCGAGCGTCGTTTCCCCATTCCCGTCCGGTCTCCCGGACTGACCGGCCGATGCCGCGCCCGCGGGCTGGCCCGTCAGAAGGACCAGCAGCGCGAGCAGGGCGGCCGGCAGTCTGCCGGCCTGCCAAGCCGCCTTACAGGGTGTGGAGCGAGACCCCCTTGACTGCCGGTGCGGCGGTGGCGGAGCCGTTGGACGGGACAATGCGGACCTCCAGCGTTGCGGTTGCCGGCGCCGCCTGCGCGGCCGAGTTCCGGGCCAGTGCCGCGGTGCGCGCGGGCTCGGGCAGCGGCAGGGTGAAGGTGGCGTCGTCCGCCATGCCGTGCATGGCCGGGCCGAAGAAACCGATGGTGCCGCCATAATAGGGGCTGTCCGCCGCCACCTTCGTCACGCCGGCCGGCGCGTTGATCAGTAGGTCGAAGTTCCGCGGGGCGTTGCTGCCGGCCGGGCGGGTCACCTTGACCGCCATCACCACCGGGCTGGACGGCGCCGCCGACAGCTGGACCGACCCCACGCCCTTCGCCACCGTGCCCTTGACCGGAGCCGACGGCTTGGCCGCCGCCACCTGTGCCGATTCCGCATCGCCGAAGCCGTGCCGGTACTCGTACTGGAACCGTTCGGTGCTGAGATAGTCACCGGCGCGGCCGTCGAGGACATAGCTGCCGTCGGCGCGGACGAAGAACAGGAAGGGCTCGCGGGACAGCTGCGACAGCTCCTCCTTGTCGGTCGGCAGGATCGGCAGGCCCAGCCGCTGCTGCTTGCGCGTCCACACGTCCCACAGGCGGTCCATGTTCGAATGGTGCAGGAAGAAGACGGGATCCACCGGCGACAGGAAGTTGGTCATGTTGCCGTAGGGGCCCGGATCCCACGGGCCGACGCCGCCGATGTAGTTGTGGACGAGGTTGTGCGGCTGGCCTTCCAGCACCGAGAACTGGGTGTCCTTGCCCGGCATGACGTTGTGCGACGCCGTCTTGGAGCTGGTGAAGCTCTGCGTCACATCGGCGTTGTAGTAATCCACCGGCAGCAGGCCGGTCAGCACCGTGTGGGGCGAGCAGGCCTTCGCCGTCTTGTCGTCCAGCTTCGGGTTCTCGCGGGTCAGGTAGCGCGCACGGTCGGTCGCGGCGAAGGCCTGGTTGCCGGGATCGCACTTGCCGTGGCTGCACCCGGTGACGTCGTCCCACAGCTTGTCGAAGCTGCTGTAGCCGCGAAGGTCCAGCTGCTTGCGCTGGGCCTCGTTCAGCGTGTCCCAATAGGCCTTCATCGCCGGTTTGAAGGAGGCGGTGAAGGTCTTCAGATCCTTGGTGTAGGGCAGGAAGGCTTCGCTGACCGGGGTCAGGGCGCCGTCGAACATCTCGTTGGGGATCTGCGGCAGGAGCGTCCAGTCCCAATAGGGGAAGGCGAAATTCGGATTGTCGCTGTACTTGCGCACCGTCTCTTCGAAATAGCCGATATAGCCGCGGTGCCAGACATAGAACCACCAGTTGCCGTGCGGGCAGTCCATGAAATGGACGAAGGCGTTGCGGAACCAGTTGTGCGGATGATCGGGAGGCAGGGCCACCATCTTTTGCACAGCCGTGGCATAGCTGCGCAGCATCGCCTTGCCTTCGTCGCTGGTCGCGCTGTAGCGGATGTATTTCGCCGTCGCCGCCCGCGCCGGACCGAACGGCAGCAGAGAGGCACCCGCAGCAGCCGTGGCCGTCGCAAGAAAATCGCGCCGATTGAAATTCATTTTGATCAAGCTCCCGCATAACGACAAAAACATTGGAAGCCTGTATAGGAAACCGGCTGTTTGCACGTGAATTCAACCGGCACCGACGGGCGGGCCTGGATTGGGCGGATGGCGCCATACCTGCGGATGTCCGATCCTCCGCGGACAGGCGCAGGCCGGGATAGGACGGGTCGGAAAGCAGCCGGTGGCTCTAGGCCGTCGCGGTGACTCGGGGAAAGCGCAGGGTGAAACGGGTGCCTTCGCCGGGATGGCTTTCGACCCCGATGGTGCCGTGCAGGCGGCCGGTCACCAGATTGTAGACGATGTGCAGCCCCAGCCCGCTGCCGCCCGCCCCGCGCCGCGTGGTGAAGAAGGGGTCGAAGATCTTGGGCAGCACGTCCGGCGCGATGCCGTTGCCGTCGTCGCCGACCGACAGTTCCACCATGTCGGGACCGAGCGTCCGGGCGGCGATGGCGATCCGGCCGGGCTGCTCCGGATCCAGCGCATGGACCAGCGCATTCATGATCAGGTTGGTCAGGATCTGCGACAGCGCGCCGGGATAGCCGTCCAGCTCCAGGTCGGCCGGACAGGCGACGTCGATGGTCAGGGCCGTCCGCGCCTTGTAGGTCGGGTGCAGGCTGCGCAGCAGCTCGTCGATGTAATCCCGCAGCAGGAAAGGGCGGCGCTCGTCGCTGGACTGGTCGACGGCGACCAGCTTGAAGCTCTGCACCAGATTGGCGGCGCGGGTGCTGTTGGACAGGATCAGGCTGGCCATCTCCATCCCGTCGCTGAGAAAGCGCTGGAAGTCCGACTTCTTCAGCGCGTTCGCCGTGTGGCGGTCCGACAGCTCGCCGATCAGAGTCTGCAATTGCGAGGCGCCGGTGATGGTGATGCCGATGGGGGTGTTCACCTCATGCGCCACGCCGGCGACCAGCTGGCCGAGCGAGGCCATCTTCTCCGCCTGGATCAGGCTGGCCTGGGTGGCCTTCAGTTCGTCGAGCGCGCGTTCGGCGGCATCGCGCGACTGGCGCAGGGCATGCTCCGCCTCCACCTCGCGCGTCACGTCGACCACCACCGCCTGGATCGCCGGGCCGTCCATCCAGTCGATGCGCCGGCCGGTCAGCTCCACCCACAGCCCGGCACCGTCGGACCGGCAGGCACGGATGCGGCGGCGCGGCGTCGACTGCCCGTTCTCCAGCAGCCGGTCGTACCCCTCGATCAGCGCCTGGCGTTCGGTCGCCGCCACCACCGACAGCAGGGACGGCAGGGCGACCACCTCTGCCACCGTCATGCCGAGCATGGCGGCGAAGCTGTCGTTGGCATAGAGCACATGGAAGTCACGATGGATGACGATGCCCTGGATCGAGCCTTCGACAAGATCGCGGAAGCGCCGCTCGTTGTCGGCCAGGGCCTGCTGGCGCCGGTCGATCTCCTCGATGAAATAGCGGATCGAGGCGCCGATGTCGGTAATCTCGTCGTCGCCATCGACCGGGACCGGAACCGGCAGGCCGGCCGGCGCCGCCATGCCGCAATGGGGGGGCTGGCGGTTTCCCGACAGCCGGGCCAGCACCGCCCGGTTCATCGCCACCAGCCGCGTCGACAGGAAGCGGCGGAAGAAGAAATAGACGCACACCGCCAGCAGAAGCGACGTTGCGGCCAGCACCATCACCGTGCGGGTGCGTTCGGCGATCAGCGCCGCCAGCGCATCGGTGCGCTCGGCCGACTGGTCGCGGATGGAATCGTACAGCGCGCGGGTGGAGCGTTCGACAGTCTCGACCAGAACCTGGGCCTGTCCGGTCAGCGCCTGGGCGCGGTTGCGCGCCTGCAGCCTGTCGATGGCGCTCTCGAACAACCCGCCCGGCGCCACCAGCAGCGAGAACAGCTCCTCCTGCACGGTGGACATCATCTGCCCGGTGGGGTCGGGGGCGCCGCCCGACAGGCGGGCCAATTCGGCCAGCGTACGTTCGGCGGACCGCGCCTCGCCCTTCAGGCGGCTGAGGTGATCGAGCTGCGTCGCTCCTGCCGCCCGCGCCATCAGCGCCCCGATGCGGGCCGCCCAGGCCCCGGTGTCCGGCATGCTCTCGATCGCCGCCGCCAGCCGGCTCAGCGCGCGGGCGGCTTCGGCCTGACGATCGCCATAGTCGATCTGGCGCGTGACCTCGGCGTTCAGGTCGGCGACCGTGGCGGCCAGGATCAGCAGGGTGGAGCGGGTCTGCTCCAGCAGGCGGACATTGCCGTCGCGCTCGCCCGCGCCGGGATCGCCCTCCTTCATCAGGCCGCGCATGCGGGCGACCAGAAGTTGCATCGAATCCAGTTCCGTCACCAGCCCGTCATAGATGGACCGGCGCTGCGGCGTCGAGGCGGCGGCGGCGAGCTGCGGCAGCTGCGCCACCAGCTTCTGCAACGACCCGTGCAGTTCGGCGCTGGTGATGACCTCCGGCAGGGTGTTGGTGGACAGCGCCGCCACCTCCGCCCGGAACAGGCGGAAGGAGGACATCGACACGCCGCCGATCAGCAGCACCAGCAGCGCCATCACCGACAGGCCCAGCGTGATGCGGAGGGCGATGCCGAACCGCCGCCTGCGTTTCGGCGGCGGCGTCTGCGGCATGCGCCGCGCGGTGTTGTCTATGACCACCGCATCGGATGCCGGCAGGGCGGTTGACGACAGCCCGTCCATCACCGCCTCACCGTCATGCGGCCGTCCAGCCGGGGAACGAACTCGCCGCTGCGGGCGATCTGGTCGATCATCTGGGTGGAGACGAACTCGGTGTTGCGATCCTCCACCAGCCGCGGCGCGCCGGCCAGGATGCCGTAGCCGTCGCCGCCCGCCGCCAGGAAGCTGCTGGTCGCCAGACGGTAGCGGCCGGACAGGGCGACCGGCTTGCCGCCGACCGACAGGCTGCGCAGCCGCTGGCCGGGAGGACGGCCGAGGTCGATCTCGGCCCGGGCATTGGACAAATGGGGAAAGCGGCCCTGCAACTGCTCCACCGCCGACACGCCGCTCTCCACCACATCCCAGAGTTGCTGTCCGGAGACGTCCAGCACCACCCCGACATCGTGGAAGGGCAGTTCGGTGTAGATGTCGCGCCGGGTCAGCAGGGTGCCGGCCGGATACTGGCGGTCGCCGCGGATGCCGCCGCCGTTGAACAGCGCCACGTCGCCGTCCAGCGCTTCGCGCAGCGTATCGACCACCGCATTGGCGAAGGCATTCTCGCCCGTCCGCAGCGACTCCTTGCGGGTGTCGAGGGGTGCGGTAAGACGTCCCACCTCCATCCGCAGCATGGTGTCGAGCCGCGCCGCATAGGCCCTGGCCTGGATCAGCACCGCCGGGTCGGGCGCCACCGTCGCCGTGTCGATCAGGCGCGGCGCCGGGGTCCAGGTCACCACCGGCTGGCCGTCCGGTCCGGCGGCCCGCTGCATCGTCAGGTCGAGCGCCAGCACCCAGGCGGCCTGCGGCCCGACGGTGGCGGACAGGAACCGGCCGTCGTACTCGACGGCGAAGGGGCGGCTGCGGTCCTGGTACAGCACGATGTCGGCCGGCCGGGCGGCCAGCACGCTGCGGTGGGTGTCGCCGGCATAGCCGGTCATCGCCACCACCAGATCGACGCCGTCGGCCCGCAGGGCCGCGGCCTTGGCGGCCAGCGCCCGCACCGGGTCGCGGAACTCGGTGCGCTGGGTGCGGGTGGTCTCCCGCGTCAGCACCGGCGTCGCCGCCATCACGCCGATGCGCAAGGGGCCGGCGGTCAGCACCACCGCCTCCTCCAGACCGTCCGGCGTGCGGCCGGTGGAGCGGTCGACCGCGTTGGTGGTGACGATGGGGAAGCCGGCCTCGAAGGCGCGGGCGCTCAGCCGGTCGTCGCCGTGATGGTATTCCCGGTTCAGCGCGGCCATCGCGTCGATGGTCATGCCGTTCAGCAGGTCGATGATGTGGGCGCCCTGGTCGTAGAAGGCGAGCACCGACGGCGCCAGCGTCTGTCCGCCATGCAGGACCAGCAGGTTGGGGTGGGCGGCCCGCTCCTGCCGGATCGTGCCGGCCAGCCGGGCCATGCCGCCGCGCCCGGCGGTCTCGTCCAGGTCGGTGGTGCCCTGGGTGTAGAGGATGGTCAGCCGCACCGGCCCGCTGTCCGCCACGCTCGCCTTGGGGGAGGCGTCAGTCTCCTGCGCATGGGCCGGCAGGATCGCGGCGAGGCCGATGGCAAGGCCCAGCGCCAGCGATGCGGTCAGGGGCGGCGATGTCCTGCCGGGCCGGGTCCGCACCCCGCCGGCAGCGCCGATTGAAATACCGATAATGTCCATAGCCCGGCGTCACCATTGCCCCCGCGCCGGATTATGCTCATTTTCCAGTCTTTGTTGAAGCAAAGCCGCGTTACGGGATTGTCATATTGATGACGCACGGCGGGGAAGAGCATGTTTTAACCACTCGTAGACACCAAGAAGTCTCAGTATTTCGATCAACTTCATCCGAACTGGTGCCGGAACTGCGGCAAAACGTGGCGCCAACCCCGCCCGACGGGTCTTCGCCAAGGCGGCGCGGCGGGCATAGGCGACGCGATGCAGGGTGACGCGGCGCGCGGCGGTGTCGTAACAGGCGAAGCAGGCGCGGGCGTCGGCCCCGCGCGGCTCCCCCACCGTGCCGGGGTTCAGCAGGTAGAGCCCGTCCGCCCGCAACTCCGCACCCAACACCGCCCGGTCGTTAAGCCCGCCGTCCAGCGCCACCGCATGCACCGCACCGTCGCGCCATTCCCAGAGCCCGGCCCGATGGGTGTGGCCGAAGGCGCAGATCCGCGCGACCGATGGATGCGCCGCGAGCGCCCGCAGGCTCAAGGCCCGCTTTCCGTCATCGTCCAGCCGGACCAGCTCCTTGCCCACTTCCGGATGCAGGGCACCATGGACGGCGACCAGCGTACCGTCCACATCGGCGGTCAGGGGCAGGCCGGTCAGGAAGGCACGGCTGTCCTCGTCCAGCCTTGCAACGGTCCAGGCAACGGCGCGCGCCGCCGGGCCACTGAACCCGTCGGTGCCGATCAGGCCCGCCACCGCCCGGTCATGGTTGCCGGCGATGCAGACGGCGCCGGACTGCCGCAGCAGGGCGATGCAGGCGGCGAAGTCGGTGTTGTAGCCGACGATGTCGCCGAGGCAGACGATGCGCTCCGCCCCCTCCGCCCGGATGGCGTCGAGCGTCGCCTGCAACGCCTCCAGATTGGCGTGGATGTCGGAGATCAGGGCGATCTTCATGGGTTATCGGGGGTCAGGGCTTCACGAGGCGGCCGGATCGGATGCCGCCGGGCATGCGCGCGAACAGCCGGTCCAGCTTCGGCCGCAGGAAGGGCATCGGGTCGTCCGGCGTGATCGCCTTCGCCTCGCAGCGCGCCACCCAGGCCAGCCAGCGCGCCGCCGGCACGCCGCTTTCCCGCGCCGCCAGCCGGTCCTTGCTGATGTGGCACCAGCAGGCGCCGGGGCGGGCCTTGGATTGGGCTTGGGCCGGGGCAGGGCGGGGCCGGCCGGTCAGGTCGGCCTGCACCATCGCCGGCAAATTCACCCCGGCGACCGCTCCCAGATGGTGCCACAGGTTGAAGCGCGGGTTGATCTCCAGCAGATGCAGCCGTCCGTCCGGGTCGCGCTTGAAGTCGAACTTGGCGACGCCGCGCAGGCCGATCTTCGCCGCGATCTCCCGCCCGAGCGCCGCCACATCGGCGCCCTCGCCGTCGATGTCGGTGATGGTCAGCGCCGTGCTGTGACCGTAATCGACAGGGTAGGTGCGGATCTTGCGCCCGGTGAATTCCCCGGCCACCGCACCGCCGGCGTCGATATAGACATGGTGGCTTTCGATCCGCGTTTCCGGCCCGGGGATGAGTTCCTGCGCCAGCAGCTCGATGCCGACCGGGATCAGGCGCGGCCACAGGGCGCGAAGCTCATCATGCCCGTCCAGCCGGATCGCCTTGCCCAGCCCCTCGATCTCGTCCCAGGGGGGACGGCGGGTCAGCGGCTTGACGATGAGGGGATAGCGCAGGTCCAGTTCCGGCGCCTCGCTGCCCGGCAGGGGACGCAGGCGGCGGGTGCGCGGCACCGGCAGACCCAGCCGTTCCGCCATCGCCTGGAAGCGGCCCTTGTCCACCAAAGTCTCAACCAGTTCGGCATTGGCCAGCGGAAGGCGGAAGACCGAGGCCAGCCGGTCGCGGTTGCGCGACACCATCAGCAGCTGGGCGTCCTCCTCCATATACAGCACCGGCTTTTGCGACTGGGCGGCGCCGAAGCGCAGCAGACGGTCGACCAGCGTGCCGTCATTGCCGCCTTGCCAGGGGATCAGCTGGGCGGTGAAGCGGGAATGCGCGGTGGCACCGCCCGGCGGCCCGACCACGGCACAGCGGATGCCGGCCAGCCCCAGCGGGCGCACCAGATCCATGTCGCCCAACACGCAGGCCAGCGGCCCGGCCGTCATCCCGGTCTTCATCGCCAATTCCCCCGTTCGGATCCCGCACTCAAATGCCTTTGGCCGGCGCGATCCATCCGCGCAGCGACCGCTTGACCGCATCGGCCATCACCCCGCGCGCCCGGCGGACATGCGCCTCCATCCGCCGGCTGAACCGGTCGGGGCCGAGCGTCAGCCAGTTCATCGGCTGTTCGGCGTTGGAGAGCAGCGGCTTGTGCCCGGCCGGCGTCGACATGAAGTCGTAGCAATCCTCGCCGCGGGCCAGCGCCTCCTCGATGGCCAGAACATGGCTCAGCAGCCCCGGCTTCAGCCGGTTGTCCGTCTCGAAGGCGAAGCCGCCCTGATAGTTCAGCACGCGGTTGCGGTGGACGAAGTTGTAGAGATAGCCGACCGCCTGCCCACCGGCGCTGACCCGGCTCAGCCGCACGGCGCCCTGCGGCATCCCCTCGGCGATCAGCCGTCGATGGAAGGGGCGGAAGGCGGCATTGGCGAAGGCTCCGGCCTGCCCGCGCGCCTGCCAGCCGGCCTGATGCAACACCTCCAGCCCGGCGAAATACTCCAGCGCCTCGTCCACCGTCGTGGCGACACGGTGTTCCAGCGCACCGCGAGCCCGGTAAAGCCGCTCGCTGCGGTTCACCGCCGCCCGCGTGTTGCGGCCGAGCCCGCCGCGGAAATCGCCTCCCGCCGCGCGCACCGTGGCGAAATCCACCCACTGTGCGGAGTCCGCGACGCGCAGTTGCAGCGTGTGGCCGGTGCGCGCCGCCACCCGCCGGGCCGCCCGCTCCGCCGCCAGGGTCAGGCCGCCCAGCACCAGCTCGTCATTGGCGCCCAGCCGCTCGCCCAGCCATTGCAGCATGGCGTCCGTCACCTCGTCGGCAAAACGGCGGTCGGCAAGGATGCCGTTATACTCCATGAACAGCCGGTCATAGCCGCGGTCGCCGGTCTCGTGCAGCATCCAGCAGTGGCTGGGCAGCAGCCCGAACCGGCGCCGCAGGCGCGGGCAGAGCAGGGCCAGACCAACCGTTCCGCCCCCCTGGCGGGCAACCAGCAGCTGCGGCTCGATCCCGTCCGGCATCTGCGCCAGCCAGGGCCCGATCCAGGTCCAGGAGAGAAAGAAAGAAGAGTCGGAGCGGCTTTCCAGCTCCGTCCATGCCCGCGCCAGCTCCGGCATGGAGGGCAGGGGATGCAGGGCGACCTGTATCTCGGTTGCGGTTGCGGAACCGGTCGCCCTCTGCGGAAGGGTGCCGTCGGAGTCGGTGCGTGGCCAGATGCTCATCGGCGCGGCATCTCCGGTAGATATTCTCTACCGAAAACAACACGCTGGTCAGACGAACGGTCCCGTCTACGCCGGGGACACCCGAAAGTCTGCGCGGCGCGAACGGGTGCCGCAAAGTGGTAGGATCCTATACGAAGTTGTCCGAATTCCCCTCTCCCTGGAGGAAGAGGGGAATTCGGACCCGATCTCAGCGCTTCACCGTGTCGGCGGACTGGCCGAACAGGATCTTCTTGCTGTCCTCATTCACCGTGGGCGTGCGGTTGGGGTTGATCTCCTGCCCCTTTTCATAGGCGCGCACCACCGCCGGCCGCTCCTTGATCGCGGTGAACCAGCGCTTCAGGTTGGGGAAGTTGTCCAGATCCTGCTGCTGGCGTTCGTACGGGACGATCCACGGGTAGCTCGCCATATCGGCGATGGACAGCTCCGCCCCGCCGAGGAACTCGTTGTCGGCAAGGCGCTTGTCCATCACGCCATAGAGACGGCTGGTCTCCTTGACGTAGCGCTCCATGGCGTAGGGGATGCGTTCCGGCGCGTATTGGACGAAATGGTGGTTCTGGCCGGCCATCGGGCCGAGGCCACCGACCTGCCAGAACAGCCATTCGAGAACCGTCTTGCGGCCGCGCACGTCGCCGGGCAGGAACTTGCCGGTCTTCTCGGCAAGGTAGACAAGGATGGCGCCGGATTCGAACACGCTGATCGGCTCGCCGCCGTCGGCCGGGGCGGTGTCGATGATCGCCGGCATGCGGTTGTTGGGCGAGAAGGCCAGGAAGTCCGGCTTGAACTGGTCGCCGGTGGAGATGTTCACCGGCTTGAAGCTGTAGTCCAGCCCGGCTTCCTCCAGAAAGATCGTGATCTTGTGGCCGTTCGGCGTCGGCCAGAAATAGAGGTCGATCATCCCAAACCCTCCTGCGATTTATCGGCCTGACGGTCCAGGCCGTGATTTCGGGAAAAAGGTTAACCGCTTCGGTTCGGCTGGCAAGCCCGCGCAGACGCGCGGCAGACCTCCGATCCGCCACTTATATTCCGTTCAACGAAATTCAATTTCATTTTGTTGACAGGCATTTTCGCATCTGTCAGCGTGGCCAACGAACAGACGAGGCGGCGCCCCTCGATCCCCCCGACGCTTGGTTTCCCCTGAAATCATTCTCCCCGGACGGAGAGCACGCATGGCCTTGGACACGGATGTTTTGGATCAACTGCTGGACACGCTGGGGCGCTTCGTCCGCGAGAAGCTGGTCCCGCTGGAGCACAAGGTGGCGGAGGACGACGCCATCCCGGCCGAGGTGATCGGCGCGATGCGCGAGATGGGCCTGTTCGGCCTGTCGATCCCGGAGGAGTATGGCGGGCTCGGCCTGTCGATGACGGACGAGGTGCAGGTCGCTTTCCAACTGGGCCAGACCTCCCCGGCCTTCCGCTCGCTGATCGGCACCAACAACGGCATCGGCTCCCAGGGCATCGTCATCGACGGCACGGCGGAGCAGAAGCAGCGCTATCTGCCGCGTCTGGCCGCCGGCGAGATCGTCGGCGCCTTCGCCCTGACCGAGCCGGAGTCCGGCTCCGACGCCGGCTCGCTCCGCACCACCGCCCGGCGCGACGGCGACCATTTCATCCTGAACGGCACCAAGCGCTACATCACCAATGCGCCGCAGGCCGGCCTCTTCACCGTCTTCGCCCGCACCGATCTGGACAGCCGCGACGCCCGCGGCGTGTCGGCCTTCCTGGTGGAAGCCGGGACGCCCGGCCTGTCGCTCGGCCCCATCGACAAAAAGATGGGCCAGAAGGGCGCCCACACCTGCGACGTGATCTTCGAGGACTGCCGCGTTCCGGCCAGCGCCATCCTGGGCGGCAAGGAGGGGCAGGGCTTCAAGACGGCGATGAAGGTGCTGGACCGCGGCCGCCTGCACATCGGCGCCGTCTGCGTCGGTCTGGCGGAGCGGCTGATCCGCGACAGCCTGTCCTACGCCATGGAGCGCAAGCAGTTCGGCCAGCCGCTCGCCGAGTTCCAACTGATCCAGGCGATGCTGGCCGATAGCCGGGCCGAGGCCTATGCCGCCCGCTGCATGGTGCTGGAGACCGCGCGCCGACGCGACGCCGGACAGAACGTCAACACCGACGCCGCCTGCTGCAAGATGTTCTCGACCGAGATGGTCGGCCGTGTCGCCGACCGCGCGGTGCAGATCCATGGTGGGGCCGGCTACATCGCCGATTACGGGATCGAGCGCTTCTACCGCGACGTCCGCCTGTTCCGCATCTATGAAGGCACCACCCAGATCCAGCAGCTCGTCATCGCCCGCAACATGATCCGGGAGGCGGCATGACCGCCGGGCGGCCGGTTCCCGATTTCGCTGAAATGGTGGCGGCGCTGCCGCCACGCCTCAGCAACGCCGCGCTCGCCTGGGCGGAACGGACTCCGGACGCCCCCGCCCTGTTCGATGGGGCGCAGCACTGGAGCTATCGCCGCTTAGCCCAGGCGGTCGGCAGCGCTGCCGCGCAGTTGAAGCGGCTGGGGGTGGTCGGCGGCGACCGGGTGATGATCGTCTGCGAGAACGGCCTCGCCGCCGTCACCCTGATCCTGGCCGCCAGCGAATGCGACGCCTGGCCGGTCATCGTCAACGCCCGCCTGTCGGAGCGCGAGATCGACGGCATCCGCGACCACTGCCGGCCGCGCCGGGTCTTCTATACCGATACGGTATCCCCTGAGGCCGCCGCCCACGCCGCCCGCCATGGCGCGGAGCCGCTCGGCGACCCGGATCTGCCGCCGATGGCGGTCGGGCCGCTGCTGGACGCCGATCCGGAGCCGGTCCATGCCGGCAACATGCGGCAGGTCGGCGCGCTGATCTACACCTCCGGCACCACCGGCAAGCCGAAGGGCGTGATGCTGTCGCACCGCGGCCTGCTGTTCGTCGCCTCGGTGTCGGGCTGGATGCGCGGGCTGGGCCCCGGCGACCGCACCTATGGCGTGCTGCCGGTCAGCCATGTCTTCGGGCTGGCCTCGACCTGCCTCGGCACCCTTTATGCCGGCGGCTGCCTGCACACCGTGCCCCGCTTCGCCCCCGCAGCGGTGTGGCAGGCCCTGGAACAGGATGGGGTGACCGTGTTCCAGGGTGTTCCAGCCATGTACGCCAAGCTGGTGGAGCACGCCACCGTCACCGGCCGCAACCCCGCCGCGCCGGCCCTGCGCTACCTGTCGTCGGGCGGCTCTGTGCTGGACCTCGACCTCAAGCTGGCGGTGGAGCGGGTCTTCGGCTTGGCCCTGCACAACGGCTACGGCCTGACCGAATGCTCGCCGACGGTGACGCAGACCCGGCTCGACGCGCCGCGCGGCGACACCTCCATCGGCCCGGCCCTGCCGCTGGTGGAGATGCGCTTCGTCGACCATGTCACCGGCCTGGATGTGGCCGATGGCGAGCCGGGGGAGCTGTGGGTCCGCGCCCCCAACGTCATGCTCGGCTATTACCGCGAACCGGCACTGACCGCCCAGGTCATCACCGACGACGGCTGGCTGAAGACCGGCGACGTCGCCCGGCTGGAACCGGACGGCTGCGTCGCCGTGGTCGGCCGCATCCGCGAGATCGTCATCCGCTCCGGCTTCAACGTCTATCCGGAGGAGGTGGAGGGCGTGCTGACCAGCCACCCGGCGGTGACGCTGGCCGCGGTGGTCGGCCATGCCGTCGCCGGCAACGAGGAGGTGGTGGCCTTCGTCCAGTTCGTCCCCGGCCGCGGCGCGACCGAGGAGGAGCTGAAAGCCTGGGCCGCCGAACGGCTCGCCCCCTACAAGCGCCCCTCGCGCATCGTCGCCCTGGAGTCCCTGCCGGCCAGCCCGACCGGCAAGCTGCTGAAAAGCGGCCTCCGCGCGCTCGCCGCCGAGGTGATGGCCGCCTGACGCCGAGACCGGAACACCGAAAAACAAAGCCTCAAAAAGCAATGCCCATGGGAGGGATCAAAAGCATGACCCGGACGCTCGCCAATCTCGTAACCGTCTCGGCCCTCGCTCTGTCGGCGGCGCTCGGCGCCGGGGCGGCGCAGGCCAAGGACTTCCTGCTGGGCTCCGAACTGCCGCTGACCGGCAGCCTCGCCCGCGTCGGCCAGGGCATGCACGAGGGCATCTCCGTCGCCGTCGAGATGGCAAACAGGAGCTATGCCGGCAAGCACAGCTTCAAGGTCCAGACCATCGACGACGAGACCTCGCCCGCCAAGGGCGTGGCGGCGGTGGAGAAGCTGGCCGGCGACGGGGTGGTGGCGATCACCGGCGGCTACGGGTCCAACATCATCGGCCCGGCGTCGGAGGCGGCGCAGAAGGCCGGGCTGGTCTACATCACCTCGGGCGGCGTCTCCCCCGAACTGACCCAGCGCGGCTATCCCACCTTCTTCCGCATCAACAACACCGACGGCTATGCGCTCGCCATGATCGGCATGTTGCAGGACATGGGCGCGAAGAAGGTCTCCATCGTCTATCTGAACAAGGACGCCACCAGCAGCCTCGCCAAACAGGTCAACAGCGCCCTGGCCGCCAAGGGCGTCACGGTGGGCATGCACGAGTTCGACGGCTCCACCAGCGACTTCAAGCCGCTGATGAACAAGGTCAAGCTGCAGGACCGTCCCGACGTCATCGCCATGGTCGGCTACGAGAACGACTATGTCGGTATCCTGCGGGCATCCAAGGTGCTGAAGCCGCAGGTCAAGGCAATGGTCGGCGTCTGGTCGCTCGCCACCGCGCAGATGGCCAAGGAATTTCCCGAACTGATGGAGAACGTCTACGGCACCTCCATGCTGCCCTACCCGGTGGAATTCACCCAGCCGGAAGCGGTCGAGTTCGCCGCCGCCTACAAAAAGCTGTTCAACAAGGATCCCGACTATCTGGGGCAGTTCGGCTATGTCCAGACCCGCCTGCTGATCGACGCCGTCGTCCGCGCCGACGAGGCCGGGACGCTCGCCAAGGGCGGCTTGGCCGACGAGCTGCGCAAGACCGACGCCAACACCCTGATCGGCCGCGTCACCTTCGACAGGAACGGCGACAACCTGAACTTCACCCACCGCATGGGCCAGCACCAGGGCGGCAAGGTGGTCCTGGTCTGGCCGAAGGACGCCGCCAACGGAACGATGAACTTCCCGGCAGTGCCCTGGTGAGCGAGACCGCCTTTCCCAACCGGGGAAAGGGGATGAGGCCACCTCCAACAGGGGGCAACCCATGTTCGAACTGACGCTCCAGGCACTATTCTCGGGCCTGCTTGCCGGCGGCTATTACGCGACCGTGGCGGTCGGGCTGGCGCTGGTGTTCGGGACCATGCGGGTCATCAACCTCGCTCATGGCGAGCTGGTGCTGCTGGCCGCCTATGTCGCCTATGCGGCGGAAACCAATTATGGCGTCAACCCAGTGATGGCGATCCCGGTGGCGCTGGTGATCGTCGGGTCGGCGTCGGCCATCGTCTATGCACTGCTCAGCCGCATCCGGCAGGACCGCGAGATCAACTCGCTGATCCTCACCTTCGGGCTGGGGATCATCCTGACGAATGCCATCCTGTCGATCTGGAAGGCCGACATCCATTCGACCTCCGATCCCTGGTTCCAGGATTCCCTGGTCGTCGCCGACACACTGTTCGCGATGAATGCGGAGGTCGCGTCCTTCGTCGGCGGGCTGGTGCTGATGGCCGGCGTCTGGTGGTGGCTGAACCATTCCTGGCAGGGACGAGCGGTGCGGGCGCTGTCGTCGGACCGGGCGGCGGCGACGCTGATGGGCGTCAACCCGCGCAAGATCGAAATCCTGTCCTTCCTGATCGCGGCCCTGCTCGCCACCTTCGCCGGCTTCGCCATCTACACCGGCAAAACCGTCTTCCCGGCGTTGGGCCATGTGCTGACGGTCAAGGCCTTCATCATCACCGTGCTGGCCGGCATGGGCTCGATCCCCGGCGTGCTGATCGGCGCCGTCATGATCGGCGTCATCGAATCGCTGACGGTCACCTACCTGTCGGCCTCGTTGCAGGAATTGGCGGGCATGATCCTGTTCCTGGTCGTGCTGTTCGTCTCGCCTTCGGGCCTGTTCGGCGGGGGGAGGGCACTGGCGCGATGAGGAATTCCCCGATGAACCGTCTTCTTCTGATCGCCGCACTCGCCGTCGCCTATGTCGGCGTGCCTTTGCTGTTCGGCGGCAACGCCTATGTGCTGGGTCTGATCGTCGCGGCGCTGACCATCGCCGGGGTGGCGGTGGCCTGGGCGCTGCTCGGCAATCTCGGCGGCATGGTCAGCTTCGGACACGCCGCCTTCTTCGGGGTGGGGTCCTACACCTCCGCCGTGTTGGCGATGAAGCTGGGGGTGCCGGTCTTCGCATCCATGCTGCTGGGCGGGGTGGGGGCGGCGCTGTCCTCCATCGCCATGCTGCCGGCGCTTCGGCTGCGCGGGCCCTATTTCGCCCTCGCCATCCTCGCCTACGCCCACATCTTCCAGATTCTAACGACCGAGATGACGCCGGTCACCGGCGGGGCCGGCGGGCTGCTGTCGATCCCGCGCTTTCCGAAGATCCTGGGCTTCGATTTCGGCGAGAAGCTGGGCGGCTACCTGATCGTCCTGACCATCGTCGTGCTGGCGGCCCTCGCCTATGACGCCATCCGGCGCAGCACCTGGGGCCTCGCCCTGAAGGCGATGCACGACACCGAGGTGGCGACCCGCGTCGTCGGTGTGCCCAGCACGCATCTGAAGGCGGCGATGCTGGTGCTGTCGGCCTTCATCACCGGGGTGGTCGGCGCCTTCAACGCGCATTTCATCAGCTTCCTCGACCCCGATTACGCCTTCTCCAGCGGCTGGACCGTGCTGCCCATCGCGGCAGCCATCTTCGGCGGCTACCGCACGGTGTGGGGGCCGGTGGTGGGGGCGTTGGCGATCTATCTGGTCGACCAGCTGCTGTTCAAGCCGATCCTGCCGCACGGCCACCAGATGATCCTGGGCGTGCTGCTCTGCGCCATGATCCTGTTCAGCCCCGGCGGCCTGATGCCGGCCTTGCGCCGCCGCCCGGTGAAGGAGAGCCGCCATGCTCACGCTTGAAGGCGTCCAGGTCAATTTCGGCGGCGTCCAGGCGTTGAAAAACGCCAGCTTCTCCGTCGCCGAAGGGGAGAGCATCGGTCTGGTCGGCCCCAACGGCGCCGGCAAGACCACGCTGTTCAACGTCATCTCCGGCGTAGTTCGCCCCACCGCCGGTCGTCTGGACTTCCGCGGCACCTCGCTGCTGAAGCTGCCGGAATGGAAACGGGCACGGCTCGGCATCGGCCGCAGCTTCCAGATCCCGCGACCCTTCGGCCACTGCACGGTGCGGGAAAACCTGCTGGTCGCCCAGCGCTTCGGCGCCGGGAAAAAGGACCCGAAGCGGATCGACGAGATCCTCGACATCCTGAACCTGCGCGACAAGGCCGACCGCGACGCCACCAGCGAACTGGCATTGACCGAGCACAAGGCGCTGGAGGTCGGCAAGGCATTGGCAACGGAGCCGAGCCTTCTCCTGCTGGACGAGGTGCTGGCCGGGCTGGAAACCAGCAGCAAGCGCGCCTTCATGGAACGGCTGGCGGCGGTGCGCGACCGCTACCGCCTCGCCATGGTCATCATCGAGCATGACATCGCCACCATCGCAGCGCTCTGCCCGCGGGTGCTGGTGCTGAATTTCGGCCAGATCATCGCCGACGGCTCCCCCGAGGCGGTGTTCCGCGACCCGGAGGTCATCCGCAGCTACACCGGCGAAACCACCCTTGCGGAGGCATCATGACCAACGCGCTCGACATCCTGACGCTGCGCGCCGGCTATGGCGCGATCAATGTGCTGTGGGACGTCTCGCTGTCGGTTGAGGCCGGCAAGACGACGGTGATCGTCGGCCCGAACGGTGCCGGCAAGACCACGCTGCTGCGCGCCATCATGGGGCTGGTGCCCGCCACCTCCGGCGACATCCGCGTCGACGGGCAGAGCCGCAAGGCGGCGAAGACCTGGGACAGGGTGGCCGACGGGCTGGTGATGATCCCCGAGGGCCGGATGATCTTCCCCGACATGACGGTGGAGGACAACCTGATGATGGGCGCCTTCCCGCGCGGCTGCCGCAAGGACTGGAAGCGCAACAGGGCGATGGTCATGGACATGTTCCCGCGGCTGGCGGAACGGCGTGGGCAGATCGCCGGCACCCTGTCGGGCGGCGAGGCGCAGATGCTCGCCATCGGCCGCGGCCTGATGGAGCAGCCGCGCGTCTGCCTGATCGACGAGCCGTCTCTCGGCCTCGCCCCCGTGGTGGTGGACGAGATCTTCCGCATCCTGGCGCGGCTGCGGGCGGAGGGGCTGACCATCCTGCTGGTCGAGCAGAACACCAGCCGCGCCCTGAAGATCGCCGACCATGTCTATCTGATGCAGTCGGGCAAGGTCGTGCTGTCCGAACGCGGCGACCGGGTGGACCTGGAGCGTCTTCACGCGCTTTACTTCGCGCACGAAACAGCCGCGTGATGGAACAGGGTATGGACGATCTGCTGAACGGGGAGCCGGAGTCGGGCTTCCAGCGCCTGCTGGGCTACGCCTTGAGTCGCTGGGAGGAGGGCGAGGCGGAGCTGACGATGGCCATCGACGACCGCCACCTGAACCGGGCCGGCGTGGTGCATGGCGGGGTTCTGGTGACGCTTTTGGACACGGTTTCCGGATTCTCGGCAACATACTGTCCCTTCCCCGGCCGGGTGCGGCGGGTGGTGACGCTGTCGCTGTCGACGAGCTTCCTGGGTCAGGCGCGCACCGGTACGCTGGTCGCCACCGGCCGGCTGCGCGGCGGCGGGCGCAAGATCATCGGCGTGGCGGCGGAGATCCGCCATGGCGATACCGGCGCCCTGATCGCCACGTCGGAAGGCATGTTCAAATACCGGCCGGGCAGCGAGAACCGGGAGGGAACCGAGCTATGAGCGGACAATTGACCGTCGCGCGCCAGGGCCGCGTGATGGTGCTGACGATGGACGACGCGGCCACCAAGAACGCGCTGGGGCCGGAGATGATGGCCGCCGCGCGCGACGCGCTGGTCCAGGCGGCGGAGGATCCGGGGGTGGGCGCCATCGTCCTGACCGGGGCGAACGGCACCTTCTGTTCCGGCGGCAATCTGGGCCGGCTGCTCGGCAACGCCAAGGCCGATCCGGAGGTGACGCGCGTCAGCCTGGAGCGCTTCCATGGCTGGACCCGCGCCATGCGCGCCTGCCCCAAGCCGGTGATCGCCGCCGTCGAGGGGGCCGCCGCCGGGGCCGGCTTCTCGGTGGCGCTCGGCTGCGACCTGATCGTCGCGGCGGAGGATGCCGTGTTCACGCTTGCCTACGTGAAGGTCGGCCTCAACCCCGACGGCGGGGCATCGGCCTTCCTCGCCCGTGCCGCGACGCCGCAGCTGGCGGCCGAGATCATGTTCGAAGGCGGCAGGATCGGTGCTGCGCGGCTGGCTCAGCTCGCCATCGTCAACCGGGTGGTGGCGCCCGGCGCCACCCTGGCCGAGGCACTCGCCTGGGCGGAGCGGCTGGCGGACGGGCCGACGCTCGCCATCGGCCGGGCTAAGCGGCTGATCGAGAGCGGCTTCGGCGCGCCCGACGACCAGCTCGACCGCGAGGCCGCCTTCTTCGTCGAAGCCCTGCACGGGGCGGAGGCGGCGGAGGGCATCACCGCCTTCTTCGAAAAACGCGCGCCGAACTACCCCCGTTGAAAACCTGCATTCGCGGGCAGGCTTATCGTCAGGCCAGCAGCGACAGGGTAGGATCGGGCGGGGTGGGTGCGGCGTTTTCCAGGGCGCGGACGATGTCCGACGGCGCTCCGGTCAGCCTCAGCGGCTCCGCCCGGCCGGCGAAATACAGATCGGTGCCGCCGTCGCCCCCGGTGCGCAGGTAGGCGACGGCGATGGGGTTCACCAAAACGGTTTCCCCGGACGTATCGGTCAGTTCGACGAATGCCATTGCGTGTATCCTCTCTCGCGTCCGGGTAAAACGCTCTGCGATGGTGTATGTTTCCAACCCGGACGTTCAGTAGGGCGCCATGACCGGAAGGGAGTACCCCTTCGACCTCTTGAACGGAGCGGAACCGCGACAAACATGGGCGGTTCAGTTGATCGAAGCCGAACAGGCTTCGGAAACCGGACGGAACGGGCTATAAGCCCGCACCGTCATTCAAGGGAGCATGCCGTCTTGAAGGTGCTTGTCGTCGAGGACGATCCGCTGATCGGTCCGGCCGTGAAGGCCGTTCTGGAGAATGCGGGCTATACCGTGGTTGGACCGCTGCGCGACGCCGCCAAGGCTACGCGGGTCGGTGCCCGCGAATGTCCCGAACTGGCGCTGGTCGACGTCAATCTCGCCGGTGGGGAGAATGGCTTGGTCCTGGCCCGTCGCCTGTGGGAGGAGAATGGTATCCCGTCGCTGCTGATGACCGGCTTCGATCACCATGCCGCCGAAGCCCGCGCCTTCGCCATGGGCCTGCTGCGCAAGCCGGTGATGCCGGACGCGCTGGTCCAGGCCGTCGGCGCTGCCGGGGAAATCCTGGGCGGCCTGCGCCCGTCCTCCACGCCGGCCGCGCTGGAGATTTTCCACGGCTCCGCCGCCATGGCCGCCGGCCTGCCGAAGGCGCGCACGGCCTGACCGTTCGCTGTCGCCGAGATACGTGGAAACGCCCGCCCTTCGGCGGGCGTTTTCGTTTCGGCCGGCCGCGCGATCATTCCTGGCCGGGCTTGTTGGTGTGATGGCAAGCGGGGACGAACCGGACCCCACTGACAAGTTTCCGGCCCACCGCCATCCGGCGTTGACGGGCCGCCCAGCGAAAGGAATTCTCATGAAGAGCCTGATGATCGGCGCCGCCACCGCCCTGGCCCTGATGGTCGCCCCAGCCTTCGCAGAGAGCAGCGGTTCAATCTCCGGTAGCCCCGCCGCGAACAGCGCCGGATCAAGCACCAATTCCAACCAGACCAACCCACCCTGCACGTCGAACAACCAGCTCGGCTGCGGCAGCATGGGCGGCGTGGACAGCAAGAGCGGTGCCACCAGCGGTTCTTCGTCCAGCGGCTCTAGGATGGGCAGCGGGTCAATGACCGGTTCCGGCTCTTCCAGCTCGACCAATGGCACCGGCGGCAACAGCCTGGGCAACAGCGGCTCGATGGGCACCGGTTCCGACGGCCCGGTCGGCACCCAGCAGCCGTCAGGTTCCACGGGCGGTTCGATGGGTGGCGGTTCGTCCACCGGCACGGGCAGCACCGTCCGCTGATCCAGGCNGGYCSKSASMYSWSGRMGGRCAGCAGGGCCACCGGCAGGTCGGCGAACAGCGTCGCCGCCATCACTGCGTCGCCGCCCTCGACCTCCGCCCCCGTCAGGCGATTGCGCCAGCCGGTGCCGCGCGGCAGCGGGATGGCGGTGTTGCCCCAATCGGGCTTTTCGCCCAGCTGACCGACCAGCCGCTGTACCGCCACCACCACGGTTGCGTCACCGGTGCGGCGGGCATAGGCCACCACATGGTCGGCACGCTCGCCAGTCGCCTCCAGCGGCAGATACTCGCCGGTGCTGAAGACCTCCGGCATCTCGCCACGGACCGCCAGGGCCTGACGGGTCACCGCCAGCTTCACGGCACCGTCGGTCCAGCGCTCCAGCAGGCCGGCGACTGCGCCATGCTCCACGAGGCCCTCGACCTCCTCCAGCAGCGTGCGGCAGGCGTCATAGTCCACCGGCAGCCGGTTGTCCGGATCGACGAGGCTGAGGTTCCACAGCTCGCAGCCCTGATAGATGTCGGGCACGCCGGGGCTGGTCAGCTTCAGCAGGGCCTGGGCGAGGCCGTTGACCATGCCGATGCGGGCCAGGGACGCCTGGAAGGGCAGGAAGGACTCCAGGAAGGCATTCCGGCGGGTCACGTCGAGGGCATCGTGGATGAAGCTGACGACCGCCCCCTCATAGGCCTCGTTTGGCGCCGCCCAGGTCGAATGCACCTTGGCCTCGCGCATCGACTTGGTCATGGCGCCGACGATGCGCTCGGCGAAGGCCGTCATCGCCGGCTGTTCGATCCGGTCGACCGACGCGCCGGTCAGCTCCGCCGGCCAGGCGCCGAGCAGCAGCTGATAGAACAGATACTCGTCGTTGCGGTCGGGCGGGGCGGTGCCTTCCACATCGCCGCGGCGGGCGCGCAGCAGCCGGCTCCAGGTCTGGACCTGCCGCTCCCACTCCTCCGGCATCTCCGACAGGGCGTAGAGCCGGGCGCGGGTGTCCTCGCCGCGCTTGGTGTCGTGGGTGGTGCTGGCCAGCATGTTGCCCGGCCAGTTGCGGGCCCGGTCCTGGTTGGCGCGGTGGAAGGCGGAGACGCTGACCCCGAAATGGTCGGGATGGCCGCCGACCTCGTTCAGCGCCACCAGCCGGTTGTAGCGGTAGAAGGCGGTGTCCTCCAGCCCCTTGGCCATCACCGGCCCGCTGTATTGCTGGAAGCGCATGGCGAAGCGGGTGACCTGCCGGTGGCTGTAGCCGCTCTTGGGAGCCGCCACCAGATCGGTGGTCAGCAGGCGTTGCAGGAAATCATAGACCGAGCCGTCCGGCCCCTGTTCGACCCGCCGCGCCTGCGAGATCGCCCAGTCGATGTCGCGACGGTCCAGATCGCTCGGCACGCCGCCGTCGACATAGGTGCGATAGACGGGGAAGCGGGCGATGGTCTCCTTCAGCGCCTGATGCAGGATGTTGGCGGTGAAGTCGGCGGTGGCCGGGTTGGAGCGGGCGATGCGCGCCGCCTTGCGCGACAGCACGTTCAGCTCGCTCGCCATTTCGCTTTCCATGATGCGGATCTTGCACTGCCGCACCACCTCTTCGAAATTGTCGCGCCGTCCGATGAAGTCGCCATAGAGACGGGTGAAAGCCTCCTCCGCCTTGGGATCGACGAACAGGCCGCCCATCAGGTTGGCGTATTCATAGCCGGTGGTGCCGTCGATGGGCCAATCCTCGCGCAGCCGCTCATGCCGGGCCAGGATCTTCTCCACCACCAGATAGAAGGGCTTGGACGACGCGGCGACCAGCCGCTCGCAATAGCCCTTGGGGTCGATCAGCCCGTCGATGTGGTCGATGCGGATACCGTCGAGCGTGCCGTCCGCCACCATCCCCAGCACCATGCGGTGGGCGACGTCGAACAGCTCCGGCTCGTCCATGCGCAGGCCGGCCAGCTCGTTGATGTTGAAGAAGCGCCGGTAATTGATGTCGTCGGCCGCGACCTTGAAATAGGCGACGCGCCAGTTCTGGCGACCGATCAGCTCGTGCAGGTGGCCCCAGCTGTCGATCTCCCCCTGATAGCCCCGGAAGACGGACAGCCGTTGGGCAATCGCATCGGCCACGTCCGGCCGTGTCGCCACCAGCGTCGCCAATTCCGCCTTCTGAACGCCGGCCCGCGCGATCTGATGGGGCCGGGCGTAGGCAAGATGGGCGAATGCATCGCCGATGCGCTCCAGATCCGGGTGATCGCTGCCCAGGATGGTGCCGTAATCCTGCGGCCGTACCGGCAGCTTGTGGCTGTCATAGGCCCAGACGGCGAAGCTGCCGGTCTCCGGATCGAAACGCAGATCCAGCCCGCCCGACACCAGCACCGCGCCATACTGGTCGCCCAGGAAAGGCACCAGAAGCTTGCCCTGGAGATAGCGGTAGTCAGATTCCCATTCGATGTCGAAATACCCGGCATACGGGCTTTCCGGCCCCCATTCCAGCACGTTCAACCACCATTCATTGTCGGAGCCGCCGACCCCCATGTGGTTGGGAACGAAGTCCAGGATCTGGCCCAGCCCGTTGCGCTTCAGCGCCTCCACCAGATCGCGGAAGTCGTTCTGGTCGCCGACCTCCGGGTTCAGCTCATTGTGGTTGACGATGTCGTAGCCGTGGGTGCTGCCCGGCCGCGCCTTCATGTAGGGGGAGGCGTAGAGATGGCTGACGCCCAGGCGGGCGATGTAATCGGCGATGGCGGCGGTGCGGTCGAAACCGAACTCGCCATTCAGTTGGACCCGGTACGTCGCACGAGGGATGGGCTTGCCGGCGGCGGGGGCCATGGGTGTTTACTCCTCGGAATGGGAAGGGCGGAGTGGGAACCGATCAGGGACTTAAGCGCGGACGGGGGCGGAGGACGGACGCGCCGCCGCCAGGATGTCGGCGACCGCCGCCGGTTCCGGCGCGTCGGCCAGTTCCTCCAGCGTCATCGACAGCTTGCGGCGCCAGTTGGGGTATTGGTCGGTGGTGCCGGGCAGGTTGACCTGATCGCGCTCGCGCGTCAGGTCGTCCAGCTGCGCCACCGCCAGGGCGGCGCTGGTGCGGGCGAGGAAGGCGTGCACCGCATGGTCCAGCGCCTCGTCATAGGGGCTGTCCGGCGTGAGGCCGGCGGGAAGGGCGATCCCGGCGGCGCGCAGGGCATCGACCAGGGCGCCGCGGTCGGCCGACCGGCGGGTCTGCTGCTTCTCCTCCTCGTCGTCGGCCGGATAAAGACCCGTCTCGGCCTTCAGCGTGATGTCGTCGCCTTCCCACCAGCCGCGCAGCGTGGCGAGGTCGTGGCTGCCGACGGTGGCGAGCGCCAGTTCCGGATACTCGTCCGGCCCCTTGAAAGCGCCGTCTTCGGTCCATTCGAAGAAGACGACGCGGTAGCTCAGGACGCCGGCCTCGGTCATCCGCTCGCGGAAGCCTTCCGGCACGGTGCCGAGATCCTCGCCGACGACGAGACAGCGGTGACGCTGGCTTTCCAGCGCCAGGATGCCCAGCAGGTCCTCCATCGGATAGGCGACATAGGCGCCTTCGCCCGGCGGATGGCCGTCCGGGATCCAATAGACATGCTGGAGCGCCATCGCATGGTCGATGCGCAGCGCGCCGGCATGGCGCATGTTGGCGCGGACCAGATCGATGAAGGGCTGATATCCAGCCGCCCGCAGCGCCTGGGGATGGAAGGGCGGCAGCCCCCAATCCTGGCCGGCCGGGTTGAACAGGTCGGGCGGAGCGCCGACATGGGCGGCGTCGACCACCGCCTGCGGCGTCATCCAGGTCTCCGCCCCGCTGGCATCGGCCCCGACCGCAAGATCTCGGTAGAAGCCGATGGCCATGCCAAGGTCTGCGGCCCGCTCCGCCGCCAGACGCAGCTGGTCGTCCGCCAGCCATTGCAGCCAGGCGAAATAAGCGACGCGGTCGGAATTATCCTTGGCGAAGCGCTCAACCGCCGGGCCCGTCGCATCATGGAATTCCGCCGGCCACCGGTGCCAGTCCGCCTTGCCATCGGCGGCGAAGCATTCGCGCAGCGCCTGGAAGGTGGCGAAGCGCTCCAACCCGATGCCGCCCTCGGTCCGGAAGGCATCGAAGGCGGCGCGGCGGTCCGGCTTGGCCGAGGTCTGGAAACCGGCGAAGAGCTTTTCCAGCATCGGCAGCTTCAGTCCGGACACCGCCGTGTAATCGACGTTGGCCGTGGCGCGAGCGGCCTCCAGCGCCTGCCGGAACTCCGGCGAGGCGACTTCCTTCCGCAACTCCGCATCGTCGAGGAATTCCGCGACCGCGGTGACGTCGATGTAGAGCGGGTTCAGGAACAGCCGGCTGGCCGGGGAATAGGGGCTGGCATGTTCGGGATTGTCGAGGAACATGGCGTGCAGCGGGTTCAGCCCGATCACCGCCGCCCCGCGCGCCGCCGCGATGTCGGCCAGCGTCCGCAGGTCGCCGAAATCGCCGATGCCCCAGTCATGATCGCTGCGCAGGGTGTAGAGCTGCGCCGACAGGCCCCACAGCTTTTCCCCCACCAGCATCGGCGTCGGCAGATGGCAGCGGGCGGGCGCCAGGATCAGGCGGGTTTCCGCCGTGCCATGCTCCGTCTCCACCCGCAGCGTGTGGTAGCCGGCCTGGGCCAGTCGCCCCAGCGGCAGGCGGCGTTCGGCATAGGTCACGTCGCCGGCGGTGATGCAGCGGCAGCGCGGCAGGCTGCCGAAGCCGACGACGCCGCTCTGCGTCTGCCCGCTTTCCAGCGTCAGGGTGTAGCGCAGGGTGCGGGTGCCGTGGGGCAGGGTGACCGGCACGGTGACCGCCTCGCCCGCCCGGCGGACCACCGCCGGGGGCAGGGCGCGGCCATACTCCTCCTCGTCAAGCCGGTCGAGATGGGCGAGCGCGGCGGCCTCGTCCCCCGCCTCCACCCCCATCGCCGACAACAGGGCGCGGACGGTGTCCTCGCTGGCCGTCACGGTTTCCCCGGCGGCATTGTCGAAGGACCGCTCCACCCCCATGCGGTCGGCCAGCCGGTCGAGTGCGGAGGCTTCCTCCAGCCACAGCACCACCGACCAGGGACCGAGCGTGTCGCCGGTCAGCCCAGCCCCCTCCGTCCACAGCACGCGGCCCGACGCCTCGGGGAAGCCGGCGGCCGGGCTGTCGGCCAGATTGGCGAAGGCGTGCAGGCGGCTGCCGTCGCCCAGTTTCCAGCAGACGGTCAGGCCGGTCTTGCCGGCGACGCCGTGGCTCGACGCACCGCCGGGAACGCCGTCCAGCCGCGGCACGATCTCCGCCCGCCGCAGGGTCAGCGCCCGGCGATACCAGTCGAGCCAGCCGGCATGCTCCGGTGTCCCGCGGGCCTCCCAGTCCAGCTTGGCCGACTCCGCGGTTTCCGGCTCGGTGGGGTCGGGGATGCGGGCGCGGGCCTCGGGGTCCTGGAATTCGGGGAACTTGGCGAACTCCTCTGCCCGGCCCTTGCGCACCGCCTCGGCCAACTCCTCACCGAAGTCGCAGAAGAAGGGGAAAGGCTTGGCCGATGCCCATTCCTCGCCCATGAACAGCATGGGGATGCCGGGCCCCAGCAGATAGAGGATGGTGGCGGCGCGAACGGCCTCAGGCTTGGCGATGTGGGAGATGCGCTCGCCGAAGGCGCGGTTGCCGATCTGGTCGTGGTTCTGGATGAAGGTGACGAAGGCGGTCGGCGGCAGATGGGCCGACGGCTCCCCGCGCAGCTCGCCGTCGCGGTAGGCTGACGGTTCGCCCTGGAAGGCGAAGCCCTCCGCCAGGGTGCGGCCCCATTTGGCCGGATCGTGGGCGTAGTCGGCGTAGTAGCCGCCATCCTCGCCGGTCGCGGCGCTGTGCAGGCAGTGGTGCAGGTCGTCGTTCCACTGAGCGGAGTGCCAGCGCGGATCGCCCTCGCGGTGGCGGGTCAGGAAGCGCGCCTGATTGGCGTCGTTCTCCAGCACCAAATGGACATGGCGCTGGTTCTGGAAATGGCTGTGAACCCGCTCCGCCAGCTCTTCCAGGACATGACGGTCGCTGTCGTCGATGATGGCATGGACGGCGTCCAGCCGCAGCCCGTCGAGGTGGAATTCCTCCAGCCAATAAAGCGCGTTGTGGACGAAGAAATCGCGCACCGGCCCGCTGCGCTCGCCATCGACGTTGATCGCAGCCCCCCAGGGGGTCTTGTGCCGCTCGGTGAAGAAGCTGTTGGCGAAGGCGTGGAGGTAATTCCCCTCCGGCCCGAAATGGTTGTAGACAACGTCGAGGAAGACCATCAGCCCGCGGGCATGGGCCTCCTGCACCAGAACCTTCAGATCCTCCGGCCGGCCATAGGCGCTGTCGGGGGCGAAGGGCAGCACGCCGTCATAGCCCCAGTTGCGGGAGCCGGGGAAGTCGGCGACCGGCATCAGTTCGATGGCGGTGACGCCCAGCTCGACCAGATCGTCCAGCCGCTCGATGGCCGACAGGAAGGTGCCGCCGGGCGTGAAGGTGCCGACATGCAGCTCGTACAGCACCGTCTCGGGCCAGGGCCGGCCGGTCCAGGCGGTATCGGTCCAGGCATGGACGCCGGGGTCGATCACCTCGGACGAGCCATGCACGTCGTCCGGCTGGAAGCGGGAGGCCGGATCCGGCACCGCCAGCCCGTCCGGCAGGACGAAGCGGTAGCGGCTGCCGGCCTGCGCCCGCGCGGTGGTCAGGCTGAACCAGCCGTCGCCCTGATTCTCCATCGCCACCGGCTGCCCGCCATCGTCGAGCGACAGCAGGACGGACGCCACCGACGGCGCCCAGAGGGAGAAGCGGACGGAGCCGTCGGCCTGCACCTCCGCCCCGAAGGGCATGGAGTGGCTGCGGCGGCGCTCGTCCACCGGGGCGATGCGGTCACGGTCGCGGCTGGCGATCTCCGGACCGGCATCGGCGCGGATGATGGCGGTGACGCCGGCCAGCGGGATCGCCACCCAGCCCGGCCGGTTGGCCAGTTCGTAGCCGACCTCGTACAGCGCCTTCTCCAGCAGGAACAGCTTCAGCAGCGCCGGGGCCGCCTGGGCATCGCGCGGGAAGCCGGGGCAATCGCCGATGGCGCTGCGGTAGCCGTCGAGGAAGGCGGCCGATGCCGCTCCCTCCCACCAGGAGAGCCACGCCGTGCGGGCGTCGCGCGACGGGCCGTCGAGACCGGCCGGCATCGCGTCGCGCGCCATGGCGGCGGCATAGGCGATGGACCGCAGCATGCCGGCGACGTCGCGCAGGATACAGTGCTTGGCCCGCCGTTCGGCCAGCGGGCGCATCGGCTCGCCTTCGAAATCGACGATCTGCACGTCGCCGCGCGACACCAGCACCTGACCCAGGTGATAGTCGCCGTGCAGCCGCATGGCGCTGAGATCGGCGGTCGCCGGGATCAGCGCGTCGATCTGCGCCATCACCGCCGCCTCGCTGGCGGCAAGCGCGTTGGCCTGTGCCGAAATCGCCGGGTCCAGCGTCGGGCCGGCGGCGCGCAGCCGTTCCAGCACGCGCTTGGCCAGCGCGCGCACGCCGCCCGCCCACTCCGTCAGCCGCTCCGCCGTCGCCGGCTCCGGCGTGAAGGCGTCGCCGCCGCCGGGGGTGGCGAGCGCCCGGTGCAGTTCCGCCGTCCGCTGCCCCAGCAGGCGCAGGAAGGCGACGCTGTCGGCATCGCCGGCCTTGGCCGCGTCGCTGTCCTCGAAGCGGGCGACGCGGTCGTTCAGGTGGCCGGTGACATGGCCCCAGGCGTCCTTGGCCTCCGGCACCAGCTCCTGCATGACGCACAGCGTGGTGGAGCCGGAGCTGTTGGCCCGCTCGACCCAGCCCAGCAGGGCCGGCGTGTTGGGAAACTGCGCCACTTCGGTCAGGAAGCGGCTGACCTCCAGTTCGGGATGGATGCCCGGTTCCAGCTTGCGCAGGCCCTTCAGGATGGCGGTGTCACCGATGCGGATGGAGGTGTTGGACTGCTCCGCCGTCATCCGGTGCAGCGGGGCGTCGGCGCGCAGCCGGTCGGACAGCGCCTCGCAGGCGCGGGTGTGGCCGGCGGTCAGGCCCGCGGACAGCGCCGTTTCCCCCGGCACCGTGTCGCGCTTCAGGATGGCGCCCAGCAGTGCGCGGACCACGCCGTCATCGGCGTAGCCGTCGCGCAGCCGGCCGGGGATCTGCAAATCCTTGGAACCGGCGATGGCCGATGCATCCTCGCCAGTGCCGCGGTCGAGGATCAGGGGAAGCTGGTAGAGCTGAGGGTCACGCCCCGGCGGTTCGACCCGCAGCAGGCAGAGCTGGGCCTGCGCCCCGCCGGCCAGCGGCAGCGGCAGGGCATCGACGATGCGCACGACCGGCCGTCCGGCGTCCTTCGCCGCATACCAGCGGCGGGTCAGCAGATGGTCCGGCAGCAGATCGTCCTGGAGGCGGGCCAGGATCTCGCTTTCCAGCGGGTTCGCCAGCACGGTCGGCTGGGCATGTGGCTGCGGCGCAGTGGGCACGAGGGCTCCTCCCCTGTTGAGCGCTGGGTGGCACGTCGCTCAAACAGCACGGAGGGGCAGCACGGAGGGAAGGAGTTCCCGCACCCGCGAAACCGCTTCGATGAACGACCGCGCCCTTCTCCCAAAAGAGTGGTCAGACGGTACGCGGGTGGTGCGGCAGATGGGCGATGCGGCCGATCCGCTCGGCCACTTGAAGGGCCTCGACCACGTCGTCCAGACGACCGTCGCGCATCAGGTTGTGCGCGTGGGTGTTCAGCGCGGCGACGACGGCCCGTTCATCGGACACCCCGCGGGCCGGCTGACCGTCCGGGTCCAGCACGGTGGCGCCCAGCGCCGCCATGGCCTCCGCGGTCAGGTTCACGGCCTCCGACAGGGCCTCTTCGTCGTCATCCGCGGCGGTCAGGATCGGTTCCAGAAGCTCCGCAAGGAGACGGGGGGTCATGGTGCTAATCCTCGGTGACATTCTCAGGCCGTCCCCTTCGACGTCGGTGCTGCACGGTCTATCGGTACAACAGCCGGAACGAAGGAAAGGTCCGTGCGGCCGCGCCACCCGCGGCGCCGGCCGGACGGGTAGAGACGGCACATGGGAACCGGCGGAACCACTGGCAAGCTTGGGCGTTCGTCAACTGCCCCGATGGGAGAGTTGCAGGACGGGACGGCCAGCCCCTCGGCCGGCCGTTCCGTCAGGTCGGGGAGACCGAGAACCAGTCGGCCGAGACCTGCCACTGCTTCACGGCATCGAGCGAGAGCGTGAAGCCGTTGCCGGTAACCCCCGGTGCCGAAAGCCCGAGTTCACCGTTGATGAAGCTGGCCACCACGCCCATTCCGTCCGCACGGTCAGTGAAGCGCGCCATGATGTCGGAAAGGCTGAGCGAGGTGTGGCGGAAGCTCAGCACATCGACGCCCGGCTGGAAGTCCGTGACCGTCGTCACCGACATGCCCGACCACAGGACATAGGAGCTGCCGCCGGGGCCCGGATAGGAGGTCCAGGCCCTCGGATCCTGCCAGAGACGGTTAGGCGGAGAGCCGAGATCGACGAGAAAGGTGTCGGAACCGCCGCCGCCGGTCAGGCGGTCGTTGCCGGTCCAGGCCACCAGCGTGTCGTCGCCGTCACCGCCGCTCAGCGTGTCGTTGGCCGACGCCACCCATGTGTAGAAGCGCGCGTCGTTGTATCCGACCGCCAGCAGATAATCGTCGCCGGCGCCACCCTCCACGACCGCACCGCCGCCACTGCCGAAACCGCCGTTCAGCGTGTCGTTGCCGGCGCCGCCCAGAAGTTGGATTGGGGTGTTGGTGCTGGCGGCGGAAATCCAGTCGTCAGCAGCGCTTCCCGCAATGGTTGGAACCGACGGATCGGCGATCGGATTGATGAACACCCGCATCCGTTCGACGTTGGCCGGCATGGAATAGGTGTAATAGCCGCTGATGCCGTCCTCGATCAGGACAAGCTCGTCGGTGCCCGCATCGGTCGCTTCGGTCACCAGCACGCCGGCGGAATGGACGTAGTAGGTGTCGTTGCCGCTTCCGCCATTCAGGGTGTCGTTCTGCGCACCGTACAGCGTGTCGTCGCCGGTTTCGCCGAACAGCCGGTCGCTGCAGTCGCTGTAGCCAGTGTGGCCGCCGACCATCGTGCTGGTGGAAATGGTGTATCCGTCGATCCCGTCGAGTATGTCATCGCCGGATCCGCCATTCAGAATCCGGACATGGCCGGGCGCTCCGTCGAAGGCGATCCAATGGTCGTCGCCATTCAGCGCAGCCATGTCGTTCGGCATGCGGCCTTCGCGCCTGCCGAAGGCGTCGTAATGGGTGCGGGCGGTCATCCAGCCGGCATTCACCGCATCGCGGACGTCCGGATAGGCCTGGAGATACCACGTCTCGTCGAAAGCGCCCGACGGGGCAGGGGGAAGCGGCGGAGTGGGCCTCGCATAGAAAGCCACCCCCTCGTAGCGATAGCTCGACAGGCTTGCCATCACCCCGTCCCGCTCGCTTTCGGAGGCGGTGAAGAAATGACTGCCGGTCGCCGTGTCGAGGAAGCGGTAGACGGGCTGAGAGAATTGATAGTCCGGGGTCGCGGAGACGAGGAAGGCCTGCGGGTCCTCCAGGCGGTAATGGTCCGCCATGTTCTGGAGGATGTAGTCCCGCTCGGTGACGCTGGCGGTGTAGAAATGCTCTCCGGTGTCCAGCCTGACGAAGCGGGCCACCGACACCGGGTTGCTGGCGCCGCCACCCTGCAGGAAGGCGACGCCTTCATAGCTCATGTCGGCCATTCCGGCGATGATGCCGTCCCGCTCGGCCGCGCTCGCCGTGTAGAAATGCTCTCCCGTCCTGCGATTGAAGAAACGGAAGGCTTTTGAAGTCACCCCGTCCATCGCCGCATCCGCGATTGCCGCCGATCAACCCCTGGTAGGGTGCCGCAATAACCCTTCGGGGACAATGACCATTCCGTTCGCCGAACGGGGTGTAAAATGTCGCATGCCCTCAGTCGAGGAAGTCGTCGCGACTCAGCCCATAGCGCTTGAGCTTGTCGTAGAAGGTCTTGCGCGGAATGTTCAGCGCCTCGATGGCGGCCTTCACGCTGCCGCGGTGGCGGGCAAGCTCGGCCTGGATCAACCCCTTCTCGTACAGATCGACCTGCTCGGCCAGCGACAGGGCGGAGGGTGCCGTGACCGGCGCCGGCACCACATCCTCCAGCCCCAGAACGAAGCGGTCGGCCGCGTTGCGCAGCTCGCGGACATTGCCCGGCCAGTCCTGCCCCATCAGGCGCTGCATCTGGTCACGGCTGGGCACCCGCGGCTCGCGGTTGTAGCGGGCCGCGGCCTGGGCGACAAAATGCTGGAACAGCAGCGGGATGTCGTCGCGCCGCTCGCGCAGCGGTGGAATGGTCAGCACCACCACATTCAGACGGTAATAGAGGTCGGCCCGGAACTTCCCGGCATCCGCCGCCTGCCGCAGGTCGGACTTGGTGGCGGCGACCACCCGCAGGTCGACGGGCACCTGCTCGTTCGATCCCAGCGGTTCGACCACCCGCTCCTGGATCACCCGCAGCAGCTTGACCTGCAAGGCCAGCGGCATGCTCTCGATCTCGTCCAGGAACAGGGTGCCGCCGCCGGCATGCTCGATCCGGCCGACCCGGCGCTTGGCGGCACCGGTGAAGGCGCCGGCCTCATGGCCGAACAGCTCGCTTTCGAAGATCGACTCCGGCATGGCGCCGCAGTTCAGCGCGACGAAGGGGTTCTTGCGGCGGCCGCTGGCGGCGTGCAGCGCGCGGGCGACCATTTCCTTGCCGGTGCCGGTCTCGCCGAACACCAGAACGTCGGCATCGGTGTCGGCGACCGCGGCGATGGTGGTGCGCAGCCGCTCGATACCCGGCGTGCGGCCGACGATGCTCTCCGCCGGATCGACACCCCCGGCGATCTGCGCCCGCAGCCGGCGGTTCTCCATCACCAGCCGGCGCTTCTCCACCGCGCGTCGCGCCACCTCGGTCAGCCGGTCGGACGGGAAGGGCTTCTCCAGGAAATCGTAGGCGCCGTTGCGCATCGCCTCCACCGCCATCGGCACGTCGCCATGGCCGGTGATCAGGATGACCGGCAGGTCGGGATCGATCTCCTGTACCCGCGCCAGCAGGGCCAGCCCATCCATCTGCGGCATGCGCACGTCGGTGACGAGGCAGCCCGGCCAGTTGCGGCCGATATGGCGCAAGGCCCGCTCCGCCCCGTCGCAGGCCGTCACCTCGAATCCCGCCAGTTCCAGCGCCTGCTGCCCGGCCAACCGCACCGCGCGCTCGTCATCGACGAAGATCACGCTGCCGGCGGCCTCTGGGCCGGCGACCTCGGGAATGGACCGGCTCATTGATTCTGCTCCTTGGCGGACGGCTCCGTGGTGGTGAGACGCAGGGTGAAGACGGCGCCATGGCCGGGCTTCCCGTTGCGGTTGGCGGCGGTCAGGCTGCCGCCGAAATCCTCGACGATGCCATGGCTGATCGACAGGCCGAGCCCCAGCCCCTCGCCGGCTTCCTTGGTGGTGAAGAAGGGGACGAACAGGCGGGGCAGGTCGGCCTCGGCGACGCCGCTGCCGGTGTCGGCGACGCTCAGCAGGGCTTCGCCCTCAGCCGCGACCAGCCCGATGCGCAGGCGGCGCACCGGACAGCCGCGCATGGCGTCGGCGGCGTTGCCGATCAGATTGACCAGCACCTGCTGGAGCCGCACATCCTCCGCCACCACCCGGACCGGCTGGTCGGGCAGATCGGCCTCGACGGTGATGTCCTCGCGCCGCAGCTTGGCCTCCAGCAGGGCCAGCGCCTGGGTCACCGCGCCCTGCACCGACACCGGCCCCAGCGTGCCGGAGGCGCGGCGGGCGAAGCCCTTCAGCTGGCGGGTGATGGCGGCCATGCGGTCGGTCAGCTCGGCGATCTCCGCCAGATTGTCGCGCACCGAGTCCAGCCGCCCGCGCTCCAGCAGCACCACCGCGTTGTCGGCGAAGCTGCGCATGGCCGCCAGTGGCTGGTTGATCTCATGGGCGATGCCGGCCGACATCTGGCCCAGCGCCGCCAGCTTGGCCGCCTGGGTCAGCTCGTTCTCCGCCGCGCGCAAGTCGGCGGTGGCGGCGGCGACCCGGCGCTCCAGCTCTGCCCGCGACTCCTCCTGCAGGGCGATCCGCTCCACCAGGGCCACCCGGCGCAGCGCCACGGCATAAGCGGCGAGCGCCGCCATCGCCACCGCCGCCGCGGCAAGAAGCCCGGCGACCCAGGCATGAGCGGTCACCGGATCCAGGCTGGTCAGGCTGTGCAGGGTCCAGTCGCCGCCGGGCATGGCGACGGAGGTCAGCAGATAGCGCTTCTGCCCGTCCTTCTCCTCCAGGGCGATGCGGTCGGACGCGCCGCCGAAGGCCCAGGGCAGCACGTCCAGCCCTTCGCTGGTGCCTTCGGGGATGATCGGCAGGCTGATCGGCAGGCGGCGGGGCAGGGCGTGATAGCGCCAGGACGGCACGTTGGTGATGAACACCACCCCGTCGCGGTCGGTCACCAGCAGCCTCTCCTGGCCCGGCGTCCAGGCCGCTTCCAGCCGGTCGAAGCCCAGCTTCAGCACCACCGCCCCCACTGTGCGGTTTTCCGCCACCACCCGGTTCGCGGTGTAGAAGCCCGGCACCAGGGAGGTTGTGCCCAGCGCGAAATGGTGCCCTTCGCCCTGGTCCATCGCCATGCGGAAATAGGGCCGGTAGGAGAAATTCTCGCCCACGAAGCTGGCCGGACTGTTCCAGTTGCTGGCCGCCACCGTCGTTCCCTTGGTGTCCATCACGTAAAGCGCCAGCGCATCCAGCGCGCGGGCGATGTCCTGCAGCTTGCGGTTCAGCCGGTCGACGGCATCCGGCGTCGGGTTGGCCAGCAGGGCGCGCACCTCCGCATCCTGCGCCAGGGCGAGCGGTACGGCGGCATGCCGTTCCAGCTCCGCCCGCAGGTTGGCGTTGTAGAGCGCCAGCTGCGCCCGGGCGCTCTCCCGCAGATCCTCCTGCGCCAGCGACGACGCCCAGCCCGCCGCAAGCCCGGCCGCCACCGGCACGCCCAGCAGCAGAGCGGCCAGCAGCAGCCGGCGCGGCCGTTCCAGCGCCCGTGCCACCAGCTGCGCCGCCGGCGAGAGCGTCACAGCCGGGGCGGGAGGGGTGGTTGAATCTGTCGCCTGTTCGCCCGGATGGATAAGCAACGCCGCCCCTGGTCATGCTGCGCCGCAACAATGATGCCGCAGCGCTGTGAAGTGTGTGGATTTTCGCACATCGCCGGACCCTGTGTCGTGCGGATTCTCGCCCTCGCCATTTCGCCAAATGCTTGATGTTGCTGGATTCAGCAATTGGCCCACCGCTTGCTTTCATAGGCAATCAGTTGGGGGCCGCCCGCCCAGCCGGCGCCGAATGCCGGACGAAAGAACGGGCACCCCGCCAGGAACGCCGTTCTGAGGAACGCCACGAGGAGAGAGCAGCATGAGCGCAGACGCGACCGCCAGCCACCGGGGTGCAATGAACCAGGGCACGGTGAAGAAGCCCTTCTACACCAACCTGACCTTCCAGGTTCTGACCGCCATCAGCATCGGCATCCTGCTGGGGCACTTCTACCCGTCCATCGCGGTGGAGATGAAGCCGCTGGGCGACCTGTTCATCAAGATGGTCAAGATGGTCATCGGCCCGATCGTCTTCCTGACGGTGGTGACCGGCATCTCCTCCATCGGCAACCTGAAGAAGGTCGGCAAGGTCGGCGGCAAGGCCCTGCTGTATTTCGAGGTGGTGACCACCTTCGCCCTCGGCATCGGCCTGATCGTCGTCAACCTCGTCCGCCCCGGCGCCGGCATGAACATCGTCCCCGGCCAGCTGAAGGCCGACGCGGTGCAGAAATACGCGACTTCCGCCAAGGAACACGGCTTCATGGACTTCGTCGTCGGCATCGTGCCGGACAACGTCGTCGGCGCCTTCGTCCAGGGCGACATGCTGCAGATCCTGTTCTTCGCGGTGGTGTTCGGTGTCGCGCTGTCCGCCATGGGCCAGAAGGGCAAGGTCGTCGAGGACATCTTCGACAAGATCAGCCATGCGCTGTTCGGCGTGATCGGCATCCTGATGCGCGTCGCCCCGGTCGGTGCCTTCGGCGCGATGTCCTTCACCATCGGCAAGTACGGCATCTCGTCGCTGACCGCTCTCGGCCAGCTGATGGCGTCGGTCTACCTCACCATGGCGATCTTCATCTTCGTCGTGCTGGGCAGCATCGCCAAGGCCTACGGCTTCAGCATCTGGAACTTCATCCGCTACATCCGCCAGGAACTGCTGATCGTTCTCGGCACCTCGTCCTCCGAATCCGTGCTGCCGCGGATGATGGAGAAGATGCAGAAGTTCGGCTGCTCCAAGCATGTCGTCGGCCTCGTCATCCCGACCGGCTACTCCTTCAACCTGGACGGCACCTCGATCTACCTGTCGATGGCCGCGATCTTCATCGCCCAGGCCTTCAACGTCGACCTGACGATCTGGCAGCAGCTCTACATCCTGGTCATCCTGATGCTGACCTCCAAGGGTGCGGCGGCGGTCACCGGCGGCGGCTTCGTGACCCTGGCCGCCACCCTGTCGGCCACCGGCGTCCTGCCGATCGAAGGTCTGGCGCTGCTGCTGGGCGTCGACCGCTTCATGTCGGAAGCCCGTGCGCTGACCAACCTGATCGGCAACGGTGTCGCCACCGTCGTCGTCGCCAAGATGGAAGGCGAGTTCGACGAGAGCAAGGCGGTCGCCGAATACCAGCAGCACTTCAAGGAGCCGGCTCTGGCCCGTCTGTGAGCACCTGCACAAGACGCGCGGTAAGCATGCGCGGGCCGGTTTTGGAAATTCCAAAGATGATCCATCCGGCCCGGCAAAGGTTCCTGTAAGATCAGGGGGACGCTTCGATTTGGTTCGAATCGTCCCCTTCTGTATTCCGGGTGGTTGGCGCATCAGTCCGAATGGGCTATAACCGCCATCCAGGTGAAGTGAACCCAAAGAATTAACTGAAATTTCGTTAACCGGAGGAAGAGACCCGATGTCCGGCGATTTTGAGGCGATGGCGCTCGAGTATCACCGCAACCCGCGGCCCGGTAAGCTGGCAGTCGTCGCGACCAAGCCCATGGCCAACCAGCGCGATCTTGCACTGGCCTATTCGCCGGGCGTGGCCTACGCCTGCACCGCCATTGCCGAGGATCCGTCGAAGGCGGCGGAGCTGACGGCGCGCGCCAATCTGGTCGCCGTCGTCACCAACGGCACCGCCGTGCTGGGGCTGGGCAACATCGGGCCGATGGCCGCCAAGCCGGTGATGGAAGGCAAGGCCGTCCTCTTCAAGAAGTTCGCCGGCATCGACTGCTTCGACATCGAGCTGAACGAGCTGGACGTCGATGGTCTGGTCGACACCATCGTCCGGCTGGAGCCGACCTTCGGCGCCATCAACCTGGAAGACATCGCCGCCCCGGCCTGCTTCGAGATCGAGCGCCGCTGCCGCGAGCGCATGAAGATCCCGGTGTTCCACGACGACCAGCACGGCACCGCCATCGTGGTGGGTGCGGCCGTGCTGAACGGGCTGGCGCTGGTCGGCAAGGACATCTCGAAGGTCAAGGTCGTCTCCACCGGCGGCGGGGCCGCCGGCATCGCCTGCCTGGACCTGATGCTGTCGCTGGGGGTCCGCCGCGAGAATGTCTGGCTGGTCGACCGCATCGGCGTGGTCCACAAGGGCCGCAACGAGGAGATGAACGAGTACAAGGACGCCTACGCGCACGACACCGAGGCGCGCACGCTGTCCGACGTCATCGACGGTGCCGACATCTTCCTCGGCCTGTCGGGCGCGAAGGTGCTGAAGCCGGATCTGCTGGCCCGCATGGCCGACAAGCCGCTGATCCTGGCGCTCGCCAACCCGGAGCCGGAGATCATGCCGGATCTGGCCCGCGAGGCCCGTCCGGACGCCATCATCGCCACCGGCCGCTCCGATTTCCCCAATCAGGTCAACAACGTCCTGTGCTTCCCCTTCATCTTCCGCGGTGCGCTGGACGTCGGCGCCACCACGGTGAACGAGGAGATGAAGATCGCGGCGACCCACGCCATGGCCAACCTCGCCCGCGCCGAGCCGTCGGACGTGGTGGCCGCGGCCTATGTCGGTGAATCGCTGCGCTTCGGCCCGGATTACATCCTGCCCAAGCCCTTCGACCCGCGGCTGATCGTCGAGGTCTCCTCGGCCGTTGCCAAGGCGGCCATGGATTCGGGCGTCGCCACCCGGCCGATCGCCGATTTCCGCGCCTATCAGGACCAGCTGAACCAGTACGTCATCCGCTCCGGCCTGTTCATGAAGCCGGTCATCACCAAGGCCAAGACCGCTCCCAAGCGCGTCGTCTATGCCGAGGGCGAGGACCCGCGCGTGATCCGCTGCGCCCAGGTGGTGGTCGACGACGGTATCGCGCACCCGGTGCTGATCGGCCGCCGCGAGGTGATCGAGCGGGTGATCGGCGAGATGGGCCTGCGCCTGAAGATCGGCCAGGACGTGGAGGTCATCGAGATCATCCGCGACCCGCGCTATCACAACTTCACCGAACATTACCGCAAGCTGATGGGCCGCCGCGGCGTCTCGCCCAGCCATGCCGCCAACGTGGTCCGCACCCAGCCGACCGTCTTCGGCGCCCTGATGGTCCGCCGCGGCGAGGCCGACGCGCTGGTCTGCGGCACCACCGGCCGCTTCAACGAGCATTGGGCGCACATCTGCGGCCTGATCGGCCTGCGCGACGGCGTGAAGGTCGCCGCGACGATGAACGCGCTGATCTCGCAGAAGGGCGTCCATTTCATCACCGACACCTACGTCAACCCCGACCCGACCGCCGAGCAGGTGGCCGAGATCGCCCGGCTGGCGGCAGACGAGGTGAAGCGCTTCGGCATCGAGCCGAAGGTGGCCCTGCTGTCGCACTCCAACTTCGGCAGCGCCGACACCCCGTCCGCCCGCAAGATGCGCGCGGCGGTGGAACTGGCATCCGAGCAGATGCCGGATGTCGAGATCGACGGCGAGATGCATGCCGACGCCGCCCTGGCTCCGGCCATCCGCAAGGAAGTGCTGCCCGACAGCCGCCTGAAGGGAGAGGCGAACCTGCTGGTCATGCCGACCCTGGACGCCGCCAACATCGCCTTCAACATGATGAAGATCCTGGGTGAGGCGCAGAATGTCGGCCCGATCCTGCTGGGCGTCCAGCGGCCGGTCCACATCGTCACCCCGTCGGTCACCACCCGCGGTCTGGTCAACATGACCGCCGTCGCCGTGGTCGATGCCCAGCTCGCCGACCCGGTCAACGCCGCTCCGACCCCGCCGGTCGGAGCGGGCGCGTAAATCAAGGGAGGGCAGGGGGCGCGGTCGTTGCCGCGCCCCCATTCCACCGCAACGGAATCGTGCTATCCCTTACCCGTAGCCAACAGGAACGGCACGGGGCATGAACAACCAGCGCAATTCTGGGCAGCGCAATTCCGGGCAGCGCAATTCCGGCAACACCGCTGCGGCCAGCGCCGCGGCGCTGGTCGGACAGGCCGTGCCGCTGCACCAGTCCGGCCGGTTGGCCGAGGCAGATGCGCTCTACCGCCAAGCGCTCGCCGCCCAGCCGCGCCAGCCGGACGCCCTGCATCTGCTGGGCATGATCGCCTGCCAGACCGGCCGCTTCACCGATGCCGCCGACCTGATCGGGCAGGCGGTGGCGGCCAGACGCGACGTTCCCGATTACCACGCCAACCTCGCCTACGCCCTCCAGGCGCTCGGCCGCTCCGCCGAGGCGGAACGCGCCGCCCGCAACGCCCTGCGCCTGCGCCGCCCCTTCCCGGAAGCCGCCAACACGCTGGGCAACGCGCTGAACGCCCAGGGCAAGGCGGAGGAAGCCGCCGACGCCTACCGCGCCGCCCTGCGCGCCCGCCCCGATTATGCGGAGGCGGAGGGCAACCTCGGCACCGTGCTGCGCAGCCTCGGCCGCTCGGCGGAGGCTGAACCGCTGCTGCGCCATGCAGTGGCGGCCAACCCGTCCCTGCTGGAGGCGCACGCCGCCCTCGGCCTCGCCCTGCTCGACCTGGGGCGGAGCGAGGAAGGGGAAACGGCGTTGCGTGCCGTGCTGGCCCGCCGGCCGGATCACGCGCCGGCCGCACTCGCTCTGGCCGGATCGCTGCAACGCCGCGGTGCCGACGCGCTGCCGGCCCACCGCCGCCATCTGATGCTGGAACCGGCGGATGCCGAGGGTTGGAACGCCCATGGGCTTGCCCTTCAGGTTGCCGACCGGATCGCCCCGGCCGGCGATGCCTTCACCCGCGCCCTGCGGCTCGCCCCGACGATGGCGGAGGCGATGACCAATCTCGGCACCGTCCGTCGCCTGCAAGGACGGATCGTGGAGTCCGCCGACCTGCAACGCCGGGCGCTGGATCTGCGGCCGGGCTATGCCGCCGCCCACACCAATCTGGCGCTCGCCCTTCAGGATCTCGGCGACGAAGCCGCTGCCGAGCGGGAGTTCACCCTTGCCCTCGATGCCGATCCGGCGCAGGCGCTTGCCCGCTTCAACCGATCCCTCCTGCAGTTGCGGCAGGGCCGGCTGGCGGAAGGATGGGAAGACTACGCCGTCCGCTTCGAGTCCGGCCGCCTGAAACCGAAGCACCCTCTCAACATCCCGGAATGGGACGGTGGCGACCTCGCGGGACGCCGCCTGCTGCTGTGGGCTGAACAGGGGCTGGGCGACGAACTGATGTTCGGCGCGCTGCTGCCGGAGGCCCTGGCCCGCTTTCCCGGCACCATCGTCGAATGCGAGCCGCGGCTGGTCCCGCTGTTCCAGCGCTCCTTCCCCGGCACCACCGTGCGGGGGCCGACGCGAAGACCGGCCGATGCCGACTGCCATCTGGGCTTCGGCTCCTTGCCACGCCTGCTCTGGCCGACCGCTCCCCTGACTCCGCCGCCTGTCGGCTGGCTGAAGCCCGACCCGATGCGGGTCGCGGCGTGGCGGTCGCGTCTTGAGGCACTCGGGCCGGGCCTGAAAATCGGCATCGCCTGGACCAGCCAGCGCCTCACCACCGAACGTCGCCAGTCCTACACCGAGTTGGAAGATTGGGCGCCCCTGCTACGCCTGCCCGGCCTGCATGCCGTCAGCCTGCAATATGACGGGCGGGAAGCGGAGATCGCGGCCATCGAGCAGCGCCTGGGGGTGTGCGTCCACCGCTGGCCCGACCTCGACCAAATCGCCGATCTGGAGGGCACTGCTGCCTTGATGGCGAACCTCGACCTTGTGGTCACGGTGGCCTCGTCCGCCGGGGAGATGGCAGCGGCGCTCGGCACCCCGGTTTGGCGTCTGGGCCGCCGCGACTGGACCCAGCTCGGCACCGCGGTTCGCCCATGGTTTCCCTCAATGCGCTGCATCCAGCCCGATGCCGGTGATAACATCAAAGACGCTATACGAAAGGCAGTTCAGTTGCTTACCAGGCATTCCGCAGGTGATCTGTGAACACTGCCGACTGGTTTGCCGAGGCGTTGCGCCATCATCAGGATGGAGCACTGGACGCTGCGGAGCCTCTGTATCGACGGGTGCTGCAAGCCGAGCCGCTCCATGCCGACGCCCTGCATCTGCTCGGCGTTCTCAACCACCAACGGAACAATAACCTTCAAGCCGTTGAGTTGATTGCCAAAGCCGTCGATCTGGCTCCCGGAGTGGCGGACTATCACGCCAATCTCGGGATCGTTCTGCAACGTCTGGACAGGCTCGCAGAAGCCGAGGCGGCGCAGCGCCGGGCGCTGGAGCGCGATCCCGGCCATGTCGGCGCCCATTTCAATCTCGGCCTTGTGCTGGCTGCGCAAGGCCGCTTGGCCGAGGCGGCGGACCAGTATGCGGAGGCGGCCCGGCTGTCGCCCGATCTGGCCGACGCGCACCTCAATCTCGGCGCTGCCCTGCAAGGGCTCGGGAGAGCGGACGACGCGTTGGCGTCCCACACCCGTGCGGCGGATCTGCTGCCGGGCGATCCCCGTCCCTGGACCAACCGGGCCGTCAGCCTGCGCCAGCTCGGCCGGCTGGACGAGGCTGTCGAGGCCTTGCGGATGGCCTCGGCATTGGGCGGAGGGGCCGGCGACGCCTCGGCCCTGTCCGCTCTGGCGGCCGCCCTCCACGCCGCCGGGCGGATGGAGGACTCGGCGGAGCGCTACGCCGATGCCTTGCGGCTCGAGCCACGCGATCCATTCTGTCTCAATGGCTTGGGGCTTTGCCTTAAAGCTCTTGGTCAGCTGGACGATGCCGCGACCTGCTTCGACGCGGCCACCGCCATTCAGCCCGACCATGCCGACGCGCTGGACAATCTCGGCAGCGTCCGCATCGCCCAGGGCCGCCCAGCCGAGGCGGAGGCCCTGCACCGGCAGGCGGTCCACCATCGGCCCGATTTCGCCGGCGCCTGGAACAATCTGGGCAATGCCCGCCACGCCGCCGGCCGCACCGCCGACGCCTGGAGGGCGTGGCACGTGGCTGTGGCGCTCGCCCCTGCATTGGCGGAGACCCACACGAACCTTGGCAACGCCCTGCGCAGCGCCGAGCGTTTCACCGAAGCCGAACGGTCGCAGCGCCGCGCCATCCGTCTTGCCCCGCTGGAGTCGCCGTCCCGCAACAATCTGGGTCATCTGCGCCAGGGCCGGCACGACTATGCCGGCGCCGCCGACTGCTACCGCAGCGCCCTGGCGCTCGACCCTGCCTATGGCGAGGCCTGGAGCAATCTCGGGCTGGCCCGCCAGCGGCTGGGCGACAGCGGGGAAGCGGAGCGCTGCTACGACCGGGCGCTGACCCTCCGGCCGGACCTGTCGCTGTGCCACTTCAACAAGGGCCTGCTGCGGCTGGAGGCCGGCGATCTCGACCGCGGCTGGCCCGGCTATGCCTGGCGTTTCGGATCGGGTCAGGTCGGACAGGGGCGCCAGCCCCGTGCCCCGGCCTGGCGTGGCGAGGATCTGACCGGCCGACGCCTGATGATCTGGGGGGAGCAGGGGGTGGGAGACACCATCCTGTTCTCCGCCCTTTGCCCGGAACTGGCCGGACGGGCCGTCTCCACCATTCTGGAGATCGACCGCCGTCTGGTGCCGCTGTTCGCCCGGTCCTTCCCCACCCTGAGGGTGCGGGCGGAGGCGATGGACGGGCAGGGGCGGGAGGCGATGGCGATCCCGGACTATGACCGCCACGTGCCGATGGGGTCCTTGCCCCGCGTCCTCCGCCGCCGGCTGGCCGATTTTCCGGCGCGGCCATCCTGGCTGGTCCCCGATGCCGGGCTGGTGGAGCGGTGGCGCGAGCGGCTGGCGGTCCTCGGTCCGGGGCTGCGCATCGGCATCGGCTGGCGCAGCCAGATGATGACCTCCGAACGCAGCGCCGCCTATCTCCCGCTGGACGCTTGGGCGCCGCTGTTCGCACTGCCCGGCATCCACTGGGTAATGCTGCAATACGGCGAGGTGGAGGAGGAGGTCCGGCAGGCCGAGAAGCGCTTCGGCATCCGCCTGCACCGCTGGGACGATCTCGACCGCAAAGACGATTTCGACGGTGTCGCCGCCCTGATCGCCGGTCTGGACCTCGTCATCTCGCCCGCCATGTCGGTCGGCGAACTGGCCGGAGCGCTGGGCACCCCGGTCTGGCGCTTTGGCACCCGCGACTGGACGCAGCTGGGAGCCGGCGTGCGCCCCTGGTATCCGTCGATGCGGCTGTTCCAGCCCCGCCCCGGCGAGCCGCTATCGGCGACGATGGCCGACATGGCGCGTGCGCTGCGCTCCCTCTTCCCCCAACGGATGCCCTCTCCCCCCCAGGCAGAGGGCTTGGAGAGGGGGATTATCCCGGATGGCGAGAGGCTGGCGGCACAGGCGGTCGCTCTGCACCGGCAAGGCCGGTTTGCGAAGGCCGAAACGCTGCACCGGCAGGCCGTCGCCATGGCTCCGACCCAGCCGGCCGCCTGGACCAACGGCGGCCTGACCCTGCTTCGGCTCGGCCGGATCAAGGCCGCCATCCACTGGCACCGGCTTGCGGTGACTTTGAACCCGGCCTTTGCCGAAGCGCTGGGCAATCTCGGCGTGGCGCTCCAGGCCGATGCCGCCGCGCCCGAGGCCGCCACGCTGCACCGCCGCACCACCCGGCTGCGCCCGATGCAGGCGGAAGGCTGGGGCAACCTCGCCGCAGCGCTGCTCGCCGCCCGCCGCTTCGCCGAGGCGGCAAATGCCTGCACCCGTGCGGCGGCCCTGGCGCCGGCCCTTGCCGGGGTGCTGACCACGGCCGGCGCGGCTGCGAAAGGACTGGGGCGCTTCGCCGAGGCTGCCCGCCAGTCCCGCCGGTCGCTGCGCCTTGTCCCGGCGTCGCCCAAGGGCTGGTCGAACCTGGGCATGGCGTTGGCCGGTCTCGGGCGCTGGGACGACGCGCTGTACGCCCACCGCCACGCGATGGCGCTCGCTCCCGACCTGCCGGATGTGCTGGTCAACCACGGCCACACTCTGCTGATGCGGGGGGAACGCCGGCTCGCCGCCCTGTTGGCCGACCGCACGCTGAGGCTGGCCCCCGGCCGGGCCGAGGCGCGGATGAACCGGGCCCTGCTGCGGCTGGCCGACGGCGATCTCGACGGCGGCTGGGCCGACTACGCCCACCGCTTCGCCACCGGCGACGCCGTGTCCCGCCGCCTCGACATCCCCGAATGGCAGGGGGAGCCGCTGGCCGGCCGCCGCATCCTGGTGTGGGGAGAGCAGGGGCTGGGCGACGAGATCCTGTTCGGTACCGCGCTGCCCGATCTGCTCGGTCAGGCCGGGACGGTCATCGTCGAATGCGACCCGCGCCTCGCCAGGCTCTTCGCCCGCGCCCTGCCGGCGGCAGAGGTCAGGGCGCCCAGCGCGGATCCGCGGGGTGCCGATTGCCACGCGCCGCTGGGCAGCGTCGCGGCACGGCTGCGGCCGGATTTGCGGCGATTCCGCGCAACCAGCCCGCTGCTCGCCGCCGACCCCGGGCTGGCGGCAGGCTGGCGCGAGAGGCTGTCGACGCTCGGCCCTTGCCTGCGGGTCGGCATCTGCTGGCGCAGCAGCCGGATGACGGCGGACCGGGCCGGTGCCTACAGCCGGATCACACAATGGTCACCGGTCTTCGGCATCCCCGGCATCACCTTCGTCAGCCTGCAATATGACGGTCACGATGCCGAGCGGGAGGAGGCCCTGCACCGCTTCGGCACCGTCCTGCATCACTGGCCCGATCTGGACCAGCGCAACGATCTGGACGGGGTGGCAGCGCTCATGTCCGGCCTGGATCTGGTCATATCCGCGCCGACCGCGGTGGGGGAACTGGCCGCGGCGCTCGGCGTGCCGGTCTGGCGGATCGCCGGTGCCGGGGACTGGTCGGCCCTGGGAACGGCGGTGCGGCCCTGGTTCCCGACGATGTCGCTGATCGGCCGGTCCGGCGACCATGACGCCGCTCTTGCGGCAGTCGCGCAGCGCCTTCGCCGACTGGCTGACGACCGGTCCCGGTCGGGGTGACCATCGGAGAGTGGATGATTCGGCGCAATTCCGCATTGCGATTCCCGAGCGCGCCCATTATCGACTATGGCCGCCGGGTCCCGCGCAGGGTGGATGACCCGGCGCCCGCTCCGTCGTAAGCTGCTCCGGCAAGCCGAATGACGACAGCGGGACTTCAGCGAAAGGACGGTCGGTGCGGTCTGAGGACGCTCTTGCCAACATAGACGTCGCGGTGCTCGCCGGCGGGCTCGGCACGCGCATCCGAGGCGTTTTGGGTGACACGCCGAAGGTCCTGGCCCCGATTGCGGGCCGCGCCTTCCTCGGTCACCTGCTCGATTATCTGTCCACCTACGGGTCGCGCCGCGTGGTGCTGTGCCTGGGCCATCTGGCCGACCGGGTGACGGCGTGGCTCGCCCGCGGGGATTCGGCCGGCACCATCGACGTGGTCTGCCAGATCGAACCGCGCCCGCTCGGCACCGCAGGCGCGCTCGGCTATGTCCGCAAGGAGTTGCGCAGCAGCACCATCCTGGTGGTGAACGGCGACACCTTCCTCGACGCCGACCTGCGGGCCTTCATCGCCTCGCACCGGCTGTCGGGAGCGGAGGCGTCGGTGCTCTGCGTGACGGTGGAGGACGCGTCCCGCTTCGTGCGGGTGGAGATCGGTCCCGACAGCCGCGTCCGCCGCTTCCTGGACAAGGCGCCGGGGGCGGGCACCATCAATGCCGGGGTCTATCTGTTCTCCGCCGCCTTCCTCGACCGCTTCGTCGCGTCGGGTGCGGTGTCGCTGGAACGCGACGTGCTGGAAAAGCTGCCGGCCGGCACGCTGAACGCCCATGTCGCCAAGGCCCGCTTCCTCGACATCGGCACGCCGGAAAGCCTCGCCACCGCCGCCAGCGTCATTGCCGGCCGGGAGTCCTGAGCGGGGACTCCCGACGCGCCGTCCCGAGGGCCGCAATTTACCCCCGCACGCCCCCGGTCTGTCGCTGGACAGGCGCAAAGTGCCGCGCCAAGATGCTGGGCACCCCGATCCCGCGTGCCGTGGTAGGACAGCCACGCCGTCTCTTACGGACCCGCGCCATGGCCGTCATCCTCATCCGTGCCGACGCCTCGCCGATCATCGGCACCGGCCATGTCATGCGCTGTCTCGCCGTGGCGGAGGCGCTGCGCGACCAGGGGCACGAGGCGCTGTTCGCCGCCGTGGAATCCACGCCCGCCATCGACCGCCGCCTGTCTTCCGACGGATTCCGCCATGTCTCCATCGCCGGTCCGGTGGGGGAGGCAGCGGATCTGGCCGCCACCCGCTCGCTGCTGCGGCGGGAACATGGCAGCGCGGTGATGCTCGACGGCTACCGCTTCGGCGAGGCCTACCGCGCCGGGCTTCAGGCGGCGGGCGCACGGGTGCTGGCCTGGGACGATCTGGGCGACGGCACGCCGCTGCACGCCGATCTCGTCGTCAATGCGGCACCGCAGGCCGCCGGCCTCCCCTATGACGCGATGGCGCCCGGCGCCGTCCTGCTGCTCGGCCCCGGCTATGCCCCGCTGCGGCGGGAGGTGCGGCTGGCGGCGCAGGCGCAACGGCTCGGCATCGCCGACCGGCCGGTGCTGCTGGTGACCTTCGGCGGTTCCGACCCGCTGGGATTGACCGGCCCGGTCCTGGAGGCGTTGGCGAAGCGGCGGCCCGACGGCTGCCGGATCGTCGCCGTCGTCGGCGGCAGCAATCCCCGCGCCGCGGAGCTGGCAGGGCTTGCTGGCGATGGGCTTGCCGTGGAGATCGACTGCCCGCGCATGGGCGCGCTGATGGCGGAAAGCGGGCTGGCGGTGTCGGCCGGCGGCGGCACCATGGGCGAGTTGGCTGCCCTGGCGGTGCCGACCCTGCTGGTGGTCACCGCCGACAATCAGGCGATGGCGAGCAACGATGCCGCGGAGTTCGGCTGGAGCAGTGCCGTGGACGCCCGTGGACGCCCCCCGGCCGAGGCGGCTGGGATCATCGCCGAGCGAGCGCTCGCTCTCTGGACCGATGCGGGACAACGGCAGCGGATGCAGGATGCAGCTGCTTCACTGCCGCTGGATGGCGAGGGAGCGGTGCGCATCGCCTGCGCCCTCACCGGCCCGGCCCCGAAGTCAGGCGAGCGCCGCCCGGCGTCGGACGGCGCTCGCCTGAGGGTTTACCGCGGATACGTCAGCTGACCACCCGCCAGGTGCCATCCGCCTGCTGACAGGCGGTGCCGAAGCCCTGCTGGGTGCGGCCCTGGACGACGATGGTCGTCTGGTATTCACGGCAGAGCTGGCCCTGCGGCCCGGTCCCCTCACGCACCGGGGTATAGGTGCCGTAATTGCCGGTCTCCGGGTTGTTCCAGCGCACGGTGCTGCCGGTCGGCGCGCTGTAGGCGTTGACCGCGGCCTGCTGGGCATAATTCTGGTCGGCACGGTCGAGCGAGGCGCCGGCCGCATTGCCCAGCGCCGCACCCAGCAGCGTGCCGACGCCCACCGCCACCAGCTTGCCGCTGCCGCCGCCGAAGCGCGAGCCTGCCAGACCGCCGACCACGCCGCCCAGCACGGTGCCGGCCGTCTGCTTGTTGGCGCTGACGCCGCCATAGGAATCGCCGTAGCCGGGCTGGGCGCAGCCGGCAAGCGGGGCCGCGAGCAGGCTGGCGGACAGCGCGGCGGCGAGGAAGGGGCTGGCTTTCATGGTGGCTCTCGTCCTGTTGGGTCCTGTTGGGATCGGCACGAAACCGTCCGTTCCTGACGCCATCAACATGGCTGACCCGCATCTTATTCCCGATGCGTGACGCGGTGCCTCGGTTGCTCCTATGATCGACCCAACGGTTCCACAAAGGAATCGACGACAAGCCCTTGGGAGGGAACGAACATGCTGCCCAACGCGGACAGCTGGGACGGGGTATCCCGCGCCTTCGCCTGGCGCGTGCCCGACCGCTACAACATCGGCGTCGACGTCTGCGACCGCTGGGCGGAGGCCGAGCCGGACCGCATCGCCCTGATCAACAAGCGGCGCGACGGTGGGGTCGAGGAATACCGCTTCTCCGACATCCGCGCCCTGTCCAACCGCTTCGCCAACGCATTGGCGGCGCAGGGCGTGGCGCGCGGCGACCGGGTCGGCATCCTGCTGCCCCAGGCGCCGGAAACCGCCATCAGCCACGTCGCCGTCTACAAGCTGGGCGGCATCGCCGTTCCGCTGTTCTCGCTGTTCGGGGTGGAGGCTCTGGAGTACCGGCTGGCCAATTGCGGCGCCCGCGCCGTGGTCACCGATGCCGTGGGCGCCGCCAAGATCGCCCAGATCCGCGACCGCCTGCCGGACCTGCGCGCCGTCTTCCGCATCGACGGATCCGGGCCGGGCTGCCTCGACTGGCACGGGCTGTGCGATGCGGCCTCCGACAGCTTCACCCCGGCCGACACCGGCCCGGACGACCCGGCGCTGATCATCTACACCTCCGGCACCACCGGCCAGCCCAAGGGCGCGCTGCATGCGCACCGGGTGCTGCTGGGCCATCTGCCGGGCGTGGAGATGTCGCACGACCTGTTCCCGCAGCCGGACGACCGCATCTGGACGCCGGCCGACTGGGCGTGGATCGGCGGGCTGCTCGACGTGCTGCTGCCGGCCTGGCACCATGGCGTGACGGTGGTGTCCCACCGCTTCGAGAAGTTCGACGCCGAGGCCGCCTTCGCCCTGCTGGCCGAATTCAAGGTGCGCAACGCCTTCCTGCCGCCGACCGCGCTGAAGATGATGCGGGCGGTGAAGAACCCGCGGGCCCGCCACGCCATCGACATGAGATCGGTCGCCAGCGGCGGCGAGACCTTGGGCGCCGGGCTGCTCGACTGGGGGCGCGAGACCTTCGGCGTGACCATCAACGAGTTCTACGGCCAGACCGAGTGCAACATGATCGTCTCCTCGGCCGCCACGCTGATGGCGCCGAAGCCCGGCATCATGGGCCGCCCGGTCCCCGGCCATGACGTGGCGGTGATCGACGGCGAGGGCGACCGGCTGGCGCCGGGGCAGCTCGGCCTGATCGCGGTGCACCGGCCGGATCCGGTGATGTTCCTCGGCTATTGGAACAACCCCGACGCCACCGCGGCGAAATTCATCGGAGATTGGCTGGTCACCGGCGACCAGGGCGAGTTGGACGAGGACGGCTACATCCGCTTCGTCGGGCGCGACGACGACGTCATCACCTCGGCCGGCTACCGCATCGGCCCCGGCGAGATCGAGGATTGCCTGATCGGCCACCCTGCCGTCCGCATGGCGGCGGTGGTCGGCGTGCCCGATCCGCTGCGCACGGAGATCGTCAAGGCCTTCATCGTCCTGCAGGAGGGCGTGACGCCGGACGATGCGCTGGTCGCCTCCATCCAGGAGCATGTGAAGACCCGGCTGGCGGCCCACGAATATCCGCGCGCCATCGAATTCATGGACAGCCTTCCCATGACCACCACCGGCAAGATCATTCGCCGGGAGTTGAGGAACCGCTCGTAATATCATGATTGAATTGATTTTATTGGCTGCGGCATTTTTCGCCGGGGCGATGAATGCCGTTGCCGGCGGGGGCAGTTTCCTGACCCTGCCGGCCCTGATCTATGCCGGGGTGCCGCCGGTCGCCGCCAACGCCACCGGCACAGTCGCCCTGCTGCCCGGCTATGCCAGCGGGGTCTACGGCTATCGCCAGGACCTGACGCCGGTCGGCACGCTCAGCCTGCCGCTGCTGTCGGCGGTCAGTCTGGTCGGCGGTCTGGCCGGGGCCGGGCTGCTGCTGGTGACACCGGATTCGGTGTTCCGCGGCATCGTGCCGTGGCTGCTGCTGCTGGCAACCGGTCTGTTCGCCTTCGGCACCATGCTGGCGCAGCGCCTGCGCAGCCTGGGACTGCACGGCAACGGGGCGATGCTGGGCACGCTGTTCGTCGTCTCGGTCTATGGCGGCTATTTCAACGGCGGGCTCGGCATTCTCCTGCTGGCGCAGTTGAGCCTGTTCGGCATGACCGACCTGAACGCCATGAACGGGCTGAAGAACCTGTTCTCGGCGGTGCTGACCGCCATCGCCGTGGTGGCCTACGCCGCCGGCGGAGCGGTCGAATGGCCGAAGGCGCTGCTGATGACGGTCGCGGCGGTCGCCGGCGGCTATGTCGGCGCCCGTCTCGGCCGCCGGATTCCGAAACCCGTGCTGCGCGCCGGCATCATCGCCATCGGGCTGGTGATGAGCGCGGTATTCTTCCTGAAATGATCGCGCTATAGAGGGCGCAACTTCGCGCCTGTCCGGACCCCTGCCGCCATGCTGACCGTATCCGATCTCGACCTGTACTATGGTGACGCCCAGGCACTCGACGGCGTGACGCTGCAGGTGCCGGCAGGGCAGACCACCGCCATCGTCGGCGCCAACGGGGCGGGCAAGACCTCGCTGATCCGGGCCATCGCCGGAATCCTGAAGCCGGCACGCGGCAGCATCCGCTTCAAGGACCGCGAGATCGCCGGCCTGCCCAGCCATGTCGTCTGCGACCTCGGCGTCGGTCAGGTGGCGGAGGGGCGGCAGATCTTCCCGACGCTGAGCGTGCGCGAGAATCTGGAGATGGGCGCCGTCATCCCGCGCGCCCGGGCCGGCGCGCGCCAGACCTACGACCGCGTGCTGGACCTGTTCCCGCGCCTGCGCGAAAGGCTGGACCAGGCGGCCGGCACCCTGTCCGGCGGCGAACAGCAGATGCTGGCCATCGGCCGTTGCCTGATGGGCAAGCCGGAGCTGATCATGTTCGACGAGCCCTCGCTCGGCCTGTCGCCCGCCCTGGTGCAGGAACTGTTCCGCATCATCCGCTCGCTGGCCGCCGAGGGCATGACGATCATTCTGGTCGAACAGAATGTCGCGGCCTCCCTGCGCATCGCCCAGTCCGCTTACGTGCTGGAGAATGGCCGCGTCGTTCTGTCCGGAACGGGCGAGGCGCTGCTGGCCGACCCGGCGGTGAAGCAGGCCTATCTGGGGCTGTGACGCCACCCGCCCTCCAGCCGGCGATACCTCCCTTATCCTCCTATCGTTGAATATACGAACCATCTACAGTCCTCGTAAGCTGGCAGTCCAAAGAATGAGCGGACGGGGACCATGGCGGCAGGCTGTAGCAGACGGACGACCTTGCTGGCGGCCGGCGCGCTTCTGGCGTCGGCACTGGTCCGGAACGCCGCGGCCTCCGATTCCGCTGCCAGCCCTCCGGCCGTCCGCGCCGGGGTGCTGAAATTCGGCACGGTCAGCTGGGAACTCGACACCGTCCGCGCCAACGGCTTCGACAGGCAGGCCGGGATCGACCTGCAACTGGTCGAGCTGGCCGGCAACCCCGCCACCCAGGTGGCGCTCCAGGCCGGCGCGGTGGAGATCATCGTTTCCGACTGGCTGTGGGTGTCGCGGATGCGCAGCAAGGGGGAGGCGCTGTGCTTCATCCCCTATTCGACCGCCGTCGGCGCGCTGGTCGTTCCCGCCGGCTCCGCGATTGCCGGGGTCGGCGATCTGCGGGGCAAGCGCATCGGCGTCGCCGGCAGTCCGCTCGACAAGAGCTGGCTTCTGCTGAAGGCGGTGGCGGCCGACCGGCACGGGCTGTCGCTCGACCGCGATGCGCAGCCCTTCTTCGCCGCACCGCCCCTGCTGAACAGCAAGATCGCCGATGGCGACCTGGATGCGGTGCTGACCTATTGGCCCTTCGCCGCCCGGCTGGAGGCGAAGGGCATGCGGGTGTCGATCACCGTGGCCGACATGCTGGAGGCGTTGGGCCAGCCGGCGACGGTGCCGTCCATCGGCTATGTCTTCCGCGAGGAGTGGGCGCGCGCCAACCCGGCCGCCCTTGCCGGCTTCCAGGCCGCCACCGCTCAGGCGAAGAGCCTGCTGGTGCAGTCCGACGCCGCCTGGGAGCGGCTCGCCCCGCTGATGCAGGCGGAGGACGACGCCACCTTCCGCACGCTGCGCGACCGCTACCGCGACGGCATCCCGCGCCGCTGGACGGAGGAGGAGCGGGCAGGGGCCGCGAAACTCTACGCGCTGATGGCAAGGCTGGGCGGGCGGGAACTGGTCGGCGACGCACCCGTCATCGCGCCCGGCACCTTCTGGACCGGTGGGGCGTAGCCGGTGCGCCGCGCCCTGATGCCTGCCCTGATGCCAGTGGTGTCGATCCTGCTGCTGCTGGCGCTGTGGCAGGCCGCGGCCATGACCGTCGGCGGACGCCTGCTGCCGGGACCGCCGGTGGTGGCCGAAGCCCTGCTGCGCGAGGCTGAGAGCGGGGCGCTGTTCCATCACATGGGCGTCACCCTGTTGCGCGTGCTGGCGGCCTTCGCGCTCGCCATGTCCATCGGCGTCGGGATCGGCCTGCCGATGGGGCGCTCACCCGTCATCGACCGGCTGTTCGGCCCCTGGCTGGTCTTCTTCCTGAATCTGCCGGCGCTGGTGGTCATCGTGCTGGCTTATGTCTGGTTCGGCCTGACCGAGGCGGCGGCCATCGGCGCCGTCGCCATCAACAAGATTCCCAACACGGTGGTGCTGGTGCGGGCCGGCGCCCGCGCCATCGACGAGGGGCTGGTCGACATGGCCCGCGTCTACCGCCTGTCGCCCGCGGACCGGCTTCGCCATGTGCTGCTGCCGCAACTCACCCCCACCATCGCCGCGGCTGCGCGGTCCGGCCTCGCGCTGATCTGGAAGATCGTGCTGGTGGTCGAACTGCTGGGCCGCAGCGACGGTGTCGGATTCCAGATCAACCTCCTTTTCCAGACGTTCGATGTCGCAGGAATCCTGGCTTACACCATCGCGTTCGTGGCCGTGGTCCAGCTTCTGGAATACGGCGTCCTCCAGCCGGCCGAGCGGCATTGCCAGCGGTGGCGGCGGATGCCCGCTGACGCTTGAGATCCGCTCCAAGCGCTTCGGCGCGGTGGAGGCGGTGCGTGGCCTGACCCTGTCGGCCGCGGCGGGAGAGGTCGTGGCGCTGGTCGGTCCCAGCGGCTGCGGCAAGACGACGGCGCTCGGCATCGTCGCCGGGCTGGACCGCGCCTTCGACGGCAGGGTGGAGGTCGGGCCACGTCCGGACGGCGGGCCGGCCCGCATCGGCTATGTCTTCCAGGAGCCGCGCCTGCTGCCCTGGCGCACGGTGCGGCAGAATCTGGCGCTGGTTTTGCTGCGGGCGCAGCGGCGCGGACCGGCGGTCGATGCCATGCTGGAGGCGCTGGAGCTGTCGCCCTTCGCCGACCGCTTCCCGACCCAGCTCTCGCTGGGCATGGCGCGGCGGGTGGCGCTCGCCCGCGCCTTCGTGGTGGAGCCGGACCTGCTGCTGATGGACGAGCCGTTCGTCTCGCTGGACGAACCGACGGCGCTGCGGCTGCGCGGGCTGCTGTCGGACTTGCTGGACCGGCGGCCGACCACCGTCCTGCTGGTCACCCACAATCTGCGCGAGGCGTTGGCTCTCGCCGACCGGCTTCTCCTGCTGGCGCCTTCGCCCGGCCGGGTGGTGGCGGAGGTGCCGGTGGCCGTTCCCCGCGCCGCCCGCGACGACGCCACCATCGAGGTGCTGCGCCGCGACCTGCTGTCCCGGCCGGAACCGGCCTTCCGCCTGCTGGCCTGAGGCAATGGGCCGGCCCCGCGCGGCCTGTGGGTCCATTTGCCGCTCGTCCGTTCACGAACGCTGCGCTATCGTGGCCGCATCCTTGCCGGGAACGCCCGGCGTTTGCAGAGGGCGTCGAAGCCGGATGGCTTTCGGTCGGATGACAGTGCGGCGGGTGCGGCAGCTCGGCCTTGTGGCCGGGATGGCTGCCCTTTTGCTGCAAGTCATCGCCTGGGGCTGGATGCCCCTGATGAGCGGCGGGATCGCCCAGGCCGGGGAGACCGTGTCCCTGGCAATCTGCTCCTCCGGCGGCCTGACCACCATCCAGGCCGCTGCGGCCGATTTCGCGATCCCCCATGACGGCGATCATGGGAAGTCGCCGGACCCGGCATCGTCCGGAACCGGCCATTGCCCGCTCTGCCCGCTGGTGACCGGGCTGGCCTTGCCGCCGCCGCTGCTGGCGGTCGGCCCCGCCCTTGCCATGGACCGCGACACCGGCCTGCTGCCGGCCGAGCATGTCGCCGCCGGCTGGTTCCTGTCGACCCTTCAGGCGCGGGCTCCCCCACCGCCCGCCTGATTTTCCTCCCGCTTCGAATCATCGCCGCTGCCGGCCGCCACGCCCGGTCCCTGTGCAGATTCCGCGCCCCGGCCGCCGCAGCGATCCAAGACACAGCGTGCCCGGTGCACGCCCCATAGCCCACGAGCCCTGCGGCGTTATCCGCCGTGGCGGCCATCCCCTGTTCTTCACATCCGCATTCCAGGAGAAGAGTTCATGAAGCGCATTCTCGGCATCGCCGCAGCCATCGCCCTGTTCGGTGCCGGCACCGCCCTGGCCCACGGCTTCAAGGCCGGTGCAATCGAGATCGGCCATCCCTGGGCCCGCGCCACCGCGCCGTCCGCGCCGAATGGCGGCGCCTATCTGTCGCTGACCAACACCGGAACGACGGAAGACCGTCTGGTCGGCGCCTCCACCCCCGCGGCGGAGAAGGCCGAACTGCACACCCATCTGAACGAGAACGGCGTGATGAAGATGCGCGAAGTCGCCGGCGGCATCCCGGTCCCGGCGGGCGAGGCGGTGAAGCTGGCGCCGGGCGGGCTGCACATCATGCTGCTCGGCCTCAAGCAGCCGCTGGTGAAGGGCGCCCACATCCCGATGACCCTGCGCTTCGAGAAGGCCGGCACCGTCGAGGTCGAGATCGCGATCGAGGCGGCCGGGCAGGCCGCGGCGCCGGCCGAAGGCCACAGCATGGGGGCTGCCGGCGCCGGCCACACCCACAACGCCGCACCGGCCCAGAAGCAGTAATGGAAAMGGCCTTTTACAATCCACGCCCTTATTCGGCCGCAGCGATCCCCACCGGCTGGGCCAGCTTGGCCGCCTCGGCCGCCCGATAACGGGGCGACAGCACGCCGAACCGGCGCGCCCACCAGGCGGTCAGCGGCGGCGTCAGCAGGGCGGTGACGACCACGCTGGTGGCGATCAGCGCGGTGGCGGACGGAGCGACCGGCGCGAAGGTCGGCTCGATGGAAGCGATGATCGGCGGCACCGTCACCGCGGCCCCGGCGGTGGAGGCGGCACCGATGCCGGCCGTGCCGTTGCCCTTCGCCAGCAGGATGTCGGCCAGCACCAGCATGAAGCCGGTGACGGCGATCACGCCCAGACCCAGCACGATGCCCAGCAGGCCGGTGTTGAGGATGGTCGAGAAGTTCAGGTTGTTGCCCAGCGCGAAGGCGAAGAAGGGAACCATCACCGAGACGCCCTGGGTGAAGAAGGCCCGCAGGTCCTTGTCGAGGTTGCCCAGCGCGAAGCCGATCAGGAAGGGCAGCAGGGCGCCGACCATCGTCTGCCAGGGGAAGGCGGCCAGACCGGCGATGCCCAGCGTGACCATGGTCATGAAGGGGCCGGATTCCAGGCACATCAGGCAGAAGGCGCCGGCTTCCTCCTTGGTGCCGTATTGCTGCATCAGCGCCATGTACATGCCGCCGTTGGTGTCGTTCATCACCGCGATGATCGCCAGCACCGACAGGCCGGAGAAGAAGCCCGAGGTGATGCCCTCCGCCGGGATGAACCAGGAGGCGATGACGCCCGCCATCGCCGCGGTGAGGATCTTGACCGAAACCAGCACGCCGCTCTTGCGCAGGACCAGCGGGGTGGCCTTCAGGCTGATGCTGGCGCCGATGCAGAAGAACCACACCGACAGGATCGGCAGCGTGCCGGTGATCAGGCCGTTGGTGAAGGAGCCGAAGAACTTGCCCGTATTGGGAGCCAGCGTGTTCAGGCAGGCACCAAGGAACAGGGGGACGATCATCATCCCGCCGGGGATACGGTCGATCCGGGACTTGATGTTCATGGAAGACACTCCTGCGAATTTCATCCCGTCGCCGCCGCGCCCCTTCGCCATCGGGCATGTTTCAGCGGCCGTCAATCTCGTTGAAGCGGGAGCCGAAGCGCCGCTTTGTGCATACTAGTATATAAGTTAGCCGGTCATTGTCAAAGCGGCTGATTGTCAGCCGCGACAGGTTGTCGCGCCGGGCGGGAAGCGGAGGAGCGGGACGGGGAGGCCGGCGAGGCAGCAGGCAGCATGCCGGAAGCCGCACGCAGGGCGGCGGCTGGACCGGGGTCGGTCGAATGTCGATGCGGGTGCGGGCCGGTCCCGCCGGTGCCGGTGGCGGAACCGGCGGGACAGACGGTCAGCGCGGCCGGTGGCGGGCGAGGGCGTCGGTGATGTCGATGTCGCGGAACGGCTTGCCGATCACCGGCCGGGTGCGGTGGGCATCTGGCAGGCCCTCGGCCCCATGGCCGGTGGTGAAGATGAAGGGGATGCCGGCGCCGGCCAGCCGGTCGGCCACCGCGTCCACCCGTTCGCCACGCAGGTTGACGTCGAGCAGCGCGATGTCGAATCCGCCCGCTTCGATCATTTCCAACGCCGCGGACACCGAACCCGCCGGGCCGAGACAGGCGACTCCCTGGTCGATCAGGGCGTCCTCCAGGCTCATGGCGATCAGCGGTTCGTCTTCGACGATCAGGACGGTCAGGTTCGACAGATTGGCGTCGGTCACTGCGGGCTCACTCGCGAAGACAGAGGAATGACGAGCCGGCATCGCACGCCGGCGGTTTCGAAAGCAAGGGCGACATCGCCCTCCAACTCATGCGCCAGACCGCGCTCGATCAGGCGGGAACCGAAGCCGCGCCGGGTCGGCGGCGCCACCGGCGGCCCGCCGCTCTCGCGCCAGCGCAGTACCAGCGCGCCGGCACCGTCACGGACGGATCGGCCGCCGGTTTGGCCGGAACCGGCCTGACCGCAGGATTCGTTCACGCTGTTGCGCACCGGCGTCTGTCCCGGTTTGACGATTTCCCAATCCAGATCGACACGGCCGTTCTCCGCCGACAGCGCGCCGTATTTCGCGGCGTTGGTGGCAAGCTCGTGAAAGGCGAGGTGCAGCGACACCGCCACGCCGGTGGTCAGATTGACCGGCGGACCGGCAACCTTGACGCGGCCGGCATGGACATGGGGCTCCAGCGTCAGCGCGGCGATCTCGCTCAGCGAGGCACCCTGCCAATGGCGGCGGGTCAGCAGATCGTGGGCCTGGGCCAGAGCGCGCAGGCGGGACTGGAAGGCATCGGGGAAGGCCTCCACCGACGGGGCGGCGCGCAGGGTCTGCTTGGCGATGGACTGCACCATCGCCAGCGTGTTCTTGACCCGGTGGTTCAGTTCCTCCAGCAGCAACAGCTGCCGCTCCTCGGCCTTCTTGCGGTCGGTGATGTTCAGCGAAACGCCGGCCATCCCGGTCGGCGCACCGTCCTTGTCATAGATGGCGCGGCCACGAACCTGCACCCAATGGACGCTGCCGTCGGGCCAGATCGTGCGGTATTCCATGTCCAGCGGCGACCCGCTGCTCACCGCCTGCCGCACCATGGCCTGCTGATGCTCGCGGTCGTCGGGATGGACCCGCTCCAGCAGGCGGTCGTAGGTCGGGATTTCGGCCGGATCGGCCAAGCCGAGGTTGGCGGCGCAGATCGACGAGACGCGCAGCCGGTTGGTCGCCAGCGTCAGCTCCCAGGATCCCAGCCGCCCAGCCTCCAGCGCGAAGCGCAGCCGCGCCTCGCTTTCAGCCAGGGCGGCGCGCTTGTCGGCCAGCTCGTTGCGGTCGCGCGCCTCGATCAGGGCGCGGCGGACCACCACCTGCAACCGCTCCATCCGCAGCTTCACGACATAGTCGGTGGCACCCTTCTTCAGTGCCTCGATGGCGTTCTCCTCGCCCAGCATGCCTGACACGAAGATGAAGGGCACCCGCGGCAGGCGGTCGCGCGCGATGGCCAGCGCCGACATGCCGTCGAAATCGGGCAGGTCGAAGTCGGACAGGATCAGGTCGAAGGGGCCGCCGTCGGCAACCGCCTCGATGAAGGCCTGCCGCGTCTCGACGCGATGGACCTCGAACGCATGGTCGTCGATCATCAGAAGATGTTCGCGCACCAGATCGGCGTCGATGCCGCTGTCCTCCAGCAGGAGGACGCGACAGGGCGTCGGCGGGCCCAGACCCGCGGCATCGCCGGCGGCGGTGTCGATCACATCGGCCATCAGGTGCCGCGTGGCCGGCGGGAATGGCAGCCGGGCGGCGGCTCGTTCAGAATCGCCCAGAAGCTGCCGATGTCGCGGATCGCGTCGAAGAACTCCTTGAAACCGACCGGCTTGACCACGAAGGCATTCACCCCCAGGCGGTAGCTGCGGACGAGATCCTGCTCCTCCTTGGAGGAGGTCAGCATGACCACGGGGATGGCGCGGGTGTTCTCGTTCGCCTTGATCCGCTGCAACACCTCGATCCCGTCCACCTTCGGCAACTTGATGTCGAGGATGATGACGGCCGGATATTTCGGGTCGGTCGGCTTCGACACCGCCTGCCCGTCGTCATGGAAAAGATAGGACAGCGCCTCCGCCCCATCGCGGGCGACGACGATGTCGTTGGCGAGCTGCGCCTCGGCGAACGCCTCCAGCGTCAGCTCCAGATCCTTCGGGTTGTCCTCGACCAGCAGGATCGGTTTCAGCGTGGCCATGGGGCTACCTCGATTCGGCGGCGACGGACCGCGGCAGGGAGAAATGGAAGGTGGCGCCGTGATCCAGCCTGCCTTCCGCCCAGACCCGCCCGCCGTGGCGCTCCACGATGCGGCGGACATTGGCAAGCCCGATGCCGATGCCTTCGAACTCTTCCTCGCGGTGCAGGCGCTGGAATACGCCGAAGAGCTTACCGGCATAGGCCATGTCGAATCCACGGCCATTGTCGCGGACGAAGAACTCGTGCGCGTCGGCGTTGGACCGGCAGCCGACCTCGATCTCCGGATCGGTGCGGTCGCGGGTGTATTTGATGGCGTTGGCCAGCAGATTCTGCACCACCAGCCGCAGCATGGTCGGGTCGCCGGTCACGCCGGGCAGGGGATGCACGGTCCAACGAACGTTGCGGCCCTGCAGATCCGGCTCCAGCAGATGGCGCACCTCGTCCACCAGCTGGCCGACATCGACCTCCACCCGCGCCAGCGTGGTGCGGCCCAGCTGCGAGAAATGCAGCAGCCCGTCGACCAGTCGCCCGGCCGAACTCGCCGCCTCGATGATGCTGTCCAGGTAATGGCGCTCCCGCTCGCTCAGCTTATCTCCCGCGCGGGACCGCAACAGTTCGGCATAGCTGGTGACATGCCGGAACGGAGCCCGCAGGTCGTGCGAGACCGAATAGGAGAAGGCGGCAAGCTCGCCGTTGGTGCGGCGCAGTTCCTCGTTCAGCGCGGCCATCTCCTCGGCCTTGCGCAGAACGATGCTGACGATGGCGTTGCGGAAATCGCCGGCCGCCTCGATCTCGCCATGGCGCCAGGGCAGGGACAGGCCGCGCACCGTCTCCTTCCAGGCTTCGAAGGAACTGCGGGGCGACAGCCCGCCGCTGGAGTCCAGCGGCTTCCTGGGCTCGCCGGCCCAGTCGATCGACTGCACGATCTCCGGCCGGAACCACAGAAGATAGCTGGGGTGAAGCTGCGAGATGGAGATTGCCAGCAGGCCGCTGGCTGTCCGCTCCATCCCGGCGGCGGCCGGCATCTCGGCCGGAAGCTGGTGGCTGACGAACAGGTCCTTGATGCCCTGTCCGGCCAGCTCGGCGGCGATTGCCTCGACCACCTCCTGCGGCGGGGTGCGGCCGATCAGCCGGCAGTCGCCGTCGAACAGGATCGCGGCGCCATCGGCGTTGACCAGCCCCAGCAGATCCTCGCGGTCCTCGCTCAGCCCGTCGATGAAGCTCTCCGCCGCCGCCATATGGGCGAGCAGGCGGGCCTGCGTGCTTTTGGAACGGATGCGATGGTCGGCGTCCAGCGCCCGTTCCAGCGCGATCATCTGGCTGGACAGCACCTGCCCGAGCAGATCGCAGGCGGTGCGCACCGCGAAGGACACCTGCCGCGGCTCCGCATGGTGGCAGGAGATCAGGCCCCACAGCCTGTCGCCATCCATCACGGAGATCGACATGGAGGCCGGCGTGCCCATGTTGCGCATATATTCGAGATGCACCGGCGAGACGCTGCGCAGCACGGAAAAACTGAGGTCAAGCGGCGGCACATCCCGCTTGGCCGACAGAAGGGGAACCGGCTGGTAGCGGGTGTCGGCGATCAGCCGCAGGCGGTTCAGCGCATAGAGCCGCCGGGCCTGCTGCGGGATGTCGGAGGCCGGAAAGCGCAAGCCACGGTAGGAGGGCAGGCGGCTGTTGCCGTCCTCGGCGATGACGGTGCCGTTCCATTGCTCGTCGAAGCGGTAGACCAGCACGCGGTCGAACCCGGTCAGCGAGCGCACCTCCGCGGCCGTGCTGGACAGCAGGGCGTCGAAATCATGGGCGGCCTGCATGCGGCGGATGCCTTCGCGCATCTGCGGGTACAGCGCCTCCAGCGTGCCGGCACCGGTGGCGGGCAGTTCCTCCAGTTCCAGGATCACCAGCGCACCCGCGCGGTGGGCGATGGCCTGATGGTCGCCGCCGCGCAGGCTGAGGATTTCGAGCTGCACCGGCTCCGCCGGGGCGTTGCGCAGTCCACGGACCAGCGACGCCGTCGACGCGCAGTCGATCAGACGGTCGACCGGCAGGCCGAAGGATTCGGCGGGCGGACGGTTCAGCACCGCTCCGGCCTCGGCGCTCGCGCAGACCAGACGCAGGCTGTCCGCCTCCACCGCCAGCAGATGGCCGTGCGGCTGGATGCTGCCGGGAAGGTGAATCGGTTCGCGCGCGCAGGCGTCGAGGTCGAGCGTGCCCGCCATGGTCTGGGGCCACGGTTCCGGTCCGGTTGCAGGCGTCACAATCGTCCTTTGCTCGTCTCGGTCACAGTTCGACGGTCCGTTCTTGAGCCGGCCCCGTCTTCACATCGGGCCCCGCTGATGGTGCCAGCCGCCTTTCGCCGGTATTCAGCACAATCAGCGGCTTAAAAACCCTGTTTTCGCCGCGCACACCGCGTCGAGGTGAACGAAGCGACAGGATAACCTGTCAGACCCTATACTTCATTATCATAGGATACGTTGTATGATCGTTTCTGGATTTTTCAGAGTTCCGCTCTTTCATCATACGTCGAAGATCATATTCCGAATTGGCGTTTGGGATCGCTTATAAACAAGTATGCCGCAGCGGTTTCATGACTGTCTGCGACAAATGGTCGGATATGGGGAAGGGAACACCATGAAAACCGAGGTAACGCGCCTGCTCGGCATCGACTATCCGATTGTGCAGGGCGGGATGCAGTGGGTCGGGCTGGCGGAGCTGGCCGCCGCCGTATCGAATGCCGGCGGCCTGGGCATCCTGACCGCACTGACCCAGCCGACGCCGGAGGATCTGGCGCGTGAGATCGAGCGGTGCCGCGCGATGACGGACCGGCCATTCGGCGTGAACCTGACCATGCTGCCCGCGGTGAAGCCGCCGCCCTACGAACGCTATCTCGACGTCATCATCGACAGCGGCATCACCATCGTCGAGACGGCCGGCAACAGCCCGCGCGCCTTCGTGGAGCGGATGAAGGCCCATGGCATCCGCATCCTGCACAAATGCACCAGCGTCCGCCATGCGCTGAGCGCCGAACGGGCCGGGGTGGACATCATCAGCATCGACGGGTTCGAATGCGCCGGCCATCCGGGGGAGGACGACATCCCGGGCCTGATCCTGATCCCGGCGGCGGTGCGGGCCCTGCGGATTCCGGTGATCGCCTCGGGCGGGATCGCCGACGGGCGCGGCATGGCCGCCGCCCTGGCCCTGGGCGCCCAGGGCGTCAACATGGGCACCCGTTTCCTCTGCACGCGCGAGGCACCGGTGCATGACGGCATCAAGCAGGCTCTGGTCGCCGCCGGGGAACGCGACACCAACCTGATCCTGCGCAGCATGCGCAACACCGCCCGCGTCTTCAGGAATGCGGTATCCGACGAGGTCGTGGCGCTGGAGAAGCGCCCCGGCGGCGCCCAGTTCGAAGAGGTCCGGCCGCTGGTTGCCGGCCAGCGCGGCCGGGCGGCCATGCAGTCCGGCGATGTTCAGGACGGGATCGTGTCCGCCGGCATGGCGATCGGCCTGATCGACGACATCCCGAGCTGCGACGATCTGATCCGCCGGATGGTCGCCGACTGCCGCGCCCATCTGCGCCGCGCACTGGCTCTGGCGGAGGAATAGACGGGCGGGGCAGGGCGGGGACTCAGAAGATCAGCTTCAGGATGCCGGTGACGACCAGCAGGCCGATGATGAAGATGATCAGGATGGCCCAGCCGAGAATCTTGAGCATGGTGTGGTCCTTCAATCGCTTCGTTGGCAGCGCCGCCGGCCTCCGGTGACGCCACGGTCATGCTTGGAACAACCCGCAAGGCTGTACGGGGGTTCCCGCCGGACGGGCAAGGATGCCGGCCATGCACCGTGCCGGGAGAGCGCCCTCCAGTCAGCGCGCACAAAAGACGCATAAGGATTCTTATGGAAATTAACTGCTGGAGCAGGGCCGCTTCTCAGGGAAATCCCCTATGGGGAAAATTGCCTGCCGCCGCGCAGGACTTCCGGCCCCGGTCGCGTATAAAAGCCTGACAGCAACCGGGAGCGGGCGGACGACGGCGTGAAGCCTACCGAGGAGACGGTGACGGACGAGGCGTTGATGGCGGACGCCGCGGCCGGCGACCGGAAAGCGTTTGGAACGCTCACGCGCCGGCATCTGCGCCGCAGCATCGCCTTGGCCCAACGGGTTGTCGGGAACGCCGCCGACGCCGAAGAGGTCGCGCAGGACGCCTTCCTGCAGATCTGGGCCAACGCCGACCGCTGGCGCGGCGATGGAACCCGCTTCACGACCTGGCTGTACAGGATCGTGGTGAACCGTGCCATCGACTACAAGCGGCGCCGCAGCTTCGCCCCCCTGGATGCCGCCGACGAGATCGCCGATCCGGCCTGGAGCGCCGAGACGGTGATCGACGGCATCCGGATCGGCGCCGCCGTGGATGCCGCGATCGCCGCCCTTCCCGAGCGGCAGCGGGCGGCGCTCAGCCTTTGCTACCATGAGGAGATGACGTGCGCTGAAGCATCGGAAATACTGCAGGTGTCTGTTTCGGCTATGGAAAGTCTGCTGGTCCGGGCGCGCCGCGTCGTGCGGGCCCGGCTTCAACCCCTGATCCGTCAGAAGGACGGTGCACGGTCATGACGCTCAAAGAGTTCAAACGCTACGCCGAGGCCTATGGCGCCGATCTGGACCGCTGGCCGCGTTCGGCCCGGGTCGATGCGCTGGCCCTTCTGGACGACAGCGCCGAAGCCCGCAACCTGCTGGCCGATGCCGCCGTCACCGACGCGCTGCTCGATGCCGCCTCGACCCCGCTGGTCTCATCCCGGCGCGAGGCCGAGGTCTTCGACCGCATCGCCGACTGTCTGGCGCAGCGGATCGTGCCCGAATTCGTGCCGTGGTTCCTGTCGCGGCCGCCCTTCCGCCCTGCCCCGCTGGCCGGGTTCCTGGCCGGCATGGCGCTGGTCGGCTTCCTCAGCTACAGCCAGGGCCTGATTTCCTTCGAAAAGACGAGCACTCCCAGCCTGTCCGGCGTGATGATCGTCAGCTATCTGGGAGACACGCGATGACGCCGTCGATCCGGCGCCGCTGGCCCTGGTTCCTGCTGGTCGGGTCCCTTGCGCTCAATATGCTTGCCGGCGGCTTCGTCGTCGCCCACAGCTTCCGCCCACCCCCGCCGCCCGGCGGGCCGGACCAGCTGCTGGAACGCTTCGTCGACGATGTGTCGCGGCGCCTGTCGCCGGCCGATGCCACGGTCCTGCGCAAGGCGCTGGACGACGCCCGCCCGCTGTTCGTCCGCATGCATGTCAGCCGGGAGGAGTTCACTCCCCGTCTGCGCACCGCCCTGATGGCCCAGCCTTTCGATGCGGCCGTCGTCAAGGCCATGTTCGACAGCGTCCATGCCAATGACGCCGCCTTGCGGAGCGAGATCGAGGCGCGCGTCGTCGATACCCTTTCCCGTCTCTCCCCCGAAGGCCGCCTGCGTTTGGCTGAAAGCCGCCTTCCCTGATCCTTTCGGTTTCGACCGGCGGCAGACACATCCGGGGTCAGGCCGGGGCGGCATGTTCGTCCCGGCCCTTTTTCCTTTGTCCGAAAACGGACTTTGCGACCGAAAAAGAAAAGGCGGCCAGACGGTATCGCCGCCGGGCCGCCCTTAAGTTGGTTCGGGAGGAAACGCAACCAAGTTGCACGCAAAGATATAGGCCGATATGGTTAACGGCCGATGAATGGAGGGGAGAAATCGCCCCCTACCACTTATTTGCGAAGATCGTCGCCGCATGGTCCCGCTGACGGTTGACCTGCCCTGCCCTGTCTCTCTGACGAAAGGCCGGGGTGGCGTCACCCGCCCCCGACGCGCTATGACAGACGCCCGTTGTTTCGTCACCAGTCCGCAGGATCCCTGCCTCATGCTGTCCATCAGCCAGCGCATCGCCGACGAACTGTCGGTCCGCGAGTCCCAGGTCGCTTCCGCCATCGCCATGCTCGACGAGGGATCGACCGTTCCCTTCATCGCGCGCTACCGCAAGGAGGCGACCGGCGGTCTGGACGACACCCAGCTCCGCACCCTGGAGGAGCGCCTGGGCTACCTGCGCGAGCTGGAGGACCGCCGCGCCAGCATCCTGTCCACCATCCAGGACCAGGGCAAGCTGACGCCGGAGCTGGAGCGCCAGATCAAACAGGCCGACACCAAGACCCGGCTTGAGGATCTCTATCTCCCCTACAAGCAGAAGCGCCGCACCAAGGCCCAGATCGCCCGCGAGGCCGGGCTGGAGCCGCTGGCCGACGCACTGCTGGCCGATCCTAAGAAGCAGCCGGACATGGAGGCCGCCGCCTTCGTCAGCGCCGACAAGGGCGTCGCCGACGTCAAGGCGGCGCTGGACGGCGCACGTCACATCCTGGTCGAACGCTTCGGCGAGGATGCCGAACTGGTCGGCCGGCTGCGCACCGCCATGGCCGACAAGGGCGTCGTCACCTCCAAGGTGATCGAGGAGAAGAAGGCGGAGGGCGCCAAATTTTCCGACTATTTCGACTTCTCGGAGAACTGGTCGAAGCTGCCGTCGCACCGCGCGCTGGCGCTGTTCCGTGGCCGGGCGCAGGGCGTGCTCGACATCCGCCTGGACCTTCCGGTCGAGGAAGGGCAGCCCCACCCGGCGGAGGGCACCATCGCCGTCCACACCGGCATCCGCGACCAGGGCCGCCCGGCCGACAAATGGCTGTCCGACGTGGTGCGCTGGACCTGGAAGCTGAAGATCGGCCCGCACATCGAGACCGATCTGATGGGATCCTTGCGCGAGCGCGCCGAGGATGAGGCGATCCGCGTCTTCGCCCGCAACCTGCACGACCTGCTGCTGGCCGCCCCCGCCGGTCAGCGCGTCACCATCGGGCTCGACCCCGGCATCCGCACCGGCGTCAAGGTGGCGGTGGTCGATGCCACCGGCAAGCTGGTGGAAACGACCACCATCTATCCGCACCCGCCGCGCAACGACTGGGACGGCTCGCTGGCGGTGCTGGCGGCACTGGCGGCCCGGCACAAGGCGGAACTGATCTCCATCGGCAACGGCACCGCGTCGCGCGAGACCGACAAGCTGGCCGCCGACCTGATGAAGCGCCACCCCGAGCTGTCGCTGACCAAGCTGGTGGTCAGCGAGGCCGGCGCGTCGGTCTATTCCGCCTCCGAAACCGCGGCGCACGAGTTCCCCACCCTGGACGTCAGCCTGCGCGGCGCGGTGTCCATCGCCCGCCGCCTGCAGGATCCGCTGGCCGAGCTGGTGAAGATCGAGCCGAAATCCATCGGCGTCGGCCAGTACCAGCATGACGTGGCCGGCGGCAAGCTGGCCCGGTCGCTGGACGCGGTTGTCGAGGATTGCGTGAACGCCGTCGGCGTCGACCTCAACACCGCCTCGATTCCGCTGCTGACCCGCGTGTCGGGTCTGAACGAGACCATCGCCCGCAACATCGTCGAGCATCGCGACCGCAACGGCGCCTTCCGCTCGCGCAAGCAGCTGCTGGACGTGGCGCGGCTGGGGCCGAAGACCTTCGAGCAGGCCGCCGGCTTCCTGCGCATCCGCGACAGTGAGAATCCGCTCGACGGTTCCGCCGTCCATCCGGAAGCCTATCCGGTGGTCCAGCGCATCGTGAAGACGACCGGCCGCGACCTCGGCAGCGTCATCGGCGACGCCCGCTTCCTGCGCGGCCTGAATGCCGAGGAGTTCACCGACGAGCGCTTCGGCGTCCCCACCGTCGAGGACATCATCAAGGAGCTGGAGAAGCCCGGCCGCGACCCCCGTCCGGAGTTCAAGACCGCCACCTTCAAGGAAGGCGTCGAGGAGCTGAAGCATCTCCAGCCCGGCATGATGCTGGAGGGCGTCGTCACCAACGTCACCGCCTTCGGCGCCTTCGTCGACATCGGCGTCCACCAGGACGGGCTGGTGCATATCTCCCAGCTCGCCAACAGCTTCGTGAAGGACCCTCACACGGTGGTGAAGGCCGGCGACGTGGTGAAGGTGAAGGTTCTGGAGGTCGACATTCCCCGCAAGCGCATCGCCTTGACCATGCGCATGGGCGAGGAAGCGCCGCGTCCGGCCCGCCGCGAAGAGCAGCGCCGTGACGAACGGGGACCGGGCCGTCCGCCGCAGCAGCAGGATCGCCGCCCGGCGGCGCCTGCGGCCAAGGCTGCGCCGAAGCCGGCCAAGGCGCCGGAACCGGTCAACAGCGCCTTCGCCGAGGCGTTCGCCCGGGCGCAGTCGGGCAAGAAGAAGTAAGGGTCAGGGAGGGGGCAAAGCGTCCGCCATCAGGCGGACGCCGAGTCCGCCGATAGCGGCGGCGGCAACCCGGTCGACCCAACGCTTGGACCGCAGGTAGGCAGCACGCGGCCGGCCGGCGGAAAATGCCGCGGCGACGATGGCGTACCAGCCGGCTTCGATCAGGAAGATTGCCGGCGGCAGGAAGACGAACAGCCAGACCGGCGGTGAGGCCGGCATCAGCGCGGCGAAGATGCTGCCATAGACCAGCGCCGTCTTCGGGTTGCTCAGTTGCGTCAGCAGCCCGAACAGCAGCGGCCGCATCAGCCCGGCGGGTGCCGTCTGCCCCTCTTCCGCCATCACGAGAGGCTCCGCCGCCCCGCGCCAGATGCGGACGGCAAGGTAGAGCAGATAGGCACCGCCCGCCAGCTTCAGCACCGCATAGAGCCAGCCGACCTGCGACAGCAGGGCATGCAGACCCAGCAGCGCCAGGGACGCGAAGAACACGCCACCGATTCCCATGCCGAGGGCGGTGGCCAGACCGGCCCGGCGGGATACGGCGATGGAGGTGCGGGCGACCAGCACGAAGCTCGGCCCCGGACTGGCGGCGCCGACCGCAATGGCTCCGGCGATGCTGACGAAGGCAAGTGCGGGATCCATGTTCGCTCCCCTTCCGCTCGAAGGTGGCGACGATACCACAACCGCGACAGCCCGCGAATGGCGGACAAAAAAGTCCCCTCGTCCGCGGGGGGAACGAGGGGACGAAGGCCGATGGCTTGGCCGTTACGGGGATGTCATTCGGCCGCCATCAGCATCGGCGCCTCGTCGCGCACACGGTTCACCGCCACATAGCGGTCGAGCGCGTCCAGGCATTCGCTGAGGGTTCCGGAACCGACCGCACGGCAGTCCTCGAAGGCATGCGGTTCGGGGCGGAACCAATGGGTGATGTAGCATTCCTCGCGCCCGTCCAGGCTGAGGGTGAGGGCGAAGCGGCCCTCACGCCCAAGGTGGGCTTGAGCGGCGCGCAGACGCGCCTGGACCTCTTCTATCGTCATGGGATGATATCCTTCCCTTGATGCCGCCTGCGGTCAGGCGGCGTGAGCGAACTTGCCGTCTTCCGAATCAGAATCTTCCAACCGTCGGGCCCAGTCGATGTCACGCGACAGCGAGTCGACAAGGACGCGGGCCGCACCCGCGGTTTCCGCAGGCGTGTCGGACCGCAGCAGTCCCGACAGCCGCATCGCCAGCGTTTCGGCCTCCGCCTCCACCCAGCGGGCGTAGTGGCGGCGGCGCTGGTCACGATTCCAGTACCAGCGCGGCAGCTGCGCATTGGCACGTTCGAACTCGCCTTCCCAGGCGCTCATGCGGAAAAGACCGCTGGGCGACCGGTCGCCGGTGCTCTGAGTCGCCCTGGGAGTGGTCTGGGTCATGACGTTCCGTCAGGCGGCTTCCCGCCCGTCCTCTTCCTCGCGCTTCAGAATCTCGGCCTTCTTCTGGGCGAACAGGCCGGTGATGCGGTGCTGGGCGGCACGGTCCACGGCGCCGATCTCGCGCAGTCGGGTGCCGACGCCCGACCGCCAGACCTCTTCGAGGTCATCGAGGTCCAGGCAGGCCCCCAGCCGGCGCTTCACCTCCGCCTCGAAGACTTCGACGGCGGCGGGTTGCAGGTCCGGGTTGGACTTGGCGGCATAGAAGGCCTCCGATTCCTCCCGGTATTTGCTGTCATCGAACTGGCCCATATAGACGTCGGCGGCCAGACCGATTTGCAGCAGGCATTTGCCGACCGCGTCGGTCATCGACATCTTGAAGCACTCGTCGTCCGGCATCTCCATGCCGTTGCGGCGGCGGACCATCTCGGTCCCGCCCCACTGCGGGCCGGTGAAGCACTTCTCCTTGGTCTCCGGGTCGATGTACCAGACGCGGGCGCAGATGAAGATCATCCGTTCCGCGATGGTCCAGTCGACCTGCTCATAGCCCCAGCCCTTGCCGATCGGACCGAACACCTCCGTCATCATCTGGAAGCGCCAGGTCGGGTCGATCTGCGTGCCGCGGAAGCCGCCGGCACGGGTGAAGGGCTTGGTCGCCTTCGGGTCGGTGCGCTTCAGCCGGTTCCACAGGAACATGGTGTCGATGCGCTGCGGCTCTTCCGCCCGGCTGCTGGCGCCGGCGGATCCCTTGGACCCTTGCGAGCCGCGGCTGCCGCCGGATTTCGCGTCGACCGGAACGGTCTCCGTCACGCTGGACTCGGTCATGTTGGACTCGGTAACGCTCGACTCAGGCGTCTCGGTATCGGCAACGAGGTGATCGGTCTTGCTCATGCGTCCCATGATTTGGGTCCTTCTTGTCCAAACGTTTCGGCTCTCCCCTCACCCCAGCCGGCGGTCAGCGCTGCTTCCAGGCTGAATTCCACCCCGTTCGGGTCAGCGGAGGGCACCCAGGATTGCGCGTCCGCCAGGGCCCGGCGCGGCGGTGCGCCATAGCGCAGGCTGAGCCGGCCCTCGCGGTCGCGTGCGAGATAGAGGCCACCGGACCGGCCATCAGACTTGCCGTCAGCCTTATCGATGGAAACGAACGCGATGCGGGCATCGTCCGGCATCAGCGCCTTGAGCGCGGCCTCGGCCTCCTTCACCTCCAACGCCGCCGCCCGGTTGGCGACCAGCCGGTCGGCCAGCGCGCGGAAGCGGTTGTGCCGCCCCATGTCGAAGACGCGACCGTTCTCATAGGACGGGCCGTCCATCGGCAGCGGGTCCGACGGCTCGACGTCGTTGACGACGTGCCACCAGAAGGCTTCCAGTGTCTCGACCAGCCGCTCGACATCGTCCGGCCGCCGGTCCACCGTCACCAGGCTGTGGCCGGTGGGGCGCAGGATCGACAGCAGCGCACGGTCAAGACCGACCACCTCCAGCTGGTGCTGGACCTGCCAGTGATAGCGGCGGGCGAGATCGGCATCGCTCTGGAAGCCGCTGTTGAACTTCGCCTCCACGATGGTGTCGAGAGCGCCATCGGCCGCGCTTCTGGCCAGGAAGTCGGGGTGGGCGACCATCCAGTCATGCTCGGCGTGTCGGTAGGTGTCGGGTGCTGCAACGCAGACGAGCCCGGCGGCATGGGCGACGAAGCGCGGGTGCAGATGCTCGGTCGCGATTCCGATCTGCACGGCGGCGACGAGATCGAGATTTTCAGGCTCGACCCGTCCGGTCTTCTCGCGCCACAGCGACAGCCAGTCGCCGGCCATCACGCGCGTCGCATCCGACGACCCGATCCGCCCCGCCCGCAAATCCCGCTGTGCCTGAGTGATCGCCATGCTGTTCCGCTTTTCCCGGTTCCAGGCCCTTTCGGGCAATCTTCCCGGATTCGAAGCGTGACCTCTGCTGCGACTTCGCAGCATGTGTTTCGGACCGCCTCACCGGACCCTGAATATGGGATGCGAACATGCAGCTTTCAAGAACAAAACGTGAACCTATGGCTTGGCCATAGACCAGATCAAAGACCTGAAAACACGCTATATTTGGTGTGTTCTGACGAGAGTCATCACAAGTCAAAACGGACGGAGTAGTGGTGACCGTTTTTGCGAGTCGCGGCGGATGGGAACGCGCACCGCGACTCTGTCCCTCACGGGCTTTTACATGCGAAGCGCTCGCACCACGTGAACGGCGACTCCAGCCACATGGGCGCGGTCGAAGGCGGTGGGGTGGCAATCGGGATCGGTCGAAACCGGCATCAGATGGGGTGGAAAGAAGCGGTATCCGCAGACGGTGCCCTCGCTCACCGTCACCACCACGTCGCCGGCCTGCGGCGTCAGCACGTCCAGCGGTTCCAGCACCACGCAGTCGCGCGGCAGCACGCCGGCGGCGTCCAGGCTCTTCGACAGGATGCGCAGCGCGAAGGCCCGGCGGGAGGTGTGTCCGTCCATGGCGACCGACGCGGCTCCCTCCTTCAGCGCCCCGGCCAGGAACGCCTCCCCTGCCCGGCGGCCGAGGTCGAGGAAGATGTGCGCCTGTTCCAGCGTCAGCACCGGCACGCGCGTGACCGGGGCATAGGCATGCTCGTCGAGGAAGCGCGGTTCCGACCCGGCGACGCGGGCCAGACGGGCCAGCGTGTCGGCGCTGGGCACGCTGCCCATCGCCGGATCGCGCAGGAAGCGGGTCAGGTTGGTGGCGGTGACGCCGGCCAGCCGCGCCCAGCCTCCGGCGCTCCAGTCCTTCGCCTCCATGACGCCGGTCATCCAGCGCAGGATGGCTCGCCGCGTGTCGTCCATCGCTCTCCCCTCGGCAGTCCCCCACCCTGTCCTACACGGTCGCGACCGGATGGGGGAAGGCGCGATGGACTAGAAGCCGCTGCGATTTCGCAGTGCCGCCTTGGACTCCGCCGTAGCGGCCCCATCTGTGCGGCATCGAAGCCGACAGCAAGGAGTTGCGACCATGATCGTCACCAGCACCGATTCCATCGAAGGCCGCCAGATCGCCGAGTATCTCGGCATCGTCGCCGGCGAGGCAATCATGGGCGTCAACGTGTTCCGCGACCTGTTCTCCTCCGTGCGCGACATCGTCGGCGGCCGGGCCGGCGGCTATCAGGCGGCTCTGCGCGAGGCACGCGAGGCGGCCTTCGCCGACCTGCAGCACTCGGCCCGCACGCTGGGCGCCGATGCCGTGGTCGGGGTGGACGTCGATTACGAGGTGCTGGGCAAGGAGAACGGGATGCTGATGGTGTCGGTCAACGGTACCGCCGTCCGCCTGCGCTAAAGGCAACTCCTGACCGTAAGCGTCAGCGATGGCGTCTGGACAGGCCGGACCTTATGCGTAGACTCCCCCTCCAGCTAACAATCCGAGGGGGGATGCACATGCGTGGGGTTGTCCGCGGTTCCATCCGGTCAGGCTGCATCGGCGGCCTCGCCATGGCGGCGTGCCTGTTCGGCGCCCTGCCCGTTCTGGCGCTCGACGCCATCGTCGAGAAGAAGGTCTTCGAGATGCCGTCCTACACCACCACCGGTGGCGGGACGATCAAGAATGTCCGCATCGGCTGGGAAAGCTACGGCAAGCTGAACGACGCCAAGGACAACGTCATCCTCATCACCCATTTCTTCAGCGGCAATAGCCATGCCGCCGGGAAATACAAGGCCGATGATGCCGCTCCCGGCTATTGGGACAGCATCATCGGTCCCGGCAAGCCGCTGGACACCGACAAATACTTCATCATCGCCTCCGACACGCTGGTGAACCTGTCGCCCAAGGATCCCAACGTCGTCACCACCGGCCCGGCCAGCATCAATCCGGACACCGGCAAGCCCTATGGCATGAGCTTCCCCATCGTCACCATCCAGGACTTCGTCAATGTCCAGAAGGCGCTGGTCGACAGCCTGGGCATCAAGACCCTGCAAGCGGTGATGGGCGGCTCGATGGGGTCGCTCCAGGCCTTCGAATGGGGGGCCGACCATCCGGAGATGGTCAAGCGTGTCATCGCCGCCATCGGCGGGCCGGAGGCCGACCCCTTCCTGATCGGCTGGTTGAACCTGTGGGCGGCACCGATCAAACTCGACCCCAACTGGAACAACGGCGATTATTACGGCAAGGCGGAGCCGAAGGCCGGCCTGACCGAGGCGCTGAAGCTGGTCACCCTGCACGCCCGCCACTGGAAATGGGCCGACGCCGCCTTCGGCCGCAAATGGGCGGAGGACGGCAAGGACCCGAAGGCCGCGATGGGCAACCAGTACGCCATCGAAGCCTGGCTGGAAAAGGCGGCTTCCGGCCGCGCCGCCGTCAGCGACGCCAACCATTTCCTCTATCTGGTGAAGGCCAACCAGACCTTCGTCACCGGCAACGGCGCCTCGCTGGAGGACGGTCTGGCGAAGATCAAGGCTCCGGTCCTGCTGATCCCGTCGGCCGACGACCTCGTCTTCCCGCCCGACCGCAACATGCGTCCGCTGAAGGACCGGCTGGAGAAGCAGGGGAACGCGGTGGAGTACACCGAGTCGATCACCTCGACGCTCGGCCATCTCGACGGCGTGGTGAACATCGGCAAGGCGGGCGACACGATCGCGCAATTCCTGGCGAAGTAACACACCGGGGGGGCTTTGGACGCCAGAGCCCCCTACTCCCCGCTGACCGGCGCTCCGCGGAAGTTCAGCAGGCTCGGCGCCTTGTCGATGATCTCTTCCAGGATCAGCGACGCCGTCTCCAGGTCGCGGTCCAGTTCCGGGCCGAGCTTGCCGACATAATTGGGCCGCTTCAGCTTTTCCGCGGCATCGTGCAGGCTGCGCAGCTCGGCGACGAAGATCTCGCGGGCCCCCATCGGCAGGATCGGGTTGGCCGACAGCACGAAGAAGAAGCGCATGCTGGCCCGCACCAGAAGGGCCAGCATCACCATGTCCAGCTTCTCGAACTGGTCGCGCAGATCGTCGGAACGCGCATCGACCAGATTGCGCAGGCGCTGCTCGATCAGGATGACCAGCGCCTGGAACTCGCCCACCTTGTCGCGGAAATCGCGGTAGGCGCCGAAGCTGTGCTTGCTGGCCTCATGCTCGGCCAGCTGGGCCAGCTTCGATGCCTCACGGCACTGGCGCTCCAGCGCGCCCAGCAGTTCCTTGACCTCGGTTCGGGTGTATTGGCGCTTGCTCATGGGACTCGGCGGGGTTCGTGCAGGTGTTCGGACTGGCGGTCTGACGTTCCGTCAAGCTATAGCACAACCCATGGGCGGCAACCTATCCCATGCTCAGTGGTCCGCCTTCACCGGCGCCCCCGGACGGCGCACCAGCGGCATGAACAGCAGCGCGCCGAAGAACACCGCCGACATCAGCAGCATGGCGTCGTTGAAGGTCAGGATCAGCGCCTCGCGCTGGACCAGCCCGACCAGCCGGGACATCGCGGCGGCGGTCGGATCGGCCACCAGCCCGTCGAAGCGCTGGCTGAGGCTGTCGACCATCTGCTGCACCTCCGGACGGGCGAGGTTCACATTGTCGCCGAGCCGGTTCAGGTGCAGGGCGTTGCGGTCGGTCAGCACCGTGTTGATCGCGGCCAGCCCGATGGCGCCGCCCAGGTTGCGCATCAGGTTGTAGAGGCCAGACGCGTTCTTCAGCTTGTCCGGCGACAGGGTGCCCAGCGCCACGCTGTTGATCGGGATGAAGCACAGCATCAGCGACATGCCGCGCACCGCCTGCGGCAGGAACAGCTCCCAGAAGCCGGTGTCGGCGGTGAAGTGGCTGTTCAGCCAGACGCCGGTGCCGAACAGGATCAGCCCCAGCGCCAGCATGGCGCGCAGGTCCATCCGCTTCGACAGTGCGCCGGCGATGGGTGCCGACATGAACTGGAAGATGCCGGTCACGAACATGATCTCGCCGATCTGCAAACTGTTGAAGCCGCGCACGCGGGCCAGGAACAGCGGCTGCAGATAGACCGACCCGTAGAGACCGATGCCGAGGATGAAGCTGTAGAGCGAGCCGATGGCGAAGTTGCGGTCGGCGAAGGCGCGCAGCTCGACGATGGGATTGCGGTAGGACAGCACCCGCCAGAAGAAGCCGGCGGCGGAGACGGCGGCCACCACCGCCAGCGCGAAGATCGCCTCGTCGTCGAACCAGTCGTTGCGCGGCCCCTCCTCCACCACATACTCCAGGCTGCCCAGGAAAGCGGCCATCAAACCCAGCCCGAGGAAGTCGAAGCCCTTGCGCAGTTCCGGATTCGGCCGGTCGACGTCGACCAGGAACCAGACCAGCGAGGTCACCAGGATGCCGGGGATGACGTTGGCTAGGAACAGCCAGTGCCAGGACAGGTGCTGGGTCAGATAGCCGCCCAGCGTCGGGCCGATGGTCGGCGCCATGGTGGCGACCAGACCCATCATCACCGACACGCCCGCCCGCTTTTCCGGCGGGAAGATCATGAAGCTGGTGGCGAACACCGTCGGGATCATCGCGCCGCCGATGAAGCCCTGCAAAGCCCGCCAGACGATCATCGATTCGATGCCGCCGGCAAAGGCGCAGGCGACGCTGGTCAGGGTGAAGCCGGCCGCCGCCAGGGTGAACAGCACGCGGGTCGACATGATGCGCGACAGGATGCCCGACAGCGGGATCATCACGACCTCCGCGATCAGGTAGGAGGTCTGCACCCACGAAATCTCGTCGGCGCTGGCGGCGAGGCCGGCCTGGATTTCCGACAGCGAGCTGGAGACGATCTGGATGTCCAGGATCGCCATGAACATGCCGACGACCATCGCGAAGAAGCCGGCGATGTCGCGGGGGGTAAGGGGGCGCATGCCCTGGGCCGGTGTCGCCATGGAACCGCTGCCTTCCGTCGCGGCCGAACGACTGCCGCCCCGGGGGTGTGGCCCCAGGGATGGCTCCGGCCGATAAGCTGCCTGGATCTATTGAGGGGAATTTACGGACAGGGACGCCGCCCCGAAGGGGGAGGAGGAGCGGCGTCCCCGCCGGAGCCGTGGCCGCTTACCTGGCGGCCACCGCCTGCTTGTCGCTCAGCGCGCCGAAGACGCCGCCGCTGGCCAGATGCGGCTGGCTGTCGGCACCGCGGGTGTCGACCTCCGCCACCACGGACAGGCCGGGGCGCAGCAGGCCGGCCAGCGCGTTGTCGCGCGGCAGGGCGATGCGGACGGGAACGCGCTGGACGATCTTGGTAAAGTTGCCGGTCGCATTCTCCGGCGGCAGCAGCGAGAACTTGGACCCCGAGGCCGGGGCGAAGCTCTCCACCGTACCGATCAGATGGCGGTCCGGGAAGGCGTCGACGGAGATGCTGACATGCTGGCCGGGGCGCATGCGCGACAGCTGGGTCTCCTTGAAGTTGGCGACCACATAGACGTCGGGCAGCGGCACCAGCGACAGCATCTGCACGCCCGGGCGGGCATACTGACCGACCTGGACGCCTCGGTTGCCGATCACGCCGTCGACCGGCGCGCGGATCACGGTGTTGTCCAGATCGTTGCGCGCCGTCTGCAAGGTGGCCTGCGACTGGGCCAGATGGGCTTCCGTCTCGGTCCGGGTGGCGCGCAGGACGTTGACCTGCTCGTTCTCCGAGGCCAGCGCCGCCCGCGCCTTCGCCACCTGGGCCACCGCCTTGCGCAGGTCGGCGTCGGCGGTCTCCAGCTTCTGGCGGCTGGTCCAGCTGTCGCTGGCCAGCGAGCGGTTGCGCTCGAAATCCTGCTGGGCGCGGCGCTGCTCGGCCTCGGCACTCGCCAGCGTGGCGGCGGCCTGATCGATCACCGTGCGCTGAAGCTCCAGCTTGCTGTCCAGCGTGCCGAGCGCCGCCTTCTGCGCGGTCACCGCGGCTTCGGACTCCGCCACCTTGGCACGGAAATCCTGGTCGTCGAGGATCGCCAGCACGTCGCCCGTCCGCACCAGCTGGTTTTCGGCGACCTTCACATCGCGGACATAGGCGGAGATCTTCGGGCTGACGACGGTGATGTCGCTCTGCACATAGGCATTGTCGGTCGATTCCATGAACCGGCCTTCCGTCCACCAATGTTGGCCGGCGACGGCGCCACCTGCCAGCACGGCCAGCGCAACGCCCGACAGCACGATCTTCCGCACGCCATTCGCCATTGTCTCTATCCCCAATCCACCGCGGTCCGGTCAGGAGTCCGCCGATGCGCTCTTGCCGGCGCCGTCACGGAAAAGAAACTGAACCGTTCAGTTTAGTCTTGCCGGAAGATGGCGGACGGCCTATCTGTTGTCAAGACCGAACTGAACGGTTTAGTTTTTGTCAACGGGTGTCAGGGGGCTTGTCGGGCGATGCGGAACGCGGTAGGGGCCAGGAACATGGACTCAGGCGAGGCGCGCATGACCACATTGGTTGCCCCCACTCCCGAAGCAGGATCGAAGCCGGCCCAGATCATGGACGCGGCCGGCACCCTGTTCCTGGAACATGGCTACAGTGCCGTCAGCATGGACGCGGTCGCCAAGAAGGCGAACGTGTCCAAGGCGACGCTGTACGCCCATTTCGGCAGCAAGGAGGAACTGTTCCGGGCGATGGTCGCCTGCGAATGCGCGAACTCCGTCATGGCCGGCATCTGGGACGATGCGATGCGCCTGCCGGCGGCCGACGGGTTGCGCCTGATCGGCAAGACCTTCGTCCGCTTCATCGCGTCGCCCAAGGCGCTGGGCCTGTACCGGATGGTGCTCGGCGAGGTTCTGCGCCAGCCCCAGCTCGCCCAGGCCTTCTATGACAGCGGCCCTGCCGAAACCTTCCAGCGCGCGCACCAGTTCATGACCCATATGGTGGAGCGGGGAGAGCTGGCGATCGCCGATTGCGACCTCGCCACCCACCAGTTTTTCGGTCTGCTGAAGGCCAACATGCACATGAAGCTGCTGCTTTGCCTGAGCGAACGGCCGGGCGACGCGGATCTGGAGCGATTCGTCGATGCCGCCGTCGATCTGTTCGTCAAGGGCTATGCACCCGAGGCGCGCTGAGGGGCGGGGCGCCAGAAATACGCTCAATAAGGGTTGAGCCGCAGCGTCCACAAACCCTCAGTTGGTGCCAGCGACAATCCAGTTCCAATAGTCATAAATCCAGCGACAGGCTTCGCCCCCTTCGGCTTGTCACCGGCCAAGGCTTCGTATAGCGTGCCCATGACATACCGGCGTAACGGTGCGTGGCAGGTTTGCGGATGGATTTCGAGACGACCTTCATCGCGCAGGTCATCACCGTCATAGGCTTTGCCGTCGGCCTGTCCATTGCCGTCGCCTCCGGCCGCTACCCGCGTCACATCCGCAACTCGCTGCGCGCCTATGCCTATGGGAAATTGCTGCTCGGTTGCGCCTTCCTGATCGCGGGCTTGCGCGGCGGGGCGGCGCCGGACCTTCTGGTGCCGCTTGCCAACGGGTTGGGGATCGCCGGGTTGGCGATGAACTACACCAGCGTCCGCCATCTCCAGAACCGGCCGGTCAGGCTTCTGCTGCCGGCGGCAGTCGGTCTGGCAGTCGCCCTGGCCTGCTCTCTGCTGCTGCTCGCCGGTGGCGGCATCTCCTATGTCCGCATCCTGACCAGCTTCGCGACCTCTGCCGTATTGCTTGTCATCGCCTTCGAGGTTCTGGTGCGTTACGAGGATCGCGGCATTCCCCATTATGTAACCGGGCTGCTGTCGGCCACATTGGCCATGGTGTATCTGGTCCGCATGGGTGCGGGCATGATTCAGGGGGAAATGCCGGTCGATCAGATGGTGGACGACCGTGTGGAGCGGGTCACCTTCCAGTTGTCGATGCTGGGCACCGTCATGGGTGCCATCAATTACGTCCTGATGGCCAGCGACGAGTTCAACCGCGAACTGGCGAAGCTCGCCCACACCGACGGGCTGACCGGCAGCCTGAACCGCCGCCGCCTGTTCGAACTGGGCGAGGTCGAGTTCCGCCGCGCCCGCCGCCATTGCCGCGACCTGACGGTGCTGGTGCTCGACATCGACCGCTTCAAGGCGGTCAACGACCGGGCCGGCCATCCGTTCGGCGACCGGGTCATCCAGGCGGTGGCCGACTGCTGTGCCGCGCAGATCCGGCGCGAGGATTCGGTGGGCAGGATCGGCGGGGAGGAGTTCGCCATCCTGCTGCCGGAAACGGGTTTGGAGGCCGGCCGGCTGCTGGCCGAACGGCTGCGCAGCGCCATCGAGCGGCAGTTGGCCCAGCTTGGCGCCGAAGGCGGCGTGACGGTGACCTGCAGCATCGGCGGCGTCAGCCTGACGCGGGAACACAGCGAGTTTTCCGACCTGATGGCCCAATCGGACAGCGCGCTCTACGACGCGAAGCATGCCGGTCGCAATCAGGTGCGTTTCTACCCCGCGGTGGCGCTGACCCCTGCGTTGCACGCCTGACAGCCAGAAAATGGACGCGCGGGACCGGTTAGAAAAAGCGGCCCTGCGGGCAATGACGCACGGCCGCCTTTACCCGCGGGGCCGCTTGCCGCATTATCCGCGCCGGTCCCCGCCGGCCGGCTTACTCCGGTCGATAGTCCGGGGCCGGCTTTCCGGGTCAGACCCGGTTCCGTCCCTTCCGGCAACATCGGCGCAAGGTCGTGGTTCTTTCCCATCTCGGCTCCGGCGGCCTGGAGCCGCAGCGGTCGCAGCTGACGCTCGGCACAAAATTCAGGCTCATCAACTGGGGGCTGGTCCTGCTGATCTGCACGATCACCGGGGTCGGCGTCGGGCTGCTCTATTCCGCCGCCGGCGGCCATTGGAAGCCGTGGGCGCAGCCGCAGCTGGTCCGCGCCATTCCCGGCCTCGTCCTGATGCTGGGCATCGCACTGGTCGACATCCGCCACCTGATGAAGTCGGCCTACGTCATCTTCTTCATGGTGCTCTGCCTGCTGATCGCGGTGGAGCTGATGGGCCGCATCGGCATGGGCGCCCAGCGCTGGATCGACCTCGGCTTCTTCCAGCTCCAGCCGTCGGAGCTGATGAAACCGGCGCTGACGCTGGCGCTTGCCCGCTATTTCCACGGAGTGACGCTGGACCAGATCGGCCGGCCGCTGTTGCTGATCCCGCCGCTGCTGCTGGTCTTCACGCCCGTCGCCTTCGTCCTGATGCAGCCCAACCTCGGCACCTCGCTGCTGCTGATCATGGGCAGCGGCGCCATCTTCTTCGCCGCCGGGGTCCGGGTGTGGAAGTTCCTGCTGGTGATCGGCGGCGGCCTCAGCGCCATCCCCATCGCCTGGGAGTTCCTGCACGACTACCAGAAGCAGCGCGTCTACACCTTCCTCGATCCGGAGACCGATCCGCTCGGCGCCGGCTACAACATCCTGCAGTCGAAGATCGCGCTCGGCTCCGGCGGCCTGTTCGGCAAGGGCTTCATGTCCGGCTCGCAGAGCCAGCTGATGTTCCTGCCGGAAAAGCACACCGACTTCATCTTCGTCGTCCTGGCGGAGGAATTCGGCATGGTCGGCGCCGCCACGCTGCTGGCGCTCTACATCCTGCTGTTCATCTATGGCTGGGTGATCGCGCTGAACAGCCGCAGCCAGTTCGGCCGGCTGGTCGCGGTCGGCATGACGGCGCAGTTCTTCCTCTACGTCTTCGTCAATGTGGCGATGGTGATGGGGCTGATCCCCGTCGTCGGCATCCCGCTGCCGCTGGTGTCCTATGGCGGATCGGCGATGATGACGCTGATGATCGGCGTCGGCCTGTTGCTGAGCATGTCGGTCCACCGCGACGTGCGCATCCCCAAAAGCGGCGTCACCGACGTCTGACTTCCGACGTCCGACATCCCCCATTCGGTTCGGTTATCGGCTGAGGTACGCCGGGCAAGTGCCTGTCGCACCCCGGCCGCGCCGTTGCCGCTTCGCCCCACCCTCGCGATATCGGGGTGCAGGCCGACCGATCTTGCGGATAGGCCCGGTATCAGCGGGAGGAAATAGCCATGCGGAGTGATGCCTTAGGACAGAGCGGACGGACGACGGCGATCGGGGCGGGCCTTGCCGCCCTTCTGCTCGGCAGCGCACCGGCGCTGGCGGAGTCGCCGTTCAGCCATATCGGCGGCAGCTTCAGCGAGAATGCCGGGTCCTTCGAGACCTCGCGCTGGCAGCGGTCGGACGGCTGGAAGGCCGGCGGGCACATGAACTGCACCTGGAGCCGCGCCAACGTCACCGCCGGAAAAGGCCACCTCGCCCTGTCGGTCAGCGACCGGATTTCCGGCAGCGAGCGCATGTCCGGCAGCGACCGCTATTCCTGCGGCGAATATTCGACGCACCGCTTTTACGGCTACGGCGCCTACACGGTGTCGCTGAAGGCGGTGAAGGCCGATGGGGTGATGACCTCGGTCTCCCACTACACCGGCCCGCCCTTCGGCGATCCGTGGGACGAGATCACCATGGGGATCGCCGGCAAGGACACCACCAAGCTGGAGATCAGCTATGTGGTCAACGGCGCCGGGCACCGCAACACGGTGATCGATCTCGGCTTCGACGCCGCCAAGGGAGTCCACAGCTACGGCTTCGACTGGAAGCCCACCGGCATCGTCTGGACCGTCGACGGCAAGCCGGTCCATCAGGTGTCGGGCAAGCCGGAGGAGCTGCCGCGCATGCCCGGCCGGCTGATGCTGCGCTTCTGGAGCGCGTCCGGCGACACCGAATGGCTGCGCCGCTTCACCTATCCCGGCCATCCCCTGGCCGCCGAGGTCGCCTCCGTCACCTACCGAGAGGATCCGGCGAACCTCAGCAACTGAGGACCGCCCGGTCAGTCCAGCGCTTCGGCGCCCAGGTAGGATTCGACGACACGGGGGTCGGCGACGACCTCCGCCGGGGCGCCGTCGGCGATCTTCTCGCCATGGTCCAGCACCACCACGCGGTCGGACAGCGCCATCACCGCGCGCATGACATGCTCGATCATCAGGATGGTCAGGCCTTCGCGCCGGTTCAGGTCGCGCAGGACCTCGACCATCCGGTCGACCTCGGTCGGGCGAAGCCCTGCCAGCACCTCGTCCAGCAGCAGCAGGGTCGGACGGGTGGCCAGCGCGCGGGCGACCTCCAGCCGTTTGCGGTCGGGCAGGGTCAGGCTGCGCGCCGGGCGGTTGGCCTGATCGGCCAGTTCCAGACGCTCGAGCACGGCGCGGGCCTGCCGCCTCGCGGTCTCCACCGACCGTTCGCGGGCCAGCGCGCCGACCACGACATTCTCCTCGACCGTCAGCTGGCCGAAGGGCTTGACGATCTGGAAGGTGCGGCCGATGCCGGCGGCGCAGACCTGGTTGGGCTTCAGGCCGGTCAGGTTGCGGCCCTTCAGCGTCACCCGCCCCTCGTCCGGCGGAAAGACGCCGGCGATCAGGTTGAAGGTGGTGGTCTTGCCGGCGCCGTTCGGGCCGATCAGCGCCAGGATGCGCCCCTCCGGCACGGTGAAGCTGACCTCCGACACCGCCTTCAGCCCGCGGAACCGCTTGGACAGGCGCTCGACCTCAAGCAAGGCGGTCATCTCAGGCGCCCTCCCCCGGTTGGCGGACGAGACGCAGGCGGCGGGCCAGCCAGGGCCAGACGCCCTCCGGCCGGAACACCACGATCACCACCAGCGCCGCGCCATAGAACAGTTGCTTCAGGCCGGGCAGGTCCAGCCCGCCGGCCTCGATCAGGAAGGTCAGCGCCTCGCCCAGCGGCGTCAGGATGAAGGCGCCCAGGATCGGGCCGACCAGCGTGCCGATGCCGCCGACGATGGCCGGCAGGATGATCTCGATGGACCGGCCCATCGAGAAGACCTGCTCCGGGAACAGGTTGTTGAAATAGAAGGCCTGGAACACGCCGCCCAGCGCGGTCAGGGCGGACGACACCGCCACCGCCGTCATGCGGGCGCGGAACAGGTCGACGCCCGACGCCTCCGCCGCGTCCGGTTCCTCGCGCACCGCCAGCCATTGATAGCCGAGCCGGCTGTGCAGCAGGGCGCGCGACAGGAACAGCGCGGCGACGACCAGCGCCAGCGCCACGTAATAGAACAGCACCGGCGAGCCGCGCAGGTTGAGCGGATCGCTCGCCCCCGCCTCCACCGGCAGGAAGAAGCCGCCGGAGCCGCCGACCCAGGTGATGTGGTCGAAGCCGATGCGCGCCACCTCGGCGAAGGCGATGGTCAGCAGGGCGAAATGCACGCCCTTCACCCCGAAGCGGAAGCCCAGGAAGCCGATGACGCAGCCGGCCACCACCGCGACCAGCATCGCCAGGACCATGCCGGCCCAGGGGCCGATGCCGAAATGGACGAACAGCGCCGCGCTGACATAGGCGCCGAGGCCGACATACAGCGCATGGCCCAGCGACAGCAGGCCGGAAAAGCCCATCATCACGTTCCAGGCCTGCCCGACATAGGCGAACCACAGCACGGTGGTCAGCACCGACACCAGATAACGGTCGGCGACGAAGGGCGCCACCGCCAACCCCAGCGCCGCCAGGACCAGCAGCGCCATCCCGCGCCCGGTAATCCCGGAAAACATCACGCCCGAAAGCCCGCTCATGACCGTTTCCCCAACAGCCCTTGCGGGCGCAGCAGCAGCACCACGATCAGCACCCCGTAGCTGAACAGGGATTTCATGGACGGCGTCAGCAGGAAACCGGCCAGCGCCTCCGACATGCCGATCAGCACGCCGCCCAGCAACGCGCCGGGCAGGCTGCCCAGCCCGCCGACGATGACGATGATGAAGCTGAGCAGCGTATATTCCGGCGCCAGCTGCGGCCGGGCATCGACCAGCAGCGTCATCAGCGCACCCGCGACCCCGACCACCGCGGCACCGATGCCGAAGGTCAGGGCATAGAGCCCGTCGATGTTCAGCCCGACCACGCGGGCGCCCAGCGGGTTGTCGGCGCAGGCGCGGATCGCCTTGCCGGTGCGGCTGAAGCGGAAAAAGGCGAACAGCGCCGCCGCCACCACGATGGCCGCCGCCCCGGCACGCAGCCGCACGGCATCCAGCAGCATCGACCCGATCTCCACCGTGTCGAAGCTGTAGGGCACCTGGACGTTGCGGGCGTCCGGGCCGAACAGCATCAGCATGGCGTTGACCAGGATGGTGGCGATGCCCAGCAGCAGGATGAACTGCATGTGCTCCGGCCGCTCGACGAACTTGTTCACCAGCCCGCGCTGCAACAGCCAGCCGCAGGCGAACAGCAGTGCCGCCATGAGCGGGGCCGACAGCAGCGGGTCGAGACCCAGCCAGCCGCCCAGCAGCACCGCGCCGTACATGCCCGCCACCATCATCTCGCCATGGGCGAAGTTGACGACGCGCACCACGCCGAAGATGACCGAAAGCCCCAGCGCCGCCAGCCCGTAGACCAGGCCGGTCAGCAGGCCAGAGGCCGCGATGTTCAAATAATAGTCGATCGGCATGGGCGGCGGATTGTCCGAACGGTTGGGTTCTGCGGGTTAGCAGCCCAAGGGGGATGCAGGCAAGCCAGAACGACCGCCGGCAACGCGATTCGTCCCGATCCCGCTATGGCCGGCCGGCGATCCGGGTGCCGCCGCGCAGGCTCGCGATACGCTCCGTCACGTCGTTCAACCGGCGGTCGAGTGCCGTCGCCAGACAGGACTGCGCCGCCGCGGCCACCGCCGGGTCTCCCTCGGTCCCGCTGCGAATCCAGCACAGTGCCGCGATCCGCTCGTGGAAGCGGCGCTCGTCCTGGATCAGCTCATAGGCCGCGCCGGCGCGGGCCGCCGGATCGGCGATGCCGGCCAGGAAGCGGTCCTGCGTTCCGCGGGCACGGCCGTCGAGAAATGCGAGCGCCGGGACGTCGCAGATCATCCGCCGCAGCGGCGCCGTCACGGTGGCGCAGCGCGGATCGGCGACCGGCGCTGACGGCGGCTCCGGGGGCGGCTCCGGTGGCTTGACGATGGCGGCGGCGGGCACCGGGGCGGCCAAGGACGGCGGTGGAGGCGGCGGCAGGGGCGGCGGCGCTGCCTTGACCGCGACCGCAACCGTCCCGGCCGGCCGGGAAACCGGCAGCTCCGGCGTGGCTCCGCCCAGCGACGCCCGCACCACCCGCACCGGCATGCCGACCTCCGCCGCCGCGAAGACGGTCTCGATGTCCGCGGGCAGCATGCGGAAGCAGCCGCCGCTGGCCCGTGTGCCGATCGAGTCCGGGTCGTTGGTGCCGTGGATGGCGATGGCCGGCCAGCCGAGATCGAGCGCGAACCGGCCCAGCGGGTTGTTCGGTCCGGGCGGAACCGCCCGTGGCAGGGCGGGGTTGTCGCGCCGCTGGTTGGCAGTCGGCCGCCATGTCGGGTCGCGGCGCTTGCGCTGGATGCTGCTGTCGCCGACGGGAATCGGCACGCCGGGACGGCCGATGGCGACCGGAAAGCTGCGGGTTCCGCCGTCGGGATCCGTCAGGTAGAGGCGGCGGTCGGCAAGGCTGATGGCAATCGACCGGCCGCCCAGCTTCGGATCGGCCGGCCCCGGATCGGCCGCCTGGGCCGACCCCGCGCCGGCGATCCCGGCAAGGGCGAGGAGGGCCCACAAAAGACACCGTGCCAGGATGGCGGTGGCGGCTGTTGTCGGTCGGAGGAGGGCGCCGCGGCCGCGGTCTCCCCGAAAGGTCGTAAATCCATGCATGCGGAAAGTTGATCGCGTGTCCCCTAAAACAGGGTAAACAGCATGGGACGACGGTCGCCGGGGAACGGGGCCGCCCCGGACAGCAAGGACGTGCATCATGGACCAGATCGAGCAGACGTTGGCCGTCGCAACGGAACACCACCGCGCCGGCCGCACCGCGGAGGCCGAACGGCTGTATCGCGACGTGCTGGACGCGTCGCCCGGCCATCCGGACGCCCTGCATCTGCTGGGCGTGATCGCGCTGCAATCCGGCCGGGCGGACGAGGCGGTGGACCGCATCGCCCAGGCCGTGGCCGGCGATGACGGTTCCCCGCTGTTCCATGCCAATCTGGGTCACGCCCTGCACGCGTCCGGCCGCCACCGCGAGGCGGCGATGAGCTTCGCCCGCGCCCTGACCCTGCTGACCAACGAGGGAGAGGGCTGGGGCAATGTCGGGGCGCTCGCCAACCTGATCCGCCGCTATGACGACGACATCCGCGCCGTCGCCGCCGCCGAGGTCGATGCCCGTTACACCATGGGCGACGTGATGCGGCGCCAGTCGCTGCTTTTCCTGCTGACCGGCGACGTGGCCTATTACCGCGCCCTGGTGAACACGGCGCTGGACGACCCGCTGCGCTTTTCCATCCCGTCGATGCATTACGCCTACTGGGGCATCGCCATGCGGTTGTTCCAGGGCGACACGCGCAAGGGCGATGTCAGCGCCTTCACCACCGGCGAATTCCGCCGGTTCTACCGCCTGCTGGTGGAGGAGACGGCGCGCCGCTACGGCCTCGACACCCGCCTGCGCCGGGTGGCGCCGCGCACTGCGGTGAAGCGGGTGGCGCTGATCACCAACCAGATGCTGGGCGAGGGGCACCAGCCGACCGCCGACGCCTTCGATTATGCCCACCGGCTCCAGGACGACCATGGCTGCCAGGTGCTGATCGTCAACCCCAACGCCATGGCGGTGGAAGGCGAGAACGGCTTCGTTCCCGAATACAGCTACAACGTCACCGCGGAGTATGACGGCGAACAGACCCTGACCGCCTTCGGCGCCGAGGTCCGCATGCTGTCCTTCCCGCAGCCGCGTTTCGACGAGGAGAAGCTGACCGCCATCGTCGATGCGGTGCAGCGCTTCGATCCCGATGTGATCGTTGCCTTCGGCGGCTCCAACACGGTGGCCGATCTGTTCGCCCGCAGCCGGCCGGTGGTGTTCCTGCCGACCTCCAGCGGCCTGCCGCCCTCGCTCGCCACGCTTCTGCTGGGCTACGCCCCGGAGGATAGCGCCGCCGGCTGGCCGGAGGAGGCGCGGGCACGCTTCCGTCCCTTCTCCTTCGGCTGGACCCTGCCGGATGCCGGTCCGGCCCGCAGCCGCGCCGATTTCGGCCTGCCGGCCGACGGGCCGCTCTATGTCGTCGTCGGCAACCGCCTGGATCAGGAGGTCGGGCCGGAGTTCCTCGAAACGCTCGACCGCCTGCTTGACCGCGTGCCCGACGCGCATGTCGCCTTCGCCGGCGCGGTGACCGACCTGCCGGGCCGGATCGCCACCGCCCGCAACGCCGCGCGGATGCAAGCGCTGGGAGATGTCGACGCCATTCGCGGGCTGTATGGCGTGGCGACCGCCTATCTGAACCCGCCGCGCCAGGGCGGCGGCGGCAGCGCGGCCTTCGCGCTGGCGGACGGGTTGCCGGTGGTGAGCTATGCCCAGGGCGATGTCGCCGGCATCGTCGGCACCGCCTCGACCGTCGCCGACGAGGCCGCCTTCCTGGACCGCGCCGCGACGCTTGGACAGGATGCCGCCGCACGGGCGCAGGCTGCCGAAGTGGCACGCACCCGCTTCGCCGAGACGGCGGACCGCGCGCGGTCGGTGGAAAAGCTGCTGGACTATGCGCGCGAGGCGCAGGAGCTGTACTGAACCCCGGCCCCGCCCCTGCCCCAGACAGACGTCCGCCCGGCCCCTGTACGAAGCAGACCTTCGTACAGGGGCCGGGCGGAATTGTTTCAGACGCTATCCGACGGCGGCAGTCTCAGGCCGTCACTGATCGTACGTCCCGGCGCCGACGATGTACCGGCCATCGCGGGTGACGTAGGAATGCTTGTGCTCGACCTTGTTGGTCTGACGGTTCAGCCAGACATAGTCGATGACGGCGTTCGGCTTGTCCTTGGTCTCCCCGATCATCGCCTGGACGATGGGCTTGCCTTCCGCGTCCTTCAGATCGGCGGCGTTGGAGCCGGCCAGCTTCGGGTTGGCGCCGGAGGCGACATAGCGGCCGTCGGTGTCGAAGACGAACACATACAGCTCACCGCGCCGGAAGCTGCCCTTGGGGTCCTGGAAGGCCTTGGTCGCCTCGTCCGGCCCCTTGGCCTTCAGATAGGCGACGGCCTCGGCGACCAGCGACTTGGCCTGCTCCGGCGTGGCGTGATCGGCGGCGAAGGCCGGTGCGGTCAGCAGGGCCGCCGCGACGGCGACCAGGGATGCGGTTCTGCGAATCATGGATGACCACCTTGGAAGAGAGGAGAGGAAGGAAGGAGCCAACGATCCGGCAGGGGTCACTCCTCGTGCACGGTTTCCAGCCAGGAGCGGATCGACCACAGCGCCTCCTGCCCCAGCGCTTCACCGAACTGCGGCATGTAGGTCACGCCGTTGCGGATCGAACCGTTGGTGACGCGCTCCTTGAACCACTCGTCGCCGGCATCGCCCTTTTCCAGATAGCGCAGGTCGGGGGCGATGCCGCCGGACACCGCACCCAGCCCATGGCAGCGCGCGCAGTTCTGGTTGAAGGCGGACGAACCGATCTCGATGGCGCGCGGGTTGCCACGGTAGGGATTGCTGTCCCGCCACTTTTCACCCAGTTTGTCCAGTCCGGTGGTGTCCACCGGCTGCGGGACGACGTCGCCGTGGGCGTAAACCAGACCGGGAAGAGCGACGGCGCCGATCAGACCAATCGCGGCTGCAAGCCGAACAATCCGTGCATTCATGAGAAAGACGTTCCCTCTGTTTCTGGCCGCCCTGCGGCCTTTGCTTCGCATGAGCGGACGTTATCAGCAGTGGAACCCACGAATAATTGGACTATGGTAGGACACAGTCAAATCTATGCGAAGAATGACTTTCCAGGCTGTAGACACGGGAATGGGCGGACCGGATCGCTCCGGCCCGCCTTCCTCCCGCCTGTCCGCGCTGGCGGTCAGGCCTTCGGCAGCTTGAAGACCCAGAGCGAGCCGCCCTGGTTGATGTCCTTCACCAGCTTGGCGACGTCGCCGCCCCACAGCGGCACCGCACCGCCCCAGCCGGAGACGACGGCGACATACTGCTCGCCATCCATCTTCCAGGTGACCGGGCTGCCGACCACGCCGGAGCCGGTCTGGAACTTCCAGACCTCCTGGCCGGACTTGGCGTCGAAGGCCTTCAGATAGCCTTCCGGCGTGCCGGTGAAGACGAGATTGCCGGCGGTGGTCAGGACGCCGCCCCACAGCGGGGCCGGGTTCTTGTACTCCCAGACGATCTTGCCGGTCTTCGGATCGACGGCGCGCAGCGCACCGATGTAATCGTCGTACAGCGGCTTGATGGTGAAGCCGGCGCCGAGATAGGCCGCACCCTTCTTATAGGTGATCGGCTCGTTCCAGATGTCCATGCCCCACTCGTTGGCCGGGACATAGAACAGCTCGGTCTGCGGGTTGTAGGCCATCGGCATCCAGTTCTTGGCGCCCAGGAAGGCCGGGGCCGCGAACACCGACTTGCCCTTTGCGTCATGCGCATCGGCGGTCGCCGGGGCGCCCGGACGGTTGTCGTCGTTGTACATCGGACGGCCGGTCTCGATGTCGATGCCCTTGGCCCAGGTGATCTTGGTGACGAAGGGCGAGGCGTTGATCAGCTTACCGTTGGTGCGGTCGATGACGTAGAAGAAGCCGTTGCGGTCGGCCTTGCCGCCGGCCTTGATGACCTTGCCGTCCTTCTTCAGGTCGAAGGACACGAACTCGTTCACGCCGTCGAAGTCCCAGCCGTCATGCGGCGTGGTCTGGTAGTGCCACTTGATCTCGCCGTTGTCCGGATTGATGGCCAGCGTGGAGGAGGTGTAGAGGTTGTCGCCCGGACGCAGGTGCGAGTTCCAGGGCGCCGGGTTGCCGGTGCCGAAGAACAGCGTCTTGGTTTCAGGGTCGTAGGTGCCGCCCAGCCAGGTGGCGCCGCCGCCGGTCTTGTACATGTCGCCGGGCCAGCTGGCGTTGGTCTTGCCGGTGACGGTCGAGTCCTTGCCGTTCAGCGTGCCCATGTTGCCTTCGATGGTCGGGCGCTGCCAGACCAGCTCGCCGGTTTCGGCATCGCGGGCTTCGACCATGCCGATGACGCCGAACTCGCCGCCGGAATTGCCGGTGATGATCTTGCCGTCGATGATCAGCGGGGCGGCGGTGTTGGAATAGCCTTCCTTGTATTCCTGCAGCTTCTTGTTCCACACCACCTTGCCGGTCTCGCGGTTCAGCGCGACGAGGCGGGCGTCCAGCGTGGCGAAGTAGATCTTGTCCTTGTAGATCGCGGCGCCGCGGTTGACCACGTCGCAGCAGGGCATGATGCCGTCGGGCAGGCGGTGGTTGTATTCCCACTTCTTATGGCCGGTGCGGGCATCGACCGCATAGAGGCGGGAATAGGACCCGGTGACATAGATGGTGCCGTCATAAATGATGGGCTGGGCTTCCTGCCCGCGCTGCTTCTCGCCGCCGAAGGAGAAGGACCAGACCGGGACCAGCTTTTTGACGGTGTCGGCAGTCAGGTCGGTCAGCGGGCTGAAGCGCTGGGCCTGCGGCCCCATGCCATAGGTCAGGACCGCTTCGGTGTTGGTGGCGCTCTTCAGCAGATCGTCGCTGGACGGACCGCCGGCGTCGGCGGCGAGGACGCCGGTGGCGCTGAACGCGGTCAGCGAGGCTGCCAGGGCGAGACTTGTAACCAGGCGCTTCATGTGCGGTTGCCTCCCAAAACTGATGATGACGGCACCGCCCGGGCAAGACCCGCCCGTTGCCGCCGGACGGGCGGGTCCGGCGGTGGCGAACGGAATCGGGGCGGCTTTTTCAAGCTTTTGGCGGCCGGAGGGGCCGCGTCGCTCTACGATATTCGGCAGTGTAGACGGATGATCGGTCGGGTAAATTGTCGGATAGTAGCAGGCGTAAGCGTCCATTCTCCTCCGGGTCGCCAGCCCGTCAATTGACCTGCGGCAGACTTGCCTGCTCGATCTTCGGCCAGAGATGGGCAACGGAGCGGCGATACTCTTCCCGCAGCACGTCAAGCACTTGGAAGCGCTCCGGAATCGGCAGCTCCAACGCTTCGGCCATATCCAGGCCGGACTCCACGGCATGGCGCAGCGTGCCGTCCAGCCAAGTCAGCCAGTCGCGGGTCTGGGCGACGCAGGCCTTGTCGGGACGGATGTGCCCGTGGTTGGGCACCAGCAGCCGGATGTCCAGCGCATCGACCGCATCCAGCTCCCTCAGCCAGTCGGCGACGGTGGCGTGCGGCGTGGTCGGGGTGCGGTCGCAGAACACCACGCCGCCGGAGAACAGCACGCCCGTCGATTCGTCCAGGATCATCAGGTCGGCGGCGGTGTGGCCGCTCAGCGGGATCAGCCGCAGGCGGTGGTCGCCGAACTTCACGGTCGAGCCATAGACCGGCTCGGTCGGCAGCGTCACCTCGGTCCCGCGCATCCAGTCGCCGACCAGCCGGTACATGTTCTCGGCGATGCCGTTGCCCTCCTCCTGGATGCCGGCGATGGTGCCGGGCAGCGCCGCGACGGGCACATCGGCGAAGGCCTGGTTTCCCAGCCAGTAATCCGGATGCAGGTTGCTGACGAAGACCTTGCGGATCGGCTTCTCGGTGACCTTGCGGATGGCCGCGCGCATCTCCTCGCCATAGCGGCGGGACGGGCCGGTCTGGATGACGATCACCCCGTCCGCCGTGACGATGAATCCCGAATTCAGGATGTTCCCGCCGTTGGCGCGGGTGAAATGCTTGGTGGAGCCTTCGAAGACGTAAGTGTCGGGGGCGATCCTCGTCGGCTTCAGATCATAGGTCGGCGTCCCGGCAGCCTGTGCCGCACCCGACATCAGTCCGGCCGTCAGAGCGGCGGTCAACATCAGCCGGCGCAACAGCGGCATGCTCATTGCCCGACACTCCACGGCTGCCCGGCAGGCTTCAGGGACATCGCCGGCTTGGCGCCGGGCGGCGGCATCGGGATGGTCGCCCGGATCTCGCCGCCCTGGTTGTCCCGGCCGCGCAGGATCAGCGCCGTTGCGTCCGGCGGCGGGCGGAGATCCAGCGAAAAGACCGGATTCTCCGACACCGGCTCCAGGCTGTCGATGCGCGCCAGCGTCGGCGATCCGCCGGGAGTCTGCGCATCCACCTGCAGGGTTTCGACGAAATAGGCCGGGATGCCGTCGACCAGCCCGGTGTCGTTGGGATGACGGATGCGCAGCCGCAGCCGCGCCACCCCGTCCTCGTCCGCCGGCCACAGCCGAGCCTGCACCTCGCCGACATGATCGGCCCAGTCCTTCTGGGCATAGGACGTCGGCGGCGCGCTGCACCCGCCGCCCGCCGCGTCGACCAGCACGCCGGAGACATGCCAGACCCCGTCGGCGGTCCGCGCCGCGCCGCGCACGGCGGTGGCCTGCTGGATCTTGATGCGGGTGGCGATGTAGGGCGCCGCAGTGCCGGGATGGTAGCGCAACACCAGCGGGAAGGGGTTCAGGTCGGCAATCGCCACCATCTCCACCACCTGTCCCAGCGCCGTGGCATCGACGGAAAGCGGCACCGCGCGCGTGTCTTCCGCCGCCGCCGGAGCGGTCACCTTGACCGCAGCGTCGAACACGACCGGAGCGCCGGCGAAATACTGGTCGCGCAGGATGTCCCACATCACGGACTTCAGCGGATCGGACGGGGAGCTTGCGGCGAAGACCGGAGCCGCGGCGACGAGAATCGCACTGGCAAGTCCCATATGGCGCAGCGCGTGTCTCATCCACCCCTCCCGACCCATATGGCAAACCATCCGCTTGTCCCCGGTTCACTCCACCAGCGGCGGCGGCGTGTGGGTGACGCCGTAGGCGGCGAAAATCTTCGCCATCGTTCCGTCCTCGGTCAGCGCCGTCACCGCGTCGCCGATGCTGTAGGCGAGGTCGCGGGAGTTCTCCTTGGTCGCCATGCCGATGTTCCAGCTGGAGGTCATCATGCCCGGCAGGGTCACGGTGGTGACTGGGAACTGCTCCATCCTGGTCCCGAGCGCCGCCTGCACCTGGCTCAGCGGCGCCAGCACCGCCGCCGCCTCGCCGGCGGTCAGCTTTTCGATGGCGGCCTCCGGCGTCGGGCAATGGATGATGCGGCTGCGCAGCCGGCCACCCTGCAAACCCAGCAGGAAGAAGTCGGGAACGCTGTCGATCTCCACCGCGATCGGCTCGTCCGGCAGGGTCGCCAGCACGGCGGAGCGCACCCGTTGCGGATCGCGGGCGAGCGCGAAGACCTCCTGATGATAGGGGCCGAACAGCACGGCCTCCGGATTCATCAGGCCGAAGCGCTTGTCATAGGGGATGTGCATCATGATGTCGGCCAGCTCGCCGCCGAACAGGCTGCCGCGCCACACCGCCACGCGCAGATCGTCCGATACCGTCTCTCCCGGTATCTGCTCGTAGATGTCGGCCTTGACGCCCAGCTTCCCTGCAATCGCTCGCGCCAGATCGACGTCGATGCCGACCAGGGTGCCGTCGCGCTGGAAGGAAAATGGCGGAAACTCGCGATAGACCGCCACGCGCAGCCGCCCGCGCTCCATCACCTCGTCCAGCGGCCGGGCGGCAGCAGGCCGGGCGCCAAGCATGGACGCAGCCCCGGCGGACGCACAGCTCGCGGCCAGTCCGGACAGGAATCGGCGGCGGGTCACAATCGCCATGGCAGGTCCCGGCAGTGGTGGGTTCATCGGGGAACGGGCTGGCAGGATAGCCATTGCTCCGCAACGCCAATAATTGGACTTTGGTACAAGATGCCCTCCGTCCTGCCCGGCAGTCCCCGGTCGGCGGGCCTCGGCCGGTCGGCCCTGCCCACCCCGTCCCCTGTCCATGCTTCCATAGTCGCATTCCGGAGTTGTGCGTCGCCCGATAGGCTGCACGCCAAACTGTTGGCATTCCGACGGATACGATGACCAAGCTCCGCCTGCCCCGCCTTCTCAACAGCGTGTCGCTGGCGGCACTCGGCGCCCTGCTCCTGGCCGGGGCGCCCGGTGTCGGCACAGCAGCCGACGCCGTGGGCGAGATCCGCATCGGCTTCCTGTCGCAGACGCCTGAGCCGCCTCCCTCCGTCGCCAACCCGGACGAGCCGGCTGCCGACGACGGTCTGGCCGGGGCATCGCTCGCCATCGCCGACAACAACACGACCGGCAAGTTCCTGAAGCAGTCCTTCGTGCTCGACAGCGTGGAGGTTGCGCCGGACGGCGATGCCGCCGCGGCCCTGCGCGAACTGGCTGGCCGCGGCGACCGCTTCGTCGTCGTCGATGCGCCGGGCGCCACGGTGGAGGCGCTGTCGAAGCTGCCGGAGGCGCGCACACTGCTGCTGCTGAACGCCACAGCGCCCGACGACGCCCTGCGCGGCAGCGCCTGCGCCGCCAACCTTGTCCATGTGGCGCCCAGCCGGGCGATGCTGGCCGACGCGCTCGGGCAATATCTGGTGAAGAAGCGCTGGCCGCGCTGGTTCCTGGTCACCGGCCGCCGGCCGGAGGACAAGCTGTACGCCGATGCCGTCCGCCGCGCCGCCAAGCGCTTCGGCGCCCAGATCGTCGCAGAGAAGGAGTGGACGGCCGAAAGCGACGTCAACCGCACCGCCGAATCCGAGATCCCGGTCTTCACCCAGGCCAAGGCCTATGACGTGCTGGTCGTCGCCGACGAGGTCGGGGAGTTCGGCGACTATCTGTCCTACCGCACCGCCGATCCGCGCCCGGTCGCCGGCACCCAGGGGCTGGTCCCCACCGTCTGGCACCGCACGCACGAGCAATGGGGGGCGGCACAGCTGCAATCCCGCTTCAAGGCGGCGGCGAAGCGCCCGATGACGGCGCGCGACCACAATGACTGGACCGCAGTCCGCGTCGTCGGCGAAGCCGCCGCCCGTGCCCGCACCGCCGATCCCGACCGCCTGATCGCCTTCATCCAGTCGCCCGACTTCACCATGTCCGCCTTCCGCGGCGCACCGCTCAGCCTGCGGCCCTGGGACGGCCAGCTGCGCCAGCCGGTCCTGCTGGCCGCCGACCGCTCGCTGGTGTCGGTGTCGCCGCAGGAGGGCTTCCTGCACCCGCGGACCGAGCTGGACAGCCTGGGCTACGACCAACCGGAAACGCTCTGCAAGACGCGAGGAAAGACCACGCCATGACCGCCGCCCGCTTCACCGGCATTTCCTTGGCCGCATTGATCGCCGCCACCCTGGCGTCCGCCGCCTCGGCCCAGACCATCTATGTGTCGAACGAGAAGGACAACACGCTGTCGGTGATCGACGGCAAGACCATGGCGGTCACCGATACCATCAAGGTCGGCAAGCGCCCTCGCGGCATCACCCTGTCCAAGGACGGAACCCAGCTGTTCATCTGCGCCAGCGACGACCACACGGTGCAGGTCTTCGACCTTGCCAGCAAGACGGTGGTCCACAATTTGCCGTCGGGCGAGGATCCCGAACAGTTCGCCCTCAGCCCCGACGGCAAGAGCCTGATCATCGCCAACGAGGACAGCAACATCGTCACCGTGGTCGACGTGCCGACCCGCAAGGTCGCCTTCCAGGTCGATGTCGGGGTGGAGCCGGAGGGAATGGACGTCAGTCCCGACGGCCGCTGGGGCGTCAACACCTCCGAGACGACCAGCATGGTCCATTGGATCGACATGGAAAAGCGCACGGTGGTCGACAACACGCTGGTCGGCCCCCGCCCGCGCTACGCCCAGTTCACCAAGGACGGCTCGCAGCTGTGGGTGTCATCGGAGATCGGCGGCACGGTCAGCGTCATCGACACCGCCACCCGCCAGGTGAAGAAGGTCGTCGATTTCCACATCAAGGGCGTCGCCAAGGACCGCATCCAGCCGGTGGGCGTCAAGCTGACCGACGACGGCCGCTATGCCTTCGTGGCGCTCGGCCCGGCCAACCATGTCGCGGTGGTGGATGCCAGGACCTTCGAGGTGAAGGACTATCTGCTGGTCGGCCGCCGCGTCTGGCATCTGGCGCTGACGCCGGACCAGAAGATGCTCTACACCACCAACGGCGTCAGCGGCGACGTGTCGGTGATCGACGTCGACAGCCTGAAGGTGACCAAGACCGTCAAGGTCGGCCGTTACCCCTGGGGCGTGGCGGTCAAGGGCTGACAGAGGGAAAGGTCAGATAGAAGGGAATGGCGGAATGACGGTGCCGGCACTGGAGGTCGAGGGGCTGCGCCACGGCTATGGCGGAAACCGCCTTGCGCTGGAGGATGTCGGCTTTCGCGTGATGCCCGGCGCCTTCACCTGCCTGCTCGGGCCGAACGGGGCGGGGAAGAGCACGCTGTTTGCGCTCGCCACCGGGCTGCTGCGGCCGACCGACGGGCAGGTGCGCATCCACGGCCACGACATCGTGCAGGCGCCGGGCAAGGCGCTGGCGGAGCTGGGCGTGGTGTTCCAGCAGCCAACCCTCGACCTCGACCTGACGGTGCTGCAGAACCTGCGCTATTTCGCTTCGCTGCACGGCATCGGCCGCCGCGAGGCCGACCGGCGGATCGAGACGGAACTGACCCGCCTGTCGCTGTTCGAACGGCGGGGGGAAAAGGTGCGGGCGCTGAACGGCGGCCATCGCCGGCGGGTGGAGATCGCCCGCGCCCTGCTGCACCGCCCGACCCTGCTGCTGCTGGACGAACCCACGGTCGGGCTGGACATCCCCGCCCGCCGCACCCTGATCCGCCATGTCCACGCCCTGTGCGCGGAGGACGGCATCGCCGTGCTGTGGGCCACCCACCTGATCGACGAGATCGACCCTGCCACCGACCATGCGGTGGTCCTGCACCGCGGCCGGGTGCGCGCCTGCGGGCCGGTCGCCACGGTGAATGCCGAAACCGGCTGCGCCACCGTGGCGGAGAGTTTCGACCGGCTGACCGCCGCCCGACCCGCCGCCGACGTGGAGGCCGCGGCATGACCGGACGGCAGCTCAGAACCTGGGGAATCGCCTTCCAGGGAATCGTTGCGCGCGAGGTGCTGCGCTTCATCCACCAGCGCGAACGTTTCCTCGGCGCGCTGGTCCGCCCGCTGGTCTGGCTGTTCGTCTTCGCCGCTGGGTTCCGGGCGGCCCTCGGCATCGCCATCATCCCGCCCTACGAGACCTACATCCCCTACGAGGTCTACATCGTGCCCGGACTGATCGGCATGATCCAGCTGTTCAACGGCATGCAGGGGTCGCTGTCGATGGTCTACGACCGCGAGATGGGCAGCATGCGCATCCTGCTGACCAGCCCGCTGCCCCGCGCCTTCCTGCTGGTGGCGCGGCTGTTGGGCGGGGTGGTGGTGTCGATCCTCCAGGTGGCGGCCTTCCTGCTCATCGTCAGGCTCTACGGCATCGATCTTCCGGCCTGGGCGCCGCTGACCGTGCTGCCGGCCCTGCTGCTGAACGGGCTGATGCTGGGGGCGCTCGGCATGGTGCTGGCCTCCACCATCCGCCAGCTGGAGAATTTCGCCGGGGTGATGAACTTCGTCGTTTTCCCGCTCTTCTTCCTGTCCTCCGCGCTTTATCCGCTCTACCGCATGGAGGAGGCCGGCCCGCTGCTGTGGTGGCTGTGCAGCCTCAACCCGTTCACCCATGGGGTGGAGTTGATCCGCTTCGCCCTTTTTGGCCGGATCGACGGGATGGCGCTGGCGGTCGTCGCCGGATCCACCCTGCTGTTCGCTGCCCTGGCAGTGCGCGGCTACTCGCCCGCACGCGGCATGGGATCGCGGGCACCGTCGGCAGCAGGGTGACGTCTCAAGCCGCATCGTGGAAGATGATTCCGGTTGTATAGCGCGCTCCGGAGCGCACCGGGCTGACGCCGTGGCGATGACGGACGCGATAGGTCCCGCGGGTGCCCTGCACCGGGCGCTGGTCCACCGCGAAGATCACCGCCTCCCCCAGCCCCAGCGGCACAACGGTGGTGCGCGACTGCATGCGCGGCCGCTGCTCGGTCAGGACGAACTCGCCGCCGGTGAAGTCCGTTCCCGGTGCCGACAGCAGGATGGCGACCTGCAACGGGAACACCGTCTCGCCATACAGATCCTGATGCAGGCAGTTGTAGTCGCCGGGACCGTATTTCAGCAGCAGCGGCGTTGGACGGGTCTGTCCAGCCGCATGGCAGCGCTCCAGAAACCCGGCATGCTCGGCGGGATAGCGGGTGTCGAGCCCCATCGCAGCGGCCCAGCGGTTGGCGACCGGTGCCAGCCGGCGGTAAAGCGGCGCACGCAGCGCCACAATCGGCTCCGGCAGCGGGTGGCTGAAATATTTGTACTCGCCCTTGCCGAAGCCATGTCGCTCCATCACCACCCGGCTGCGGAAGGGAGCGTCCTGCCCATAGAGCCCCGCCAAGGCCTTGCAGCTTTCCCCATCCAGCAGAGGCCCCATGACGGCATGGCCCACCGACTCCAGTTCCGCGCCGATGCGCGTCCAGTCCAGATCCTCCAGCGCCATCACCGTGTCGCCTCCTTACGTTCGCGGTCCAGCAGGTCCCGCTTGCGCTCCACGCCCCAGCGATAGCCGGACAGGCCACCATCCGACCGCACCACCCGATGGCAGGGAATCGCCACCGCCAGTGGGTTGACCCCACAGGCGCGCGCCACCGCCCGCACCGCCGCCGGCTCGCCGATGGCAGTGGCGATCTCGGCATAGCTGGCGGTCCTGCCGGCCGGAATGGCACGCAGCGCCTGCCATACCCGTTGCTGAAAAGCGGTGCCGCCGATATCCAGCGGCAGGGCAAGGCCCGTCCCCGGCACCTCGATGAACCCCACCACCTGCGCCACCGTGGCCTCGAAAGCCGGATCGCCCCCGATCAGCTCCGCCCTGGGAAAGCGGTCCTGCAAATCGCGGAGCAGCAGGTCCGGGTCGTCGCCGAGCAGGATCGCACACACCCCGCGCTCCGTCGCCGCCACCAGGATCGAGCCCAGCGAGGAAATGCCGACCGCGAAGCGGATCGTTTCCCCCGCTCCACCCCTGCGATAGCTGGTGGGCGTCATTCCCAGCCGCGCGCCCGCGGTTTCGTAGAACCGTCCGGAAGACCCATAGCCGGCCTCATAGATCGCCTCGGTCACGCTGCCGGCCTGCTGCAAGGCGTCGGCGACGCGGGCGGCACGCTGGGCCTGGACATAGGCCCGCGGGGTGACCCCGGTCACCTGCTTGAAGATGCGGTGGAAATGGTGCGGACTCATCCCGGCCGCCGCCGCGAGTTCATCCAACTGGGGCGCCTCCTCCGCCTCCTCGATCAGGCGGCAGGCAACGGCAACGGCCTCGGCACGGCGGTCGCCCTGGCTCGGCCCATCCGGCCGGCAGCGTTTGCAGGGCCGGAAGCCCGCCTGTTCGGCCTCGGCATTGGTGGCATAGAAGGCGACATTCTCCGGCCGTGCCGGCCGTGCGGCACAGCTTGGCCGGCAATAGACGCCGGTGCTGCGGACCGCATAAACGAACCGCCCGTCAGCGGCAGGATCGCGGCGGCGCAACGCCTCCCAGCGCTCCGCCTCCACATCGGTGATGGCAGGATCGGCAATGGCAGGGGCGGCAGCATCGAGTGCGACGGTCATGTGTCCCTCTCTCTTCACGAACCTTACAGGTTCCGTGGTGTGATGAGAGAGCACTCTGAACCGCAGGACAAACCGGCACACTCCGCCGCTTGCTTTCGAATTGCGGCGATCCGGCCCGAACAGCGAAACGCCCCGTCTCATTCGAGGCGGGGCGTTTCCGATCAGTGTGAAGATGCAAGCATTTGCGTTTTGTGTAAGGAGCGTCTCTTGTGCCTGAGCGACCTGGCGGCGACCTACTCTCCCACGTCTTAAGACGCAGTACCATTGGCGCGGAGGCTTTTCACGGCCGAGTTCGGGATGGGATCGGGTGTTTGACACCTCGCCATGACCACCAGGTCACCGAGGCACAAGACCGACGCTGTTACCGAAAGCGCATATGCTTGTTC